>CAMWWU010000055.1 GCA_947178025.1 uncultured Alistipes sp. | reverse complement strand
AGACTTATTCGTGCAATCTGTACGATGCGATCGGGAAATATTCGTGGGGAAAGGTGCAGGATTATCTGCGCCTCGATTTCGGCAGCGTGTCGGATATCATGATCTATCTGCGGAACGTTTCGCTGCGTAGCATGACGGCCGAGGAGCGGGCTGCCCTGGAAGCGGAGCAGGACCGGAAGCTCGGCATCGAGAAGCTGGGCGAGGAGCTGCCCGTCTATCTGAAAAGCAGCTATGCGTCGGAGATTACCTCCGTGAGCGTCTCGGCCGACAAGGTGACCGTCTCGGGTCTCTGCAACGGCAGCGGCACCTATTCGCTGGCCGAAGTGCTGCCCTGGGAGCACGCGCTGCTGCTCGACTCTTTCCGCAAGTGCAAGACCGGCATCGCCTCCGGTGCGTTCAACGTGACGCTCGATCGCGTGGTCGAGTACGACGGCTATCCCTACGACCGTCTGCTTTCGAAATTCGTGCTGGTGCGGACCGTCGACGGCAAGGAGGAGATCGCCTCTTTCTGCCGCTACGCCGATGCCGACATGATCGACCAGTCGAAGGCGTCGTCGCTTCCCGACTGTACGGGCGATCTGACCAAGGGCGGCGAGGCCGACCGCAGCTCGACCGCCGGCTGGGCCGATGTCGATGCGCTGGGGCTGAAGGCCGTGCTGGTCGGCATTCCCGTGACGGCCGTCATGTGGGAGACGCAGGCCAAGGCCATGCAGAAGGGCGACCAGGTGATCGCTCATAAGTATCTGGGCAAGGACTACTATTTCAGCAAGGGGTATTTCGAGTCGATCGACAAGGATCTGCTGGAGTTCCAGAAGCGCAATATCGCCGTCTTCACGGTCGTCTGCGTCCGTCCCGAGGAGTCGAAGGACGCGACCGCCTACCGCAATTACGACCACGATCTGGGCATGCTCTTCCAGCATCCCGATTTCGAGGAGCCCGCCGGTACGAACGGCTACTACTCCATGATCAACCTCGACGAGCCCAAGAGCGTGAACTATTGGGCGGCGGCGCTCGACTTCCTGGCGTCGCGCTACTCCGACGGTACGCACGGCCGTATCCACCGCTACGTCCTGCACAACGAGATCGACGACCCCTCCAACTGGAACAATATCGGTTACAAGCCGCTGGCCTACTACGTGGACTATTTCGCCAAGTCGATCCGCATCGGCCATAACATCATTCGCCAGTACAATCCGCATGCGCAGATTCTGGTGCCCGTCACGCAGTCGTGGACGCGCGAGGTCATCTCGACCGGCGTGCGTGCGGAGTATGCCGTGAAGAAGATCTTCGACCTGCTGACCCAGTTCAGCGCCAAGGAGGGCGACTTCTACTGGGGCATGGGCTACCACTCCTATCCGCAGAACTTCAATTCGCGCACGTGGGAGGATACGGATGCCACATGGTCGATGAACACCCGTCTGGTGACGTTCAAGAATCTGGAAGTGCTGGACAAGTGGAGCCGAATCCCGGCCAACATGTACAAGGGCGTGAAGTCGCGCGATATCTGGCTGACCGAGAACGGCGGCAGCTCGCGCAGCCACACGGCTCAGGAGCTGAAGGAGCAGGCGGCCTGCGCGGCCTATGCGCTCAAGAAGGTGGAGCAGCTTCCCGGCATTCAGACGCTCATCTGGCATGCGCTGCAGGACAGTGCCGTGGAGGGCAACCTGAATCTGGGTCTGCATTATGCCAAGGACTATGCGAACGATCCGTGGGGCAAGAAGCCGTCGTGGTATGTCTACCAGGCTTACGGCACGGCCAACGAAAGCGCCGTACTCGATCAGTATCTGTCGGTCATCGGCGTGAGCAAGTGGTCGGATATCATCCACCAGGTAACGGACTGACGAAACGATTACAACAAACAAGATGAAGATTATGAAGACAAATCGATTCATACCGCAGCGTCTGCGCCCCTTTCGGGGTGCGGCGCTCGGTTTGGCGCTGCTGCTGCTGACCGCAGTTCCGTCGGCGTCGGTCGCCTCCGGTTCGGCGTCTGCCGTCGAGGCTGCGCCGACCAAAGCCGGAGAATCGAAAGTGCTGACCGGCAAAGTCGTCGACTCCGACGGCGCTCCGCTCATCGGTGCCAATGTCATCGAGCAGGGCAACCATGCCAACGGTGTGACGACCAATATCGACGGTACGTTCCGGCTTCGCGTGGGGGCGAATGCCGTCATCGAGGTATCCTACCTCGGTTATGCCAAGAAAGAGGTTGCGACCGACGGACGGACTTTCGTCGAGGTCGCGCTGACCGAGGACACGAATACGCTGGACGACGTGGTGGTCGTGGGCTACGGATCGCAGAAGAAGATCTCCGTGACGGGTTCGGTCGCCTCGATCCAGACGAAGGATCTGCTCAAGAGCTCGCAGAGCAACCTTTCGGCCTCTCTGTCGGGACGGCTTCCGGGTCTG
Organism: uncultured Alistipes sp.; assembly: GCA_947178025.1. GTDB lineage: Bacteria > Bacteroidota > Bacteroidia > Bacteroidales > Rikenellaceae > Alistipes. Next base: position 12,969 of record CAMWWU010000055.1, on the reverse strand, counting down.
GCGACCATGCAGACCTCGGGACGTCCGGGCGGCGACGACGTGACGCTCTACCTGCGCGGCGCGAGCAGTACGAACGGTGCGAACCCGCTGATTCTCATCGACGGCGTGCCGCGCGACGGCATCGGGACGCTCGATCCCAACGAGGTGGCCTCCGTGACCATCCTCAAAGACGCCTCGGCGACGGCCATGTTCGGCGTGCGCGGTGCGAACGGCGTGCTGCTCATCACGACACGGCGCGGCGAAGCCGGGCAGATGGAGCTGAGCGTGTCGGTCGACTACAGTTTGCAGCGCTTCACCACCTCGATCGACCGCACGCACTCGTGGGAATATGCCGAATTGCGCAACCAGGCGCTGCGCAACGAGGGCAAGCAGCCGGCGTACAACGATTACATGATTCAGATGTACAAGAGCGGCGCCGATCCCGTTTTCTTCCCCGACCGCGACATCATGAAGGAGTTCTTCAAGGACTGGGCTCCCCAGACGCGCATCAACGTCAACATGAACGGCGGTACGGACAAGATCAACTATTTCATCAATGTGGGCTACATCGGTCAGAGCGGACAGTTCAAGACCGAATCGCCGTCGAAGCTCGGCTACGATCCCAGCTATAAGATGAATCGCTACAACTTCCGTGCCAATGTCGATTTCAAACTGGCCAAGAGCCTCAAGCTCTCGGTCAACGTGGCCTCCTACCTGCAACAGTCGAACACGCCTCAGTGCCAGGCGATGTTCGGCGACCTGAGTTCCATGGTGGCGGACATGATGTCCTCCATCTGGGCCACGCCGTCCAACACGCCGGGGCCTGTCACCGTGGCCGGATACTACACCGATGCGGGTGTCGAGGTGCCGGCCGATCAGATCGTCGGTTCGAGTTTCAATGCCGACCTGAAAACCAACAAGTACGCGGAGCTGAACCGCCGCGGTTATCAGGAGACCACCAACATGAACCTCAACTCCTCGCTGGCGCTGGACTGGGGGCTCGACTTCATAACCAAGGGTCTGAGCACGAAGCTCATGATCGCGTTCGACGCCGTTGCGGCCACCACTTTGTCGGCCTCCCGCGTCTACGACGTCTACCGCGCCCATCCGGCTACGTCGCCCGAAGAGACCTCCTACTATCAGGCCGTCGAGACCGACAAGCAGGATGTGCTGATGGCTCCGGTGCGCTCGAACGCTTCGAACTACTACCTCAACCTGCAATATTCGATCAACTACGCACGCCGGTTCGGACGTCACGACGTGACGGCCATGGCGCTCTTCCAGCGCGACAACTGGCAGAAAGCCGCGGCCGATCTGCCTTACAACATCATCGGTCTGGCGGCGCGCGCCACCTACGGCTACGACGACCGTTATCTGGCGGAGGTGAATGTCGGCTACAACGGTTCCGAGCAGTTCGCCAAGGGACACCGTTTCGGTCTCTTCCCGGCGCTTTCGGCCGGCTGGGTCGTCAGCAACGAGGCGTTCCTGCGCGACAATCGGGTGCTGAGCCATCTGAAACTGCGTGTCTCGTATGGTAAGGTCGGCAACGACAAGCTGGGCAATGACCGTTTCTTGTATCTGGACAACATCCAGATGGTCGGCGGTCTGATTCCCTCGCTGGGACGCGGACAGGCTGTGCTGATCAGCAAGTTCGGTAATCCCGACATCACCTGGGAGGTGGCCTACAAACAGAACTACGGCGTGGATCTGCGGCTGTTCAAGGACTTTTCGCTGTCGTTCGACTATTTCCGCGAGCGCCGCGAAGACATTCTGATCTCCCGAGGCACCGTTCCCGAGATTCTGGGTATCGCGACGACGGACCTGCCCAAAGTGAATATGGGCGTCGTGGAGAACCACGGCTACGAGATCGAGGCCGGCTACAACAAACGGTTCAAATCGGGCGTGACCTTCTCCGTCAAGGGCAATTTCGCCTATAACGAGAACAAGCAGCTCGACATGGACGAGGCGATCCTCTCGGCGGATTACGCTTACCGCTACCGCAAGACCGGATACAGCATCGGCCAGCAGTTCGGTTACAAGATCGATTACAGCAACGGCAACGGATACATCAATACGCCGGAGGAGCTGGCTCGGGCGACCGAGATGTACAAGATCGGCACGCCGCGTCTGGGCGACTTCCTCTATCGCGACCTCAACGGCGACGAGGTGATCAACGAATACGACATGGCGCCGATCGGTTACAGCAACGTGCCGCGCATCACCTACGGATTCTCGGCTTCGGTCGATTGGAAGGGCATCGACTTTTCGGTTCACTTCTCGGGTATCGGCAAGGCCTCGCGTCTGTACAACAACTATCCCGGCGTCACCGAATTCAACGGTGAGGGTGTTTATGTCGAATGGCACCGGCATGCGTGGACGCAGGAGCGTTATGCCAACGGCGAGCGCATCGACTATCCGGCTTTGTCGACGGTGTCCGGCCCGAGCCATCTGGCCAACGACTTTTTCATCATGGACCGCAGCTTCCTGCGTCTGAAGAACATCGAGCTGGGTTACAGCCTCCCGTCGCGGTGGCTGCGCAAGGCGGGCATGAAAAAGGTGCGCGTCTACGTCAACGGCAATAACCTGATTACCTGGAAAAAGATCAAGCTGGATGCAATCGATCCGGAGCAGAACTGGGAAGCCAACTATCCGCTGACGAAGATGGTGAATTTCGGTGCTAACATTGTTTTCTAACAACCGAACATTATGAAATTGAAGCATTTGATTATCTCTTCCGTCGCTGCTGCGGGCATCCTGTGCTCGTGTACCGACGTCCTCGATACGGCTCCCGACGGAAGATTGTCGCTGGACGAAGTCTTCAAGGATCCGACCAAGGTCAGCGCATTTCTCAATACCTGTTACAACAACCTGCCGCGCAAGGGCTACTTCTATTGGGGCTGGGATCCGGCTCCGGTGTCGCTGAGCGACGACGCATGGACCTCGGGTGACGGCGGCAGCGGTGCCGCTCCGAGAATGTATCAGGGCCGGGCCGCCGCGTCCGACCATCCGGTGCGCGACGCATGGCTGGACTCCGAACAGAACACCACGTGGTGCACGAATAACTACTGGACGCGCTACTGGCAGCAGATCCGGTTGTGTTCGCAGTTCATCGAGAACATCGACAATGCGGCCGTGATCAGCGAGGTCGACCGGGACCGTCTGCGCGCCGAGGCGCACGTACTGCGGGCCTACTTCTACTCGGAACTCGTCAAGTGGTTCGGTGCGCTGCCGGTGGTTCGGGAGTCGATCGCATTCGATTCGGACTTCTCGACCATGAGGCGCGAATCGGTGTACGAAGTGGCCAAATTCATCGAAGAGGATTGCGATGCGGCCATCTATTCGGACAATCTGCCGTGGCGCATCACCACCGCGTCGGAGAATCTGCGGGCGACCAAGGCGCTTGCCTGGGCGATCAAGTCGAAGATGATGCTCTTCGCCGCCAGTCCGCTCTTCAACGAGGGGGAGGACCACTGGGCGGAGGCTTACGAGATGAACCGCGATGCGGTGAACGCTCTGAAGAGCAACGGCTACGAGCTGTTCAAGGAGTGTACGAATCCCAACACCTACGGAACGGGGCCGGCCGCCGCATTCCGACAGCTTTTCAACACGGCGGCCGACTATGCGGCTGAGCCGCGCGACCGCGAAACCATCTGGCAGCACGTAGGGCACACGTGTTTCGTATGGCATATCGGCTATATCGGCAGCAAGGGGCAGAACGGGGTCGACGGCACCTATGCCTGCGGCGCATGTCCCACGCAGGAGCTGGTCGACGCCTTCAATACGATCGACGGCGAGCCGGTGCTCGATCTGGCGAATCCGTATGCGGATGACAAACACCTCGTGCCGAACTACAACCGGGCGAACAAGCTGTACGATCCCGACGATCCGTTCGCCAATCGCGATCCGCGCATGGAGGAGACCCTGATGCACAACGGGTCGGTATTCATCTGGAGCGGCGAGCCCAAGACGGTGCAGACGTTCAAGGGCGGTTTCAACGAGATCAACCTCACGCCCGGACAGGTATTCAATACCCGCACCGGCTATTACCACTGCAAGTTCGTGCAGCCCGGCGCATGCAAGCAGAACGGCATCCAGACCCCGGCGTGGAAGTTCTTCCGCCTGGGCGAGATCATCCTCAACTATGCCGAAGCGGCCGCCGAGGCGAACCGTCTGGACGAAGCCAAGGCCGCTGTCGACGAGATCCGCGCCCGCGTGGGGATGCCTCCGCTGCCCGCCGGACTGGGACGCGAGGAGATGATCCTGCGCGTGCGCAACGAGCGTCAGATCGAGCTGGCGTGGGAGGAGTGCCGCTATTTCGACCTGCGCCGCTGGCAACACCCGGGAGGCGATCTGTCGGCGACCTGCCAGTGGCTGACCGGCATGGAGCCGATTCCGCAGGGCGACGGCACGTTCAAGTACCAACGGTACAGCATTTCGACCACGCCGCGCGGAGGTGCCGAGATGCGCGATCTGTTATTGCCGATCCCGCCGGTCGAGGTCGCACGCCTGGAACTCGTCACCGGAGAGTCGTGGCAGAATCCGGGTTGGTAAGATTGGGTATAATTTGAAAAGAAAAGCAACATGAATTACAGGAAAAACAATATGGCGGCCTGGATCGTTTGCGCGTGCCTGACCCTTTCGGCGACGGTCGCCCGCGGGCAGGAGCCTGCCGACGCTTCGCCTGCCGTTCCGGACGAGGAGCAGACCGTCGATCTGGGATACTACTCGCTGCCCGCCAGAGCGGTCACGGGCGCTGTGTCGAGCGTCCTGGGCACGGAGTTGAGAAAGACGCCGGATGCCAGCCTGCCGCGAACATTCTCAGGACGCTTCAGCGGCCTGACTACGCTGGAGAACAATGCCGAACTGTCGCGCGGTGCGTTCGACACCGAGTCGATCGGCATGTCGTGGTGGATCCGCGGACTGTCGACCGTCAACGGATCGGCGCCGATGATCATCCTCGACGGTGTGCTGTGCCCCAATACCAGCTACGCTTATCTGTCGCCCGATGAGATCGAATCGGTGACCGTGCTGAAAGATGCCTCCGTGCTGGCGCTTTACGGCATCCAGGGGGCCAACGGCGTGATCTCGATCCGCACCCGGCGCGGGCATGTCGGCAAGACGCACGTGACGGTCACGCTCGACCAGTCGCTTCAGCAGATGACCCGCCGGCCGCTTTTCGTCTCCTCGGGCGATTACGTCGACCTGCGCAACCAGGCCGGCTTCAACGACGGGCTGGGGCGCTACTCCCAGTTCTCGCAGTCGGATGCGGAGCGTTTCCGCGCCGGCGGCGACGAGCGGTATCCCAACAACGACTGGTTCGACATGTTCGTCCGCCCCGTGACCTACATGACACGCGCGGGGGTTACCGTCTACGGAGGCAGCCCGAAGGTGCAGTACTTCACCAATGTCAACTACATGCACCAGCAGTCGCCGTTCCGCACCGTCGAAGAGCCCGATTCCAAATACGATCCGCAGCCGGCGAACGACTGGATCAACTTCCGTTCGAACGTCGACGTGAAGTTCAACTCCTATCTGAGCGGTTTTCTCCGTCTGGCGGGAAACGTCAAGAACGAGCGGACCACCGGTTATTCGAATGCGGGGATCTACGACCATCTGTTCTCGCTGCCTCCCACCATGTACGGCCCGCTCACGCCGAGCGGCGACGGATATGAGAACGGCGGGCAGGTGGTGACGCACGACGACGAGAGCCTGCCGGTCTACGGTATGCTCAACCGTTCGGGCTACATCAACAATCTCTACGTCAATCTCACCGCCCAGGCGGGACTGAACCTCGACCTCGGATTCCTGACCGAGGGACTTTCGCTCGGCGGACTGATGGCCTACCAGACCAATTCGCTGAATCAGACCCGAACGACGCAGAATTTCGAGCGTTACATCCGCACCAAGGATATGTCGGGCCTCTATTTCACGCAGAAGGGGTCGGATCTCAACACGCCGCTCTCCTACGGCAAGTCCACGACCATGGACTATAACCTGAATCTCTATGCCCACGTCGATTACAGCCGCCGGTTCGGCGATCACACCATCGACGCCATGGGGTACATCTTCTACCTCAAGCAGGAGCTTCAGAAGAGCAATCTGCCCTACAAGCGCGAAAGCATGGGTGCGACCGTTACCTACGGTTTCCGGAACCGCTACTTCATCAAGGGCGACATCGGCTACTCGGGTTCGGATCAGTTCCATCCCGACCGCCGTTACGTGGCCACTCCGTCGGTGTCGGCGGCCTGGATCGTTTCGGACGAGAGCTTCCTGCGCGGTGCCTCGTGGCTGAACATGCTCAAACTGCGGGCTTCCTATGGCATCACGGCCAACGACCAGCTCGGCGCTGCGCGCATCCTCTATGTCGACTACATCGACGTCAACGGCAACGAGGGCCTGAAAGGCAATCCCAATCTGTCGGCCGAGAAGATGAAGAAGCAGAACTACGGCTTCGATCTGGGCCTCTTCCGCCAGCTGAGCCTTTCGTTCGACTGGTACAAGTCGGTATGCGACAACATGCTGGTGAGCAGCTCGGGCAAAATTCCCGAGTATCAGGGCGTGGCGCTGGGCAACTATCCGCGGACCAACGGCGGCCGGATGGAGAATCAGGGTTTCGAGATCGAGGCCATGTATGAGAAGCAGATCCGGGAGTGGTCGTTCTATGTCGGCGGATCGTTCAGCTACAACCGCAACCGGGTGCTCGATGTCAACGAGGCGCCCTACAATTCGGACTATGCCTACCGTCACCGCACCGAGGGCTACTCCTCGGGGCAGATCTGGGGCTATCTGATCGATTACAGCAACGGAAACGGCCTGTTCAACTTCCAGGACGAGCTGGACGCCTCGGGGCTCACCTATGCTTTCGGCACCCCGCGTCTGGGCGACTTCATCTACCGCGACCTGAACGGAGACAAGGTGATCGACGAGAAGGATATGGCGCCGATCGGCTATTCGCGGCTTCCGCGCGAAACGTACAGCATCACGGCCGGATTCAAGTGGAAAGGGCTGGAGGTGAGCGTCCTGTTCCAGGGCGTCGGCCAGGCATCCACCGTCGTGAGCGGCGTCGGCGTCTACGAGAACGGTTACCAGGGTGTTTTCACCGATATTCACCGGAACGCCTGGACGCCGGAGCGCTGGAATAACGGCGAGCGCATCGACTATCCGGCGCTGTCGCTCAACGAATCGACGAACCACGTGGCCAACAGTTTCTTCGTGTGGGACACCTCGTTCCTGCGCCTGAAAAACGCCGAGATCTCCTATACGCTGCCGGAGCGCATATCGCGCAAGATCGGAGCCGGGAACATCCGTTTCTCGCTGAGCGGACAGAACCTGCTGACGTTCGACAAGATGCGTTCGAAGTACATCGACCCCGAAGTCGGAACGCTGTGCGATTTTCAGCCCTATCGGGTCTATAACCTCGGTGTGAGTGTCACCTTTTAACAGCAATACGTTATGATGAAAAATACAATCAGACTTTTGATCCTCATCGTCGGAGCATGGGCCGCCGGTTCGTGTGCCGATCTGGATGTCCGATCCGACGGTCGAATCGCTTACGCGGACATATTCAGACATTACGGACGAACATCGAGTTATGTCAGCGGCTGTATCGGCGGGATTTCGCAGATCAGCATGACCTCGTGCGGCGGCACGTCGCTGGGATCGTTCTGCGACGAAGCGCACGATGCGAGCGATTTCTCGGACGGGGCGGTTTCGGACTGGTACAAGGGCTACGCCACCTCCAGTTATTTCCCGATCGGCGATCCGTGGGCTTCGCTCTATCAGTCCATCCGCCGCTGCAATACGTTTCTGCTGTACATCGACGATCCGGAGATTGCGACCTATCCGTTCCGCGAAGTGGAGAAAAACGGATGGATCGCCCAGGTGCGGGTGGCCCGGGCCTACTACTATCTGCAGCTGATCAAGCGCTACGGCGGCGTGCCGCTGGTGAAGGTTCCCTACGGTACGGGACACGACTATCAGGCCGACGGCCGGGCTTCGTTCGAGGAGTGCGCCGACTTCATCATCAGCGAATGCCGCAAGGCGCTGGCCACCGAAGAGACTTCGGGCCCGAGCACGATGGGTTTCCGCTGGGATATCAACGATACGGAGCGCGGCACGATCACCCGGGCGTTCGCCTACGCCGTGATGTCGCAGACCGCCCTCTATGCCGCCAGTCCGCTCTGGAACGACGGCTCGGGGAAATATACGTGGGACAAGGCGACCGAGATCACGAAAGAGGCGCTGGATCAGTGTCTGCTGCACGGCTTCCGGCTGTTCACGACCAAGCCGGCCGCGTCGGTGGCGCAGAATGCGTATGCCTACTACCATATCACCCGCTCCGACCCGAGCCGCTCGATCGACAAGGAGACGATTTTCGAGTCGTCGGCTCAGACGAACGTCTGGCGATATGCCGGAACTCCCATCACTCCGGGTATGGACCGGGCCGGTGCCGGCCCCTCGCAGGAGCTGATCGACGCCTACGAAACCATCGACGGAGAGCCGGTGCTCGATTTGGACCAGCCCTACAAGGATGCCGACCATCTCGAACCCAACTACAATCCGGACAATCTGACGTACAAGCAGAACAACCCGTATGAGAACCGCGATCCGCGTTTCTATGCCACGATCTACTACAACGGGGCGCTGCGCTATCTGGATGGCCGTTCGACGACCGTGGATACCTACGTGGGCGGCAACTGCGGAATCTCGGACGACGTGACCGATATCCGCTATACGCGCACCGGTTATTACGTCCGCAAATACAACAATTACCGCTCCGGTACGGAGATCGCCGGCGACGGATACATGCCGATCTTCCGTCTGGCGGAGCTCTACCTCAATTTCGCCGAGGCGGCCTATCAGGCCAAGGGACCCGACGTGCTGGTGCGGTCGACCGTCGGCGGGGAGATGCTCTGTGCGCGGGCTGCCGTCAATGCGATCCGTGCGCGTGCCGAGATGCCCGAGCTGCCCCGCGGCATGTCGAAGGATGCTTTCGGCAAGCGGTATCGCAACGAACGCCGCGTGGAGCTGGCTTTCGAGGAGCATCGATTCTTCGACGTGCGGCGCTGGAAGATCCTGCGCGAAACGGACGGGTTCGTAACGGGCATGAGAATCGAACGCGGCCTGAGCGGCGCGTTTACCTACGAACGGGTGAAACTGGCCGTGCGCGGCACCAACGAAGACAAGTACCTGATGTTCCCGATCAACCGCTCCGAAGTGGACAAAGTGGAGGAGCTGACCGGTGCCGACTGGCAGAACCCGGGCTGGTAGCATACACAAAAAAAAGAATGCGATGAAAAAATACCTGATATTTCTGACGACTCTTCTCGCTTTTGCGTCCGCTTGCAACGAGGACGATGCGAAGCGCGGAGGCATGGCGCCGGTCACGGAGGCGGAGTGCGAATCCTTCATCGGCTCGGTGCGCATGACGTGGAAGGCCCCCGCCGGCGAAGACTATTATTACACGACCGTTTCGTGGCTGGATGCCGCCGGACAGCGCGCCTGCAAGAAGGTCAGCCGCTTCGGCATGGCGGCCGACGGTACGACCACGACCTACGTGGGCGGATTCTCCGATACGAACGAATACGAGTTCACCCTCGTCGCCCACGGTTACAGCGGTGCGGATTCGGCTCCGGTCGTCGTGCGCGGCACGCCGCTGGATATCTCCGGTGCGGCCGATTACGTGATGGAGTCGGTGGCCTTCGAGCCGACCGAAGCCGGGGCGCGCCTCAGCTGGGTGAATGACACGGAGGTCGGCGTATGGCTCTATCTGAGCTACATCAACGGCCTGGGGATGTATATGGATGAAGAGGTCGATGCCTCGGCGACGGGAAGCTATACCGTATCCGATCTGACGGGTACCACGCAGATCATCGTCTGCGCCGAAAACATGGCCGACGGCCGGAGAACGGCCGAACAGAGCTTCGAGGTGACGCCGGTCGTCGATCCGCGCGATGTGATCCTCGTGGTGCACGATCTGACCAAGTCCTCCGGAATCAAGAGCGCCGTGCCGATCGAGGGCGAACCGAATGCCATGCGGTATGTGCTCGACTACAACGCTGCCGAACGGTTCCTGCTCTCCGTGCCGCTCGAACAGTCGATGCGGCGCACGGACATGATGCTGGTATTCCAGTACCGCTGTTCGATTCTGGCGCGGTCGCAGCTGATGTTCATGACGAATACGGCCTTCCGCTACGATTACGACTGGAACATGCCGGCGACCGACGAGTGGACGACGGTAACGCTCGACATCCAGTCGGCGATCGAGGAGACCAAATGGGGCAGTGCCGGAGGCACCTTCCGAATCCTCATATGGCATGAAAAGGAGCTGCCCATTTCGGAGTATACGCTCGATCTGCGCAACGTCTACATCCGTCCGAAATAAGCTGCGGTCCGCAGCCATCCGAATCCGGAGCGTATGCCTGTCTCGAAAACGGACATGCGCTCCGTTAATTGACGAACTAACCCAATCAATCAGAAGAATGAATATTTTACACCGATCGGTTTTAATTTTGGCTGCTGCAGCTGCGAGTGCGGCTCCGCTGACCGCTGCTGCTTCATCCGACAAGAAAATGGACCGTTACATCGACCGGCTCATGGCGAAAATGACCCTGCACGAAAAGATCGGGCAGCTGAATCTCTGCGGCGCCGGCGACGTATATACCGGACCTGTCGTGCGCAGCAACATCGCCGAGCGCATCCGCAAGGGCGAAGTGGGCGGTATCCTCAGTCTGAAAGGCGTCGACTACATCCGCAGCATCCAGGAGGTCGCCGTCGAAGAGTCGCGGCTGGGCATTCCCGTGATCTTCGGCAAGGACGTCATCCACGGTTACGAAACCGTGTTCCCGATTCCGCTCGGCGTTTCGTGCAGCTGGGACCTGGAGGCCATCGAGCAGTCGGCGCGCATCGCCGCCGTCGAGGCGAGTGCCGACGGCATCTGCTGGACCTATTCGCCCATGGTCGACATCTGCCGCGATGCCCGCTGGGGACGCATGTCCGAGGGGTCGGGCGAAGACGTCTTCCTCGGATCCCGGATCGCCGAAGCCATGGTGCGGGGCTATCAGGGCGACAACACCTACCGTCGCCGGGATCAGGTGATGGCCTGCGTCAAGCACTTCGCGCTCTACGGCGCATCGGACGGCGGGCGCGACTACAATACGGCGGACATGAGTCGCCTGCGCATGTACAACGAGTATATGCCGCCCTACAAAGCGGCCATAGATGCCGGTGTCGGCTCGGTGATGAGTGCGTTCAATGTCGTCGACGGCATCCCCGCGACGGGCAATCGCTGGCTGCTCACCGATCTGCTTCGCAGCGACTGGGGCTTCGACGGCTTCGTCGTCAGCGATGCGAGCTCGGTCGTGGAGATGTGTGCGCACGGTATGGGCGACACGCAGGAGGTGGCTGCGCTGGCCGTGAATGCCGGACTGGACATGGACCTGGGATCGGAGGCGTTCATGCGCACGCTCGAAAAGTCGGTGGACGAAGGGCGTGTTTCGATAGACAAGATCGATCAGGCCTGCCGCCGCGTGCTGGAGGCCAAGTACAAGCTGGGGCTTTTCGAGGATCCGTATAAATATTGCGACGTATCGCGCCCCGCCAAGGAGGTCTATACGCCCGAACATCGTGCTTTCGCACGCCGGCTGGCGACGGAGACCTTCGTGCTGATGAAGAACGACAACCGCATCCTGCCGCTCCGCAAGGAGGGGAAGATCGCCCTCATCGGGCCTTTCCTCACCGACTGCAAGGAGATTCAGGGCACCTGGAGTCCTTCGGGTGCGACCGAAAAGTACACCCCGATTCTGGATGCGTTCCGTACCGCGATAGGCGATCGGGCGGAGCTGCTCTACGCCCGCGGCTGCGGCTTCGAGGACGAGGCCGACGAGGAGCAGATCCGGAACTATCTGCGCGACAAGGGGGCGGATTTCGCCTACCGTCCCGGTACGCCGGAGGATGCCGACGAGGCGGTGCGCGTCGCCTCCGAAGCGGACGTCGTGGTGGCTTTCCTCGGCGAACACGAGATGCAGAGCGGCGAAAGCAGCAGCCGGTCGGAACTGACGCTTGCCGCCTCGCAGCGCGCGCTGCTCGAACGGTTGCTGCAAACCGGGAAGCCGGTCGTGCTGGTCTACTTCATGGGACGCCCCGTGGTGATGGACTGGGAGACCGAGCACGTGCCGGCCATCCTGAACGTGTGGTTCCCCGGCAGCGAGGCGGGCGACGCCATCGCCGACGTGCTGTTCGGCGACGTCAACCCCTCGGGCAAACTCACCGCTTCGTTCCCGCGCAGCGTGGGGCAGATCCCTATTCATTACGACGAACTTCCCACGGGGCGTCCGCTGCCGGAGGGCAGCAAGTTCGTGAAGTTTACGAGCGCCTACCTCGATGTGCCCAATACGCCGCTCTATCCGTTCGGATACGGTCTGTCGTACACGACGTTCGAGTATTCGCCCATGACGCTCAGTGCCGACCGCATGACCGAAGAGGGGACGATCGAGGTCTCCGTCGACGTGAGGAATACGGGCGATCGCGCCGGCGACGAGATCGTACAGCTCTACCTGCGCGATCTGGTGGGAAGCATTTCGCGTCCGCTCAAGCAGCTCAAAGGCTTCGAACGCATTCACCTCGATCGGGGCGAAACCCGCACGGTGACCTTCACGATCTCGGCCGATCTGCTCAAATTCTACAACGCCGACCTGGAATACGTCTGCGAGCCCGGTGCGTTCGAGGTGATGGTCGGCCCGAACTGCATGGAGGTGGAGCGCCGCCGTTTCGAACTGATAAAATAACGATTCAAAGAGTATGAAGTTCAGATTTCAGATACTTTCCCTGCTGTCGATCGCTTGGCTGACTGCCGGATGCGCGGAGTCCGTAACGCTCGAACAGCCCCGCTGCGAAAGGCAGGAGCAGCCTTTGGGCGTCGCCGTCGCGAATCCCGTATTTTCGTGGCATCTCGCCTCCGATGCGTTCGATGTCGTGCAGACCGCATACGAG
>CAMWWU010000054.1 GCA_947178025.1 uncultured Alistipes sp. | reverse complement strand
CCAGCAACACCGCCCCCCCCCGACAAGAGCATCCGGCAACGCCGCCCGGCTATCGAAAACCGATGCCAGCCGCTCCCCCGGCTTCGAATCCCCACGTTTCCACCCTGCTGCGCCACGCCCGCGCCTTTCCGGCCCTACTCCGAACGGCTTTGGCACTATTTTCGCGGCTTTCCGCACCGAAACCCGGAACCATCGCCGCCCGAAACCGCGATCCCGACCTCCGATGAATGAAGCGCCTCGTAACGGATTATTCACCAATCAGTGTTTCAAACCATGAAAAAAACATTCCTCCTCATCGCTGTCGCACTCTTCTCGGCCGGGGCTTTCGCCGGCAACGTCACGGAAAATTCGGTGCCCGCCGCCGTCAAGGGGTATGTCGAAAAGAACTATCCGCGCGTCAATCCGATCGAATGGAACTACGAGGAGAAGGGCAACTTCTACAACGCGCAGTTCAAGATCGACGGCAACGACTACGACATCGACATCGCTCCCGACGGACGTCTGCTCAACTCGACCAACCAGATCGCCGGCGACCAGCTTCCGGAGAGCGCACGCGCCTACATCGGCAAGCAGTTCCCCGGCTTCAAGATCAAGGAGGCCCGCAAGCTCTACCGTCGCGGCACGGTGACCTACGAAGCGGACATCAAGGGTCAGAGCAGCAACCAGACGCTCACCTTCTCGGAGAACGGCTCGCTGATCGACCGGGAGTTGTAACCGCAGCGGACACAGCCCGCACCCTACAAAAAAAACATCCGGCCCCTCAGGGTCGGATGTTTTTCGTACCGCCGTTTCGCAGCGCGGCATCAGAGCCGGCGCGAACCGTCGGAGATCACCACGTCGTAGACCTCGGGCTCATGACCGTATTTGGCCGCGAACTTCGCCTTGGCCGTCGAGATGAAGCCATCGTAAAGCTCGTCCTTGACCAGGTTGATCGTACAGCCGCCGAAGCCGCCGCCCATGATGCGCGAACCCGTCACGCCGCACTCCTCGGCCACTTCGGCCAGGAAGTCGAGCTCCTCGCACGACACTTCGTAGTCTTTCGACATGCCCCAATGCGTCTCGTACATGCGCTTGCCGACGGTCTCGTAGTCGCCCTTTTCGAGCGCCTCGCACACGTCGAGCACGCGACGCTCCTCGCCGATCACGTAGCGCGCACGCTTGTAGTCCTCCTCGGAGATCTTATCCTTGACGGCATCGAGCTGCTCCATCGTGGCCCCGCGCAGGAACTCCTGCCCCAGGACCTTGGCTACGCGCTCGCACGAAGCGCGGCGGTCGTTGTAGGGCGAGCCCACCAGTTCATGCTTCACGCGCGAGTTGACCAGCACGAGTTTGTATCCCTGCGGATCGAACGGGAAGTAGGCGAACTCCATCGAGCGGCAGTCGAGGCGCATCAGATGGCCCTTCTTGCCGAACACCGAGGCGAACTGGTCCATGATGCCGCAGTTCACGCCGCAGTAGTTATGCTCGGTCGACTGGCCGATCTTCGCCAGCTCGAATCGGTCGATACCGCAATGGTAGAGGTCGTTCAGCGCAAAGGCGAAAGTCGACTCCAGCGCAGCCGACGACGACATGCCGGCCCCCAGGGGAACATCGCCCGAGAACACGGTGTCGAAACCGCCGATTACCCCCCCCCGCTTCTGCACCTCGCGGCAGACGCCGAAGATGTAGCAGGCCCACGACTGAGCGGGTTTGTCCTCCTCGTTCAGACCGAACTCGGCCTCTTCGCCCAGATCCAGGGCGTAGGCGCGCACCTTGTCCGTACCGTTGAGCCGGATCGCGGCCACGATGCCCTTGTCGACGGCGCCCGGGAAGACGAAACCGCCGTTGTAGTCGGTGTGCTCGCCGATCAGGTTGATGCGCCCCGGCGACGCGAAGAGAATCGCGCCCTCGCCGTAGAGTTCGCGGAATTTGCTGCTGACTTTTTCTTTCATGGTTCCTGTTAGGGTTTAAGTGATTGTTCCGATTTTCGGATTGTACGAAGATAGCAAAAATTCCGCAACCGGAGCCGCTGTCCCGTGTCAAAAAATAACAAAATCTTCCTTTTTCACCCCCGCGGAGTCCGACACACCCGCCCGAACGTTTGATCGTTCGGAAAATCATCGCTATCTTTGACAAAGATTCCACCGTAAAACCGCACCCCATGAAGAGACTCCTCGCCGTAAGCGCCGCCCTGCTGCTCGCAGCCGGCACAGCCGCACAACCCAAAGTCATCGCCCACCGCGGCTACTGGCAACACCCCGGATCGGCCCAGAACTCCCTGGCCTCGCTCGCGAAAGCCGATTCGATCGGCTGCTACGGCTCGGAGTTCGACGTCTGGATGACGGCGGACAAGCGGCTCGTCGTCAACCACGACCGCACCTACCGCGGCACCGACATCCGCATGGACGAAGCCCGGGCGAGCCTCGTCACCGCCATCGTCCTGCCCAACGGCGAACGCATCCCCACGCTCGACGCCTACCTCGCGACAGCGGAAAAGTGCCCTGCGACCCGACTGATTCTGGAGATCAAAAGCCTCTCCGACCCGAAACGCGAAGCGCTCTGCGCGAAGAAGATCGTCCGGGCGCTCAAGCGCCGCGGCCTGCTCGAACGCACCGACTTCATCGCCTTCTCGTTCGACGCCTGCCTGGCCGTCCGGGCCCTGCTGCCCGAGGCCCGGATCTACTACCTCAACGGAGATCTCGCGCCGCAACGCATCGCCGAAGCGAATCTGACCGGCATAGACTACTGGGAGGGGGTGCTGCGCGAGCATCCCGAATGGATCGCCGAAGCGCACGCCCTGGGGCTCGAAGTCAACGTCTGGACCGTGAACGACGAGCAGAGCATGCGCCACTTCATCTCGCAGGGCGTCGACTACATCACGACCGACCGGCCCGAACAGCTCCAGGCGCTGCTCGAACGATAATCCGCCGAGACGACCGGCCCCGTCCGGCCCGCCGACACCGGAGGCCTTCCGGCCCCGTTTTCAGCCTCGCCGACCGTCACACGTCGACCACCGTCACTTCGATGCCGCGTTCGCGCAGGCGGTCGAGGTGCAGCGGCTGTATGCCGCTGTCGGTGACGATCCGGTCGACCGCCTCCAGATCGCAGATCCGGCTGAACCCCCGGCGCCCGAACTTCGAGCTGTCGGCCAGCACCACGACCTTCTGCGCGGCATTCATCATCGCCTGGTTGAGCGAGGCTTCGAGCATGTTGGTCGTCGTGAATCCGAAGTCGAGGTCGATGCCGTCGACACCCAGGAATACCGTGCTGCAATTGAAGTGGCCCAGCATCTGCTCGGCGAACGGTCCCACGACCGACACCGAGCTGCTGCGCGTGATGCCGCCCAGCTGAAGCACGTCGATCCCGGCATGCTGCGAGAGGATCTGCGTCACGGCCACCGAGTTCGTAATCACCGTCAGATGCCCCTGCGGCTCGATCTCGCGGGCCAGAAACGCCATCGTCGTTCCCGAAGCGACGATGATCGAGTCGTCGTGGGCGATCATCCGCGCCGCTGCGGCTGCAATGGCACGCTTCTCGGCGACGTTCTTCTTCTCCTTCTCCTGAATATGGCGGTCGCCGACGTAGGGGCTCACCGGAATGGCGCTGCCATGCGTGCGGTAGAGCTTCTTCTGCTGTTCGAGATACGACAGATCCTTTCGGATCGTAACCTCCGAAACCCGGAACTGCTCGGAGAGTTGCGCCACCGAGATCGAACCGTTCTGCCGCAAGAGCGCCAGAATCCGGTCGTGTCGTTCGGGAAGGCTCAACACGGCCTCCTCTTTCGGTTTGTTCATGGGCGAATAGACGTTTTGATCCCGCAAGTTACGAATAAATTCCGGATCGCAAAACATACCGCCCCGGAATCCCCCGCCGTCCGAAAGCGCCGCGAAACATTTCGAAAGAACAATATTTCGAAATAAAAGTTATTTTATTTTGAAATAAAACATGCTTTTTCTATTTTTGTTGCGAAATAAAAGAACAAACCTTTCATTCAAAACTCGCATGGATAGAAAAACACAACTGCGCAACCTCTCCGAGCCGGGCAAAGTCTGGGACATGGTCGTCATCGGAGGCGGTGCGAGCGGTCTGGGCATCGCCGTCGACGCGGCGACGCGCGGCCTGAGCGTCGCCCTGGTGGAGAAGACCGACTTCGCGAAGTGCACGTCGAGTCGCTCCACGAAACTCGTGCACGGCGGCGTGCGCTACCTGCAAAAGGGCGACGTGATGCTCGTGCTCGAAGCACTGCGCGAACGCGGCCGCATGAAGGCCAACGCACCGCATCTGGTCAAGGATCAGGCGTTCGTCATCTCGAACTACCGCCACTGGGACAACTTCCTCTATTTCTGCGGTCTGACATGCTACGACCTCCTCTCGTTCGGCTTCGGCTACGGCCGTTCGCGCTTCATCTCGGCCAGAAAGGTCATGCAGTACCTCCCGACCTCGGTCCGCAAAGGCCTCAAGGGCGGCGTGGTCTACCACGACGGGCAGTTCGACGACTCGCGCATGGCGATCAACCTGGCGCAGACCTGCGTCGAGAACGGCGGCACGGTCGTCAACCACCTGACCGCGACGGGCATGCTCCACGACGAGAAGGGCCGCGTGGCGGGCATCGAGTGCACGGACGAACTCTCGGGCAAGAGCTACACGCTCCGCGCACGCAGCGTGGTGAACGCCGCCGGCTGCTTCGTCGACGACATCATGCACATGGATACCCCCGAGCACCGCAAGATGGTGACCCCGAGCCAGGGCGTACACCTCGTACTCGACAAGAAGTTCCTGCAAAGCGACTACGCCGTCATGGTCCCCAAGACCTCGGACGGCCGCGTGCTCTTCGCCGTGCCCTGGCACGACAAGGTGGTGGTCGGCACGACCGACATCGTGCGGCCGACGGCCGAGGAGGAGCCCCGCCCGCTCAAGGAGGAGATCGACTTCATCCTCGGGACCGCCGGCCTCTACATGAACCCCGCCCCCACCTACCGCGATATCCTCTCGGTATTCGCCGGACAGCGTCCGCTGGCGGCGCCCAAGAAGGAGGGCAAGAACACGAAGGAGATTTCGCGCAGCCACAAGATCATCGTTTCGAAAAACGGTCTGATAACGATCACGGGCGGCAAATGGACCTCCTACCGGCTGATGGCCGAGGATACGGTGGACCGCGCCATCGAGGAGTGCGGACTGCCGCGCCGCCGCTGCCTCACGAAGAGGTTCCGCATCCACGGCTACCGCAAAAATCCCGATCTGACGAACCACCTCTACGTCTACGGTTCGGACGAGCCGAAGATCCTCGACCTGATCGCCCTACAGCCCGAACTGGGCGAAAAGCTCTCGCCGAAGTTCGACTACACGCTGGCCGAGGTGGTGTGGGCCGTGCGCGAGGAGATGGCCATGACGGTCGAAGACGTGCTGGCCCGCCGCGTCCGCATGCTCTTCGTCGACGCACGCGAGGCGATGGCCGCAGCGCGCAAGACAGCCGAAACGATCGCCCGCGAACTGGGCTACGACAACGGATGGGTCGACGCCGAGGTGGAGCGCTTCACCGACATGGCGAAACACTACGTCTTCTCGCCGGAAGACAACTAACATCCGGGGCGGCACGCTGCGCCCCGCCCGGCGCCGCAAAGCCGACCGCACACAGAAAAAAATCGAGCCCTGTCCGGGCTCGATTTTTCATTATCCGCTCTTCGCAATCAGTGCTTCAGCGCATGATCTCCGGCAATGGGCTCGCCGCTCCAGGCCCGGAGATTGGTCCACGGCGCGAAAGGTTCGCTCCAGAAGGGATCCGAAGCCGGAAGTCCCAGCGGCAGAAAAACCGTCACGCAGTGGTAGAGGCTTCCCGTATTGACATACGACTCGGCCATCTCCGCCTGCCGGCCGCCGACGAAGCCCACGCGCAGCCACCCCGCCTCGTCGAAGTTGCTCGGGCCCTCCATCTGACGATGCAGCACGGCGGTCAGCGCCGAGCGCACCTGTCCGGGCGTCACCTCCTCCGGCAGCGCATGCAGCAGCGAGGATTGGGCCAGCGCGTGGAACGTTCCGAAGCGGCAGGCAGTGATCGAACGGCCGAGCACCGGATAGGTGCCGTCCGGCGCGATCATACGCTCCAGAATAGCCGCATAACGGGTGTGCCGCTGCCGTTCGAGCGCGAGCGTCCGTTCGTCCGCCAGTCCGTGCCGCACCATGACGGCGAGCACGTCGAGCAACATCGGGTGGATGACGTAGCTGTTGTAGTAGTCCATGTGGAACGGCGCGCCGTCGCCGTACATGCCGTCGCCCTTATAGAAGTCGTTCATGAAACGGTCCACGCCGTAGCGCATGCGCGCCGTATCGCACGTCCCGGTCAGATCGAGCAGCGTCGCCTCGACCATCGAGGCGAAGAGCAGCCAGTTGCTCTCGCCGGGACGGATCGTGCGCGTCTGTTCGAGCGCCGTCCGCAGATTCGTCCGCGCGTCGTCGTCGAGCTCCTCCCACAGCTGCCGTCTCGCACGCAGGATACCCTCTGCCAGATAGGCCGCATCGACCAGCGGCTGACGTCCGTGGTCGAAAGCCATGTAATCGGGGCTCGCCGGATCGACGGCGTTGGACAATGCCTGCCGGGCCAGGGCGCGGTACTCCGCCTGCCGCGGATCGCTCTCCTGCTCCAGTTCGAGCCAGGGGCCCATGCCGCACAGCGTACGGCCGAGCGCCTCCAGATAGGAGAAGTCGCGGCGTTTCTGCGCCGCATCCGGCGATTCATAGGGCATCGTCTCCTTGAGCGTCCCGGCCGCCGCATGACGCAGCACAGGATCGGAGATCCGGATCATCGTCGAGAGCCAGTACTCGCGGTCGGCGGCACCCGTCGGTTCGGGGGCCTTCGAGCACCCGGCCACCCCGCACGCACACAGCAGGATAGCGAACAAATGTCTTTTCATAGCGATCAACCTTTCAGATATTTGAGAAATCCGGAGCCGGTGCGCTTCGCGAGCGCATCGACGATCCGGTATTGGATCGAGCACAACACCAGGGCGATTCCGTAGATCGTCAGCAGCCGGAAACCCCACCAGTACCCGGCCATCGAGCTCTTGATCAGCTTGGCGAACGGAATATGCCACAGATAGAGCCAGATCGTGTTCTGTCCGATGAACAGGACCAGACGGCAGGAGATCAGCCCAACCCAATAGCGGCGCAGGCTCCACAGCACGACGCTCACCGTGGTTCCCCACAGCAGGAAGTAGAGACGCGGCGGATACTTCCAGGGCTGCATCTTGATCCAGGTGCCCTGCATGTCGGTCATGACGAACGCCGCGCAGATCATCGCCGCGGCGAAGACTCCGCCTACCAGCAGGCTGCGGCGCCGGTCGGCGTAGCGCAGACGCACGCCCACGAGAAACGGGATCGAGTAGCCGATCGCATAGAGCGCCCAGTCGTCGACGGCGAAGCCGAGGTGCAGCGGCTTGAGCCACCACACGAGCAGCGCCTGCGCACCGCACATCGCCGCGATGAGGGCGATGAAGAGCCCGTCGCGCCGCACGGCGCGTTCGAGCCGCAGCAGGAGCGGAGTGAGGAGCATGACGATCAGGAAGACGCGGAAAATCCAGACGTAGCCGATGCTCGGCTGGAGCCGCAGCATGAGGGTCCCGACGATCCGCTTCGTGCTGAACCCGGCGACCAGATCGAACTGCGAAAGCAGGTACATGACCAGCAGATAGGCGGCCAGAAAGAGGTAGAGCGGGGTCAGCAGGCGCAGAACCCGCTTGCGCAGAAATGCGCCGTAGTCGGCGATCTGCCGTCCGGAGTACGAGAGGCCCGAGACGAAAACCATCAGGGGCACGTCGAACGAACGGAGTTGGAACAACGCATCGGGAGGCCCGATATGCGCCAGGAATATCGAGGTGATGCCCACGAAGCGAAGCGCATCGACTGAAGGGTCGCGCATTTCGGCCCCGGTATGTTTCATGGCGGGCAGCGGAGTACGGATCGACATATTCGGAGACGGTATTTTCTTCAAAAGTAACTGATTTTTTCCTGAAAACAAACTATTGCCGGCAATTTTCGCACGAAGATCGCGACTTGCGGCTCATCGGCCGACATACATCCGGAACTTCGGGTTCTCGGGCACCGTGTGCGACGAGGCGATGAACGACCACATGCGTTCGACGATCTCGGGGTGCTCGGCGGCCACGTCCCGCGATTCGCGCGGATCGGCGGCCAGATCGAAGAGCTCCATCTGCGTATTGCCCGCCTTGACGCGCCGCAGCAGCCCCTTCCAGTCGCCCCAGCGGACGGCGACCCAGCCGTTGCTTCCGGGGAACTCCCAGTAGAGGAACTCGTGCTGCGGCTGCTCCGCCTCGCGGTCCTCGATCAGCGGCCGCATCGAAAGTCCGTCGTTGAGCGGCGCAGCGACCCCGATCAGATCGCACAGCGTGGGCATCACGTCGGGGAAGTAGCCCATCCGGTCGCAGACACGGGGACGCAACCGATCGCCCCAGCTCATGATGAAGGGGATGCGGATGCCGCCCTCGCGGAGCGAGGATTTGCCCCACCCCTTGCCGCAGCGGAAAGGATGCGCGCTGTCGAACCACTCGCTCGACGAGCAGGAGTTCGAGGCGGGGCCGTTGTCGCTGGTCACGACGATGAGCGTGTCGTCCAGAATCCCCAGCCGTTCGAGTTCGGCCACCAGCCCGCCGACCTGACGGTCGAAATAGGTGATCATCGCCGCATAGGTCGCATGGGGCCAGCGGGAGGGATAATAGCCCTTGCCCTCGATCGGCGCCTCGTCGCCGAACTTTTCGACGTAATAGCGGACGTCGGCTTCGGGGGCCTGCATCGGGCTGTGAGGCAGCGGTGTGGTCCACATCAGGAAAAAGGGGCGGTCGCGGTTCTCACGCACGAAAGAGAGCACGCGATCGTACATGATGTCGGGACTGTACACCTGCTGCGTATATTTGTCGTAGCTGTGCGGATCGAGCGGATCGGCCCCTTCGTCGAGCGGAGTGCCGGGCGACACGAGCTCGTTGTCGAGATAGAACCGGCGGTCGTTCTGCCACAGAAAGGGCGGGTAATAGGTGTGCGCCTGCCGCTGGCAGATGCACCCGAAATAGGTGTCGAAACCCATCTTGTTGGGCGTACTCTCGGAAACGGGCGTACCGACGCCCCATTTGCCGATCATCGCCGTAGCATAGCCGGCCGAGCGCATGACGGAGCCGAGCGTCGGAGTGCCGGCCGCCATCGGAGCCTGCCCTTCGAGCGTCGAGTCGCGCAGCATGGCCTCGTGATTCCAGACATCCCCGCGCCACTCCATTTCGTCGTTGGCGCGGATCTGCGCATGTCCGCTGTGGCGTCCGGTCAGCAACCCGCAGCGGGCGGGCGACGACAAGGGCGCCGAAGAGTACATCTGGGTGAACCGGATACCGCGCGCACTGAGCGCGTCGATATTCGGCGTTTCGATCTTCTGCTGTCCGTAGCAGCCGAAGTCGCCGTATCCCGCATCGTCCATCAGGATGAATACGACATTGGGACGGGCGGCTTCCTGCGCCCCTCCGGCGAGGCACAGCGACGGCAGCAGCACGGAGAGCAGCGTGAGGTCGGTCTTCATTCGGAATCTCTCTTTTAACGGTACAACAAAGTGAAAATCGGCTCCTCGGAACGGGCTCCGCAGCGTTCGTAGAGCTTGCGGAACTCCCGGTTTCCGTACAGGCATCCCGCCCGCCACAGCTGACGGGCCGTATCGTCCAGCGCCAGCTGCCGTTCGTTGATCTGCTTGTAGGGGAACGAATCCGGATCCCGCAGATAAGGCGCGAGGAAACGGAGCGCGCGTTCGACGGCCCGGTTCTCCGCCTCGTAGAGGTCGACACCCAGCATGCGGCCCGTTTCGCAGACGTCGAGCAGATGGACGACGTTGTAGATCGAATAGCTCATCGCCTTGGTCCGGGCCAGCTCCTGCGGCATGCTGCCGTCGGGCTCGATCTGCACGGCGAGCCGCCGTCCGGGGAAGCTCTCCAGCGTCCGCCGGGCGATCTCCGGCCGGCCGGCGAAGAGCGCGTAACGGATCAGCTGCACGTCGTAGGCCACGCCGAGGTTGTTCTTGTGTTTAGCGATCTTCAAGGCGTTGGGTGCCGAGAGCATCCAGTCGACCAGCTCCGAGAACCAGCTCCGCAACGCCTCCGTCTCCTCCGGCGAAAGCGCTCCTTTCGCTTCGAGCAGCTGCGCGGCGTCGATGACATGAATCATCAGGTAGCTGTCGATGATCCCCATCGGACGCCCCATTCCGCCGTTCTTGCCGGGAATCATCTGCGAATAGGTCAGATTGGGATTCATGCGGGTCGCCCCGTCGAGATACCAGGTGCGGATCATGCTGCGGGCCTTCTCGCCGTAGCGCACGTCGTCCGTCAGCCAGTAGGCGATCGCAAGGGCGCAGGCCCCTTCGGCGAACTCCGTCAGACGGTTGCGGTCGTAACGGTCGACGTCGGGGTTTGTTTCGCCGTCGCGGCGCAGATAGGGAAAGCCGTCGGCCTTCGAGGGATCGGGCCAGTAATAGCGGGCCAGCGAGGTGTAGTCGTGCTTGTCGCCGCTGGCCGGCACCGACTCCTTCGTCATCACGCTCGGATTCTCCGCCGTCAGCAGCGAGTCGCACCGTGCGGAGAGCTCCTCCAGCGCCTGCCGGTAGAGCCGATTCCCGGGCAGCTCCCGGCGCACCTGCTCCAGACGCGCCCGATTCCACCCGGCCGCCCGCCCGGCGCCCGCCGCGTCGGCGCAGCAGCAGACCGCGCCGAGCAGCGCGCAAAACAGCATTTTCATTCGAAAAGATTTCATCGAAACAGAAGCATATCGAAAAAACAAATCAGTCCTGCAACCGGAAAACCGCCGCCACGGGATAGTGGTCCGAGAGGTAGGGAACCCCGTAATCGCCGTCCAGCGTCCGGTATTCGCGGGCGGTGCAGTTGTCGCCGTTGTAGAAGATGTGGTCGTACTTGGCCGTCGACGTTCCCGTATAGTTGTTCCAGGTCGCACGATTGTCCGTGACCGGAGCCTTCGCCCGCGCGTCGTTCATGTAGGCGAACAGCGGCGTGAAAATCGCATCCGTCGTATTGGAGTTGAAGTCGCCCGTGAGAAACGAGGGCCGACGGCGCGGATTGATCTCCTTCATCTTGGCCACGAGCAGTTTGACGGACTCCTCGCGGGCCACCTTTCCGCTGTCGTCGAGGTGGGTGTTGAAGAAGAAGAAGATGCGGCCCGACTCCTTGTGGCGGAACTGCCCCCAGGTGCAGGTGCGGTTGTAGTTGGCATCCCACCCTTTCGACACCTTGTCGGGGGTTTCGGAGAGCCAGAACGTACCCTTGTCCTGCAACTCGACCGCGCGCGTGTCGTAGAAGATCGCCATCGTCTCCTCGCGGCTGTAGGACAACGTTTCGGGCGGCACCGCGGCCGTATCGCGCCCCAGGCCGTACCAGGCGTAGTCGGGACAGTTCTGCGCCAGATAGGTGATCTGATGCGCCTGCGCCTCCTGGAGCCCCATCACGACCGGCAGCTCGCGTCCGATCATCGTCACGGCACCCTCCTTGCGATAAGTCCAGGCATTCGTGCCGTCGGCCGAGTTGTCGACGCGGACGTTGTATGAAACGACCCGAAGGTCCGTATAACTTTTCGACGGCTCCTGCGGCTCCTGGCCCGGACCGGGATTCGGAGTCTCGCCCGGCGCGTCGTCGGACGAAGAACAAGCTGCGAACGCAGTCAGCGTTCCGAGCAGCAACATGGTGCGAATCTTGCGAATCATGATTTGCGATTATCGGGGTGAATACGATCAAAAACTCCGGACATGCCGGAAAAATCGATCCCGACGGAAATCCGGACGCTCCCCACTCCCTAACCTAAACGAAAGGAGCGCCGGATTCCGTGCGAAAGGGATCAATAGCTGAATTCGGCCCAAATCGGCCAGTGGTCCGAGACGAATACGTCGCCCACCTTCTTGCGCACCACCCGATAATCGGAGATTCCGATCTTGTTGTTGGTGCGCGTGTAGATGATATGGTCGATATAGCTCGACGACAGGGCCACGTTGTAGTTGTTGAACGTGTTGATGTTGCGATCGGGCCAGTCGCCCATCAGCGCCGCCTCGTTGAACGTATCGTAAATGATCGACTGGAAGAGATTCGACGAACGTCCCTCGTTGAAGTCGCCCGTGACGAACTGATAGAGGTTGTCGGGATTGTGACGCTTCGACTGCTCCACGATCACGGCCCACTCCTTCTCCGGAACGGGCGAAGCCGCCGTATCGAGGTGCGTATTGACGAAGAAGATCCGACGCTGGCTCTCGTTGAGCCGGAAGATGGCCCACGTGGCGCCGCGCGTATAGCTCGCGCCGAGCGCAGGAGTCGTGCAGGGCATGTCCGGCGTTTCGGAGAGCGAGAAAACGCCCCAGTCTTCGAGCGTCACCTCCTCGGGACGGTACAGAATACCCACGACCTGCGTATTGCCCTGGCGGTTCCGGATGCTCTCCAGATTCTCCCACACGCCGATCGGCAGGCCGATCGCTTCGTAGCCGTCGGCGGCGAGCTGCTCCTTCAGATAGAGCCACTGACCCGCATAATACGCCTCCTGCACACCCACGATCGTCGGTTTTTCCTCCCGGATAACCTCCACGGCCAGCGGCTTGCGCACCTCCCATTCGGTCGGGAGCTCGCCCAGGCTCGGATTCGGATCCACCGAGTTCACACGGATATTGAAAGACATCACCCGGAACGTCTGCGCCGGCAGCCCGCTATCCTCGCCGGGGCCCAGGCCCGGCACCAGATCGGGAAACTCCGCCTCCGGATCGTTCGAACAGCCGCACACCCCGGCAACCAGGGCGCACAGCAGCGTATTCATCAAAAAGAATCGTTTCATAGTCGTCGGTTATTTGTAATTCTCCGGATTTTCGTCCTGCCATTCGTTCACGCCGTCGCGGATGCGATTGCGGAACGTCAGCGTATCCTGCACGAAGGTCGTCGTGCCGTCGCCGTTGGAGTACTTGTAGTTCAGATAGAGCTTGCGGTCCTGCAACAGCTTCGCGCTGTTGAAGCGGCAGCCCTCGCCGAACGCTTCGATCTGCAACCGGCCCGTAGCATCGCTGACGGCGATCTCGTCCCCGTCGAAGTCGAGGCGCAGCGACCCTTCGTAGTTGCCCATGCGCGAGGTGGTCACCGAGTAAGGCGCCACCGTGGCCAGTTCGCAGAAACGGTTGATCGTAGCCGTCGACATCGTCGTGGGATAGACGTCGCGTTCGAGCGTCTCGCCCGTATTATCGTCCTTGACGGTCGCCACGCCGCCGTACCACCAGTTGCCGAACATCCGGTTTTCGTAACGGACGGCGACGATCGCGAAGCACTTCTTGCGCAGAACGACATCGGCATCGGCCTCCTCGATTCGGAAGGCGAGCGCATAATAGGGCATGGTCGACGCATGTTCGTCGGCAAGGAACGCCTCCTCGTCGGCCGCCACGGTGATCGTCCCGGTGTGACGTCCGGCGCGGATGGTCATGAACTCCGAATTGCTGAGCGTAAAGAGATCGTCGGGAAGCGGCGTCAGGGCGGTGATACCGCTCGCCTTGATCGACGACGCCACGTAGGCCTGGCTCATTCCGCTGCCCACCGTCTCGGCATCGGACATCTTGTCGAAAGCCGTGTAGGGTTCCAGTTCGGGATCGTCCTCGAAAACCGAGAGATCCTCGGTGAGCAGTTCGGGTGCGAGGCTGAAGCGCACCCGACGATCGCGGCCGTTGTCGATCGTACCGCCCAGCACGGCCCCGACGTCGAAGCGCATGCCCTCGCCGACGACGAACGTGCGCAGATCGTACTGATAGGCCATGTAGACCGTCGTATAATCGTAGTCTTTCACATATTCGTCATAGCAGCTGCTGAAAAGCATCGGGACGAACGATATAGCGAATACAAATAATTTTTTCATCGTGTTGAATGTTAAGATTAAGCGATCAGTTCCAGGTCTCCCAGCCCTCGTTCTGAATCATGCCCGGCGAACGCTGCATCTCCGCATAGGGAATCGGCAGCCAGCGCGAGGAGAACCGACGGTTCTCGACCGTCTCCGAACCATAGAGCGCCCCGGCATTTTCGCCCGCCGAAGCGACGACGGCGCGGGATACCGGACGATTCAGCTCCTCGACGCCGGCCGCCCAGCGGCGCATATCGAAGAAGCGGTCGCCCTCGAAGCAGAGTTCGATCCGGCGCTCGTTGCGGATCAGCTCCGCGAACGCCTCCTTGCCGGCGGCTGCGCAGGCGTCGAGGTAGGGATCGGAAGCGGCCCCCAGACCGGTCATGCCGTCGCCGGTCGTGCGCTTGCGCAGGTAGGCGATCGCATCCTTGGCGGAGAATCCCCAGCGGTTGTCCGTGGGACCGGCGACCTGATTGGCCGCCTCGGCGAAGGCCAGGCACATCGACGTCCAGCGGACGAAGAAGATCGAGCGGGGCAGCGTCAGCACCGGCACATCGGCCTTGTTCCACCCCAGATAGAGGAACTTGCGCACGTAGTAGTTGGTCGGCGAATTATAGGGCGCGTCGGCGACGTCCTGCCCCTCCTCCGTCATGTCGAACGTGTACATCACCTCCGAATTGGTCGGACGCAGCACCTTGGCTCCGTGATAGAAGACCGTCGAGTAGAAACGCGGATCGCGGTTCTTATAGGGATCGTTCGGATCGTAACCGCTCTGCGGATCGTCGATCGGGTAGCCGTTGGCCATCGGGAAGGCGTCGACCAGCTCCTGCGTGATGCCGATGCTGCCCGTCCCCTGGAATCCGTTGGGATAGAAGAGCGTTTCGAGATCGGACCCCGTATAGTCGAACGACGAGAAGACGATCTCCGAGCTGTTGGAGTCGGACCACTGGAAGCGGGCTGCGGGATCGAAGCCGTCGGCCGTCGCGCCGTCGACCTCCAGTTTGAACTTCATGACCTGGGCGGCGTACTCGGCGGCTTTCTCCCAGCGCGACATGTCGCCGTCGGGATTGAAGGCCGGGCTGGCCCACGTCAGGTAGGCCATGGCCTTGATCGCTACGGTCGTGATGCCGTCGAAACGGTGCCAGGCGCGGGCGCCCTGGATGGTGGGGTCGTCGGCCAGCTGATTGCGGTTGCCCAGCGGCAGATACCCGAATGCGGCGTCGCAGTCGGCGACGATCTGCTTCAGACACTCCTCGTAGGTCGCGCGTTCGAGCAGCGGGCCTTCGGTGCCGAGCACCGGCTCCGTGACGATCGGAAAGCCCAGGTAACGGCCGTCGGCCGCCCGGCCGCCGAACTTCTTGAGCAGATCCAGCTCGTACCACGCACGCAGCGCATAGGCTTCGCCCTGAAGATTGCGCCGCAGAACGGCGTCGGCCTCCAGATCGGTGAGGTAGCGGGTATTGAGGCCCAGGTCGTTGTGCAGAAACCGGTTGGCATAGTAGATGCCCTCGTAGTCGCGGCCCCACCACGTAGCGAACGGATCTTCGCTCTGGATCAGCGAACCGGTGGCCAGGTGGCGCATCACGTTGGTCTGCTCGCGGGCCACGGCGTTGTCCGTGGCG
>CAMWWU010000053.1 GCA_947178025.1 uncultured Alistipes sp. | reverse complement strand
GGCGTGCACTTCACCTACGACGAGCACGGACATCCCGAGCTGGGCAAGGTGTCGAAGGCCCACATCTTCAACGAGATGATCGAGAAGAAGCTCAAGGAGCTGGGCATCAAGGTCAAGAGCCGCCCCGTGGAGTTGGGCTACGAGATCCGCTGCCAGACCCCGATCGCCTACGACCTGACCTACTGCTCGGAGCTCGGTATCGGCGTACACAAGCTCTTCGCCGAGGGTAAAACGGGCTGCATGGTCTACGTGGATTCGGAGGGCAACGTCTCGCCGCTCTATCTGAAGGATCTTCAGGATCCCGAGACGGGTAAGATTCCGCCCCGTCTGGTGGATATCGAATCGGACAAGTTCACGTCGGTGGTGGAGAACATTCTCAACGCCATCACGCCGGAGGACTACGAGGCTGCCAAGCAGTATGTGGCGAACCCCGAGGAGTACGACTTCCATAAGATTCTGAACTGGAAATAATCCGTCGGAACTGCGAACGAAAAACGACCTGCCTGAGGGCAGGTCGTTTTTCGTTTGATTGAGAGTACGCAAGTATTTGCGGGCCTCTGCGGGGCGGGAGCTGCGGCCCGCGGAGGCAAAAGCCGGCTTTTGGGTGGGGAGAGACCTGCGTTCGTCGATGCGGTCCGGATGCAGGCTGCGGCCCGTCTGCGTACAAAAAAAGAGACGACAAATATTTGTCGTCTCTTTTGGTCGGGGAGACTGGATTCGAACCAGCGACCTCCAACTCCCGAAGCTGGCGCGCTAACCGGACTGCGCTACACCCCGAACTGTGGTACTCTTTCTTTCTAAGAGCGCACAAAGATAAGTCTAAAAACCGAAACGACAAAATTATTTTTGAAAAAAAATCGTCTTTTCGGATATTTCGCGGGTGATTCGCCGCCGAAAGGGAGGACGGTTCACCGCTCTGCCAGGCCGGTTCGCCGCCTGAAAATGGCGACTGGCCGACGAATGGGTTGCAGCGGTCGCGGCTCGATGCTATCTTTGCCTGCGAACCTGAAAACTTTTTTCTCGACGATGAAACGACGTATTTTTCTGATTGCTGCCGCCTGCTTGCTGTGCGGCAGGCTCCATGCACAGGATTTCGGTTCGGCACTCGTCTGCGACGACCGGTGTCGGACGGAGGCCGGAGCCTCCGGCGAGGCGGCCGGGATGCTTTATTCCGTAGTGTCGCCCGTCGCGCCGCGCACCGTTCCGATGATCGGACAGGCGCCGCGGCTGAATACCCTCGACGGGAAGACGATCGCGGTCGTTGGCGGCAGCTTCATGGCCTCCGTCACGCATCCGGAGATCAAACGGCTGATCCTGAAAAATTATCCGACGGCCAAGGTGATCCTGCTCAACGAGATCGGTTCGGCGGGCGTCTTTCCCGCTCCGGGCATCGTGCGGCGCTCTATGGCGGAGTTTCAGCGCAAATTGCGGGAGATGGGGGTGGATGCCGTCATCTCGGGCAACGGCGGGTGCGGGCTCTGCACGCCGAAAGAGACCGGTTCGAGCATCGCCGCCGAGTACCTGGGAATTCCGGCCGTGACGATCGCCGCCCCCGGATTCGCGGAGCAGGTGGTCGCCACGTCGGTGAATAACGGCGTGCCGGCGCCGCGTGTGGCCGTCTATCCGGGCGCCTTCGCCGTCCATACGCGCGAGGAGCTGCTCGAAAACACCCGCAACGTGCTGTGGCCGCAGCTCGTCGACGCGCTGACGCGGCCCATTTCGGCCGAGGAGGTCGCCGGGGTGGAGCTCAAGCCGCAGGACGTGCGCGAAACGGTCTTCACGGGGACGGTCGGCGAGGTGTGCGACTACTTCACGGAGCAGCGCTGGTCGGACGGACTGCCCATCCTGCCGCCGACCCGCGAACGCGCGGAGGCTTTTCTGAAATACACCGACCGGCCGTGGGACGAGACGGTGGGGGTGTTGCCGATCGCCCATCGCGATGTGCTGGTCTGGCATGTCGCCGTGAACGGGGCGATGGCCGGCTGCCCGCCGGAGTTCATGCCGCTGCTGCTGGCCTTTACGAAAGCGCTGGGCAACCCCGAATTTCGGCGCAGTCTCGGCAGCACCCACGGATGGATTCCCTATTGCTGGATCAACGGTCCCGTGGCCCGGCAGCTGGGGATCGACTGCGGGCAGGGAGAGATCTCCGAGCCGCGCAACGCCGCCATGGGGCGCTTCATCGGGCTGGCGATGATGAATCTGGCCGGATATTACGTCAAGCAGGACCGGATGGGTACCTTCGGCTATCCGATGCCGTGGTGCCTGGCCGAGGACGAGGAGGCCTGCCGGCGGATCGGGTGGCAGCCCTGGCACGTGCAGCAGGGGTACGCTCCGGAGAGCAATACGCTGACGGCCGGTTCCGCGCTGCTGTGGGGCAACAACCTCACGCCGGCCACGACCGACGGCGAGAAGATCATGGAGCTGATGGCCTGGGATATCGCCCAGCGCGGACAGTTCGCCTTGGGCAGCGGCAAGCCCTTCACGCATCGGACGGTGCTCGTCACCGAGGCCGTGGCCCGGGATCTGGCGCACACCTATTCGAGCAAGGAGGCGCTGGAGGAGGCGCTGGTCGCTGCGGCGCGTCGACCGCTCGACGAGCGGACCCGGGCGAACTACTGGGCCAATCCGGGCAGCGCGCTCGATCCGAGCCGGCACTCCGAGGCGCAGCACCGGCAGCGGATCCTGCGGACGGAGGGCGACGGGCGCAGTCGGGAAACGGTGCCGGCCATGAAGCCGGGCATGACGCCGCTGCTCGTAACGGGCGACCCCGACCGCAACAAGGTGCTGACGATGCCCGGCGGCGGATATGCGACGGTCGAGATCGAGCTGCCGCGAAACTGGGACGCGCTGATGGCTGAACTCGGATATGCTCCGCTGGCGACTTTCGGCATAGAATAAGGAAAGGTAATTATATACGACCGTCTCAGTTCCTTGATCGTTATTTCGCTTCGGACGGTCGGTGCCTCGCGGCTCTTGGTTGCATTTATAAGTCTGATCCCACCCTAAGCGCCTCCCTCGGGAGGGGAGTCCGGTGCGCCTGCAAGGTGATCGCAGGCTTCGTGTAAAGTGGTATATGATCGTCAGAGAAAAACCCTCCGGCCCGTGCGGGTCGGAGGGTTTTTCGTGTCGGGGTAGCGGGATTCGAACCCACGACCCCCTGCTCCCAAAGCAGGTGCGCTAACCGGACTGCGCTACACCCCGTATATTTTCAGCGGGCAAAGATAACCGCTTTTTCCCGTTCCGGCAAACTTTCCGGACGAAAAGCGGCCGGAGCTATTTCCGGAAGATGAAGTATACCGCCAGAATCAGACAGAGAAACCCTACGACGTGATTCCAGCGCAGCATCTCGGACTTGACGAAGAGCAGCATGAAGACGGAAAATACCGTCAGCGAGATCACCTCCTGCAAGACCTTGAGCTCCCAGAGCGAGTAGGGGCCGCCGTAGCTCGCACTTCCCAGGCGGTTCGCCGGCACCAGAAAGCAGTACTCCAGCAGGGCGATGCCCCAGCTCAGCAGCACGACGGCCGCGAGCCCGAAGCGTTCGAATTTCGATTTGAATGCGATCTGCCCGTACCAGGCGAGCGTCATGAAGGTATTGGAGACGACGAGCAGCGCCACCGCAGCGATTCCCTTGTACATGGTCAGAAAGACAACGCGGCGGGATCGACGATTCCGCGGAAGTCGTCGACCACGACATCGGCGGCGGTTTCGGTTTCGAGGGTAGCCCGGTCGAGCGTCGTGGCGATCGCCACGATCCGCCCGGCTCCGGCCCGGGAGGCGGCTTCGATGCCCGCCTTGGCATCCTCGAAGACCAGGCACTCGGCAGGCTCAGCACCCAACGCGGCGGCGGCCGTGAGATAGATCTCCGGATCGGGCTTGCAGCGCGTGACCATGTCGCCGCAGACCGTTGCGCTGAAAAAGTCGCCGATTCGGCACTTCTCCAGCACGAAGTCGACGTTCTTTCGGCATCCCGAAGAGCCCACGCCGCAGCGGATTCCCGCCTCGCGCAACCGTTCGAGCAGCTCGACGAGCCCCGGCACGGGAACGATCTCGGGCGCATAGAGCTCGCGATAAATCGCCTCCTTCTCTTCGGCGAGCGCCGCGACGCCCTTTTCGCGCACCACCTCCTCGGGCATGATCAGACGCATGATGTCGTCGTTGCCCATGCCGAATACCGTCTTCAGTTTCTCCTGCCACCCCTCGACGCCGTAGCGGGCGCAGAAGAGCTCGAAAGCGCGGATGTGGGCCGAGGTGTTGTCCACCAACGTGCCGTCCATATCGAATATCGCTGCCTTTATCATCGTTATCGGATTTACAGAGACAAAGATAATGAAATCGGTCCGGATCTGAAAAGAAAAAACGCGGGATTCCTTTCCGCCCGTCAGAATTTGAACCGCAGGCTCATGTTCACGGCGAAATGCTGCACCTCCTGTCCCGGCACCGATTCGCGGTGAGTGACGCGCCAGATGCAGTCGACCCGCAGCAGGCGAAAGATATTCTCCACCCCGAATCCGACCTCGACATAGGGATCGTCGACCGACGACATGCCCTCGGGAAAGAGCAGCGGGGCGGCGGTCCCGGGACGACTGCCGTCGTTGCGGGGCGACAGCGTGCCCCACACGCCCTTGCAGACCAGCACCTCGCGCCATTTGAGCCGTTCGAGCAGCGGGATGCGCCCCAGCAGCCACCCGTTGAAGTGGTGTTCGTAGAAGAGCGCCACCCACGCATCGGAGGCGAACTCGTAGAAATTCATGCACGAGAAAGCATAGGCGTCATAAAAATAGGTGGCGTTCCCCTCGTGCAGCTTCAGCAGCGGATAGGGCACGGTGCCGAAGATCCGGCCGCCCTGCAACGTGATTTCGGAATACCCGACGGGCGGCAGCTTCGGAGCATAATGCACGCTCCCTTCGAGCCGGCAATAGTTCCAGGCACTGCCGACGAGGCTGCGCACGCCCGTCGTCGCACCGAGTGTCAGCACCGGATATTTCGAGCCGAGGTTGCGGCGGTCGAACGCCGTGCGATAGACCTTCTCGTTGTGGGCGAAGCGCAATCCCGCATGCACCTCCGCGTTGTCCACCGCCCGCACAGCCCGCCCGTCGGGAGTCAAGAAAGGCACGTACTCGTTGCCGAAGATGCGTTGCAGCCGGATGCCGAGCGTTCCCGTGACGCCGTGGCGCCATTCGTGCTCGTAACCGACATCGCCCCGGTCGACCATCGAAAGACGCCGGCGGCCGCCGCGGGCGAAGACCGAACCGAGGAGGTTGCTCTCCGTCAGGGCATGCTGTCCGGCCCCCAGCTGCACGACATCGTGACTGCCCGACACGGTGAGTTTACGCATCAGCCCCCGGTTGAAGACCAGTTCGACGCTTCCGCCGCCCTTCACCTCCTCGTCGCGCGTGCCGTAGGCCGCATATCCGGTCAGACGCACGCGGCGGCTCACGGCCGTCGTCGTCCGCCCGCCCAGCTGCATGCGGAGCCCTTCGAGCCGGTTGAAGCTGAGCATTTTGTAATAAGGTCCGATGCCGACGTACTTCGTATTGTAATAACCGCCGAGAACGGTATTGACGACCGTATAGATATTGCGGTAGAGCGGCGCCTGCTGCACGGAGTCGACCATGGCATAGATGCCCCGCTCCCGCTCGCTGAGCCGGTAGGGGCGGGCCTGCTCCCAATAGGCGTCGTCACGGGCTCCGGCCCGATCGTCGGCGACCGCCACCTCGTTGTCCATCCCGAGCACCTCGTCCGGAATCGGCTCGCCGACGCGCAGATCGGTATAGACGACCTCGCGCGTCCCGATGAAAGAGGTCATTTTCGACGAATCGCCCGTCGCGAGGGAGAACTCCGCGGCGATCCGGTCGCACCGCCGGAACCAGAGGCTGTCGCCGTGCAGACAATTGTCGTTGTCGATACGCAGGTGCTTCACCCAGTTGACATTGACCCCCTTGGGCATACGGGCCGAGGCCGATTGCAGCGCATAGGTCGCCGAGTCGATGTTGATCTCGCCGTCGAGCACCGGCGTCGTGAGCCGCTTGGGATGGAACCGGATCTTATAGGTCTTGCGCCCCTCGACCTCGATGCTGTCGACCAGAAAATAGTCGTAGTAGGCCAGGCCGCCCTCGGCGAGCGGGCTGGCGAAACGCACGTCGAACAGTTCGATGAAGTTGTCGTAGAAGTTGATGTCGTTTTGCAGGTTACCCGTGAACCGGGCGATCGAGAAGCTGTCCTCCACGCCGGAGACCCGGCTGGCGCGGATCACCTCGCGCGAAAGATCCGGGCGGCGGCTGTGGTAGTAGTCGGCCGCAGTCTCGGAGATCATCGCGGGCAGATAGGCCTGTCCGGTCAGCGCCGAGGTGTCCACGTAATCGAATACGAACCCGAAGTTGCGCTGCAGGCGTCTGTTGCGGAACTGCGGTTTGAGATTCGTCAGTCCGAGTTCCATTTTCGTATAGGTCGAACAACGGTAGAGCGGGAACTCGTCGGGATTGTTCCGCGGCTTGCAGCGCTGCACCTCCCGCAGAATCGGGTGAGCCGGATTGTCGCCCGGCGTAATCACCACGTCGCCGATAGCGAACTCCACGGCTTCGAGCGCGAAATCGAGCTGATTGTAGGTATGCCGCACGACCTCGCGGGTCTGCGCCGCATAGCCGACCATCGTCGCCGTGACCGCAGCCACCGAATCGCGCGTCTCCAGCGCATAGACACCCTCTTCGTCGGTCGTGATGCCGGTCGTGGTGCCGGGAAACACGACGCTGACGAACTGCAACGGCACCCCGGTCGCGGCATCGGTCACCCGCCCGCGGACACGGGTCGTCTGGGCCGAAGCGACGGACGCCCCGAGCACGCCGCACAGCAGCAACGATATGCAGACTCCGCATTTCATGACAGAGGCCAGCAACCGTGCAAGTCGAGCGCAGAGACGCTCCGGTCCGGTCTTCGAGACAAAGATAGAAAAAAAAGGATGATCGGAAGCAAAATCCCCGAGAATCGCGTACCTTTGTACAATCAAACAGCCAAACAGAACACTCCGCGCTCCATGGTGCACGCAAAAATCGAGAAAACGAATGCCGCCCGCCTGCTCGACCGGGCGAAAATCCCCTACGAACTGGTGCCTTACGCGGTCGACGAGGAGCATCTGGCCGCCACGCATGTAGCCGAACAGCTCGACGAACCGATCGAATGCGTCTTCAAGACCCTCGTATTGAAGGGCGACCGGGCGGGATACTTCGTCTGCGTGGTGCCGGGCGACCACGAGGTCGACCTCAAGGCCGCCGCACGCGTCTCGGGCAACAAGAAAGCCGATCTGATTCCGATGAAGGAGCTGCTGCCCGTGACGGGCTACATCCGCGGAGGCTGTTCGCCGATCGGCATGAAGAAACGTTTCCCGACCTTCATCCATCTCACGGCCGAGGAGCTGCCGTTCGTCTACATCAGCGCCGGCGTGCGCGGGCTGCAACTCAAGATCGCCCCGCAGGCCCTTATCGCGTTCGTCGGAGCGACCGTCGCCGACATCAGCCGGAGAGGGTAGCGCTTACCGTCGGCCGTACATCTGCTCGTAATAGTTCGCGTACTCGCCCGAGGTGACGTCGTCCGTCCACTTCCGGTTGTCGAGATACCACCGCACGGTCTTCTCGATCCCCTCCTCGAATTGCAGGGAGGGCTCCCAGCCCAGCTCCTCGCGGAGCTTGCGCGCGTCGATGGCGTAGCGCAGGTCGTGACCGGCACGGTCCGCGACGAAGGTTATCAAGTGCTCGGAATGCCCCTCGGGATTCCCGAGCAGCCGGTCCGCAGTCCGGACGAGCACCCGCACCAGATCGATATTCCGCCACTCGTTGCAGCCCCCGATGTTGTAGGTCTCGCCGATCCGCCCCCGGTGGAAGATGGCGTCGATCGCCCGGGCGTGATCCTCGACATAGAGCCAGTCGCGCACGTTTTCGCCGCGACCGTAGACGGGCAGCGGACGCCCGAGCCGGATGTTGTTGATGAAGAGCGGAATCAGCTTCTCGGGAAACTGATAGGGGCCGTAGTTGTTCGAGCAGTTCGAAACGACCGTCGGCAGGCCGTAGGTATCGTGAAAGGCCCGCACGAAGTGATCGGACGAGGCTTTCGACGCCGAATAGGGCGAATGCGGATCGTAGCGGGTCGCTTCGGTGAAGAAGGTGCCGTCGGCTTGCAGAGCGCCGTACACCTCGTCGGTCGAGATGTGGTGGAAACGCTTTCCCTCCGTCTTTCCGGCCCAATGCTCCGAAGCGGCCTGCAACAGCGAGAGCGTCCCCAGCACGTTGGTGCGCGCGAAGGTGAACGGGTCGCGGATCGAACGGTCGACGTGGCTCTCCGCCGCGAGATGGATCACCCCCTCGACGTCGTACTCGCGGAACACCGCGCGCATCCGCTCCAGGTCGCAGATGTCGGCCTTCACGAAGACGAAGTTCGGGGCCTGGGCGACATCCGCCAGGTTGGCCGGATTGCCGGCATAGGTGAGCTTATCGAGGCAGACGATGCGGCAGTCGGGGTATTTGCCGACGAAGAGCCGCACCACGTGCGAGCCGATGAATCCGGCGCCGCCGGTGATCAGGATCGTGCGTTTCATGTTATCCGAGTTTTTCAAGACATGCGGCGAGCGAATCCCGCCAGCGGGGGATCGCCAGACCGAACGTCCGTGCGATTTTGGTCGTATCGAGAACGGAGTAGGCCGGACGCTGCGCCTTATGCGGATACTCGTCCGTGCGGCAGGGGCGCACGTCGCACGTCAGCCCGGACCTCCGAACGATCTCGCAGGCGAAGTCGTACCACGAGCAGCTCCCCTCGTTCGCGTAGTGGTAGATCCCCTCGTGTCCCGCATAGCGGCCGCTCTCCGCCAAAAACCGGATCGTCGCAGCCAGATCGCCGGCATAGGTCGGCGATCCGATCTGGTCGGCGACGACGCGGAGCGTATCGCGTTCGGCGGCTGACCGCCGAATCGTCTTCACGAAATTGCGACCGTACTCCGAATAGAGCCACGAAGTGCGCAGGATCAGATAGCGGCACCCCGAGGCGACGACGGCCCGCTCGCCGGCGAGCTTCGTGCGGCCGTAGGCACCCGTCGGAGCCGTCGGGTCCTCCTCGCGGCAGGGCCGGCAGCCCGTCCCCGGGAAGACGTAATCCGTCGAGATATGAATCAGCGTCGCGCCGTACTGCGCGGCCGCTTCGGCCAGATTCCGTGCGGCCAGCCGGTTGACCCGATCCGCAGCGGCTTCCTCCTCCTCGGCCCGGTCGACGTCGGTGTAGGCGGCGCAGTTGACGACCAGATCGATCTCCCGCTCCGCCATGTAACGACGTACCGCCTCCGCGTCGGTCGCATCGAGCTGCAGGCGTCCGGCGAAATGCCAGTTGCCGCCGGCCCGCTTCCTCAAGGAGCGCCCCAGCTGTCCGTCGGCCCCCGTCACGAGAATCTCAGGCATAATAGTCTACGTTGTAGTCGAACAATTCGGAAGCCTCCGCCAGCGTCGGCCGACACCGGTCCCGCTCCGAGAGGATGATCTCCTGCGGGTCGAGCCGCCAGTCGATGCCGAGAGCCGGATCGTCCCAGGCGATGCCCCCTTCGGCCTCCGGCGCATACGGATAGTCGCACTTGTACTGGAAAAGCGCCTCGGCGCTCAGCACCGCGAAGCCGTGGGCGAATCCCCGGGGAATGAAGAGCTGCCGCCGGTTTTCGCCCGAAAGCTCCACGGCGACATGTTTTCCGAAAGTCGGGGAGCCGATCCGGATATCCACCGCGACGTCCAGCACGCGGCCCGCGACGACCCGCACCAGCTTCGACTGGGCGCAGGCGCCCCGCTGGAAATGCAATCCCCTCAGCACGCCGCGCCGCGACAGCGACTCGTTGTCCTGCACGAAGCGCACGGGACGCACCCGGGCGTCGAATCGCTCCTGCGAATAACTCTCGCAGAAGTATCCCCGGGCGTCCTCGTACCGGTCGGGTTCGAGGATCACGACCCCCTCGATATCGGTCGGTATCGTTTTCATCCGCGTTTCGATTCGTCGATCAGTTTGAGCAGATACTGTCCGTACTGGTTATGAAGCATCGGACGGGCCAGTTCGCGCAGCTTCTCTTCGTCGATCCAGCCGCGCCGATAGGCGATCCCCTCCAGGCAGGCGATCTTCAGCCCCTGACGTTTCTCGATCACCTCCACGAAGATCGAAGCCTCGGCCAGCGAGTCGTGCGTCCCCGTATCGAGCCAGGCGAACCCCCGGTCGAGGGTCTGCACCCGCAGCTCCCCGGCCCGCAGGAACTCCTGATTGACGGCCGTGATCTCCAGCTCGCCGCGCTCCGAGGGGCGAATCCCCTTCGCGATCCCGACGACCCGATTGGGGTAGAAGTAGAGCCCGACGACCGCATAGTCCGACTTCGGATGCTGCGGCTTCTCCTCGATCGAAAGGCAGTTGCCTTCGGCATCGAACTCCGCGACGCCGTAGCGCTCCGGATCGTCGACCCGCGAACCGAAAACGGTGGCTTTCGCATGCGACTCGGCCTCCTGCACGGCAGCCGTCAGCAGCCGCGTGAAGCCCGCACCGTGGAAAATATTGTCGCCGAGGACCAGACACACCGCATCGTCGCCGATGAACTCTTCGCCGATCAGAAACGCCTGAGCCAATCCGTCGGGCGAGGGCTGCTCGGCATACTCGAAACGCACGCCGAAGTCGGAGCCGTCGCCCAGCAGACGCCGGAAAGCCGGCAGATCGGCCGGCGTGGAGATGATCAGAATCTCCCGGATACCCGCGAGCATCAGCACCGAGATCGGGTAGTAGACCATCGGTTTGTCGTAGATCGGCAAGAGCTGCTTGCTGACCCCCTTCGTAATCGGGTAGAGCCTCGTGCCCGATCCGCCAGCCAGTACGATTCCTTTCATCGCTGATCGCTGTTTACATTCATTTTGCAAAAATAGAAAAATATCCGGTTATTCCGAACATCCGATCCGGCAATTCATCCGACAAAGATCGCTCCGGAGGAGTAAAATTTGGAAATTCCGAAAACAGGCCCTACATTTGTGTAATCAATTACGTAATTAAATACGCATCATGACTACGGATTTTTTCTCTCGCACGGGCAAGATGGCCATCGGCAGCCGCCTGCGCATGCTGACCGACCGAATCACCGAAGATGCCGCCGCGATTTACCGCATGTACGGCACCGAGGTGCGTCCCAAATGGTTTCCCGTGCTGTTTCTTCTGACCGACTCGGAGGCGATGACCGTGACGGCGATCGCACGCACGATCGGGCACTCGCACCCCTCGGTCAGCACGATCGTGCGGGAGATGGCGGCGGCCGGCCTCGTGCGGGAGAAGCGCGACACCCGGGACGGACGCCGCACGCTGGTGACACTCTCCGCCGCAGGACGACGGACCTCCGGACAACTGACCGAAATATGCGAGGACGTGGCGGCCGCCGTCGAACAGATCGCCGCGCAGGCGGAACACGACCTTTGGGCGGCGATCGGGGAGTGGGAGCGGCTGCTCTCCGAAGAGTCGCTGCTGGCGCGCGTCAGGACGATCAAACGCCGGAGAGAGCGGAGCGAGATTCGGATCGTCCCTTACGAAGCGCAGCACCATGCACTTTTCCGCCGGCTCAACGAGGTCTGGATCACCCGACACTGGCAGCTCGAAGCGGCGGACCTCGCCGTACTGGACCATCCGCAGGAGCAAATCCTCGACCGGGGCGGCCGAATCTTCGTCGCCCTCTACCGCGAAGAACCGGTCGGGGTCTGCGCACTGTGCCGCACGGAGCATGCCCCCTACGAATACGAACTGGCGAAACTCGCCGTCAGCCCCGAGGTGCAGGGCAAAGGCATCGGCCGGCTGCTCTGCGAGGCCGTAATCGCGGAGGCGCGGAAAATCGGGACCGACAAGCTCTTTCTGGAGAGCAACACCCGCCTCGAACCGGCTATCCGCCTCTACCGGCAGCTGGGCTTCCGCGATCTGCCGAACCCGCATCCCGCCTATGCCCGAGGCGACATTCAAATGGAACTGCAACTCGTCTGACCGATGAACACCTTCATAAAGAGCCGCCTGGCCCCTTGCGGACTGCACTGCGGCAAATGTTTCGCATTCGCCGACGGCGACATCCGCCGCGACGCCGAGAATCTACGTCGTTCGCTGGGCGATTTCGACGCCTACGCCCTTCGCTTCGTCGGGATGCTGAACGAGCCCCGATTCCGCGCCTATCCGGACTTCAGGGAGTTTCTGCAACTGCTCACCGAGAGCTCCTGCCGCGGGTGCCGCGAGGAGCAGTGCAAGCTCTTCCGCGGCTGCAAGGTCCGCGCATGCAGCGAAGCGCACGGCGTCGACTTCTGCTTCCGATGCCCGGAGTTTCCCTGCCGAAACACCGGTTTCGACGAACATCTCTACGTCCGGCACGTCGCCATCAACGAACGGATGCGCGAGATAGGTCCCGAAGCCTATTACGAGGAGGTGCGGGATCTGCCGCGCTATCGAAAATAAGATCGGGGCCGACGTAAGTCGGCCCCGACCGGTATCACGACCGCCGTTCCGGGCGCTATTTGTCGTAAATTTCGTTGAGCAGGCGCGCCAGCCGCAGCCCGCCGCGCAGGAACTGCTGTTCGATCACCGGAGCGTACTTCGCCACGTAGTCATACGAAATCTTCGTGCCCTCGGGCGTGAAGTCGTAGATCTCCTGACAAATCTCCTGCGTTTCGAGCAGCCAGTCGCGGGGCGTTCCCGCCTGCACGGCAGCCGTCCGCTCCTCGTCGAGCCGGTCGAGCTGCTGCTGCCACTCGGTATAGCTCCACTTGTGCGCCGACTCGGGCAGCGCCGTATCCCAAACCGAATGCAGATTCGTCTTCCGGCCGAACATCAGCACCGGACGCTTGTTGCCGCCCAGATCCGAGAGGCGTCCCGTGTGCATGGGGCAGTGCAGGTCGCCGACCAGATGGATCAGCATACGCAAGTCGATCTCCTCCTGCTCGGGCGTCATCCAGCCGGCCTTGAGCCGCTCGACGATCGATTCGATGGCCGTGAGCACGTCGCCCTTCGGGTTGCGGGGCATCGTTTCGAGCGTCTTCCCCTCGTCAATATTAAGATAGTGCCAGGTCTTCGAATAGGCGTACTCCGCCGTATGGCTGGCATTATCGAGCCAGTTGGCGTAGTAGACGGGCGAATGCCCGCCGAGCACGGCATCGATCCGGGCCGCAGCAGCCGGGGTGAGGTGACACTCGGCGATGTAAGCCGTCACGTCGTGCCCCTTCTGGCCCCATCCGAATGCGTTGCCCGCCGCGACGAGCCAGCAACACAGCAAAAACAGTCTCTTCATCGGTTTATTCGTCAATGATTCATGGTTGCGAGGAACTCGGCATTGTTCTCCGTGTGGCCCATCTGCTTCTGGAGGAACTCCATCGCCTCGACGGGGGTCATGTCCGAGAGGTATTTGCGCAGCACCCACGTGCGGTTCATCACGTCGCGCGGCAGCAGCAGATCTTCGCGGCGCGTTC
Organism: uncultured Alistipes sp.; assembly: GCA_947178025.1. Classification (GTDB taxonomy): domain Bacteria; phylum Bacteroidota; class Bacteroidia; order Bacteroidales; family Rikenellaceae; genus Alistipes. The sequence continues at coordinate 2,052 of CAMWWU010000053.1, read as the reverse complement.
CCGACGCGATGACGTCGACAGCGGGGTAGACGCGCTTGTTGGCGAGTTTGCGGTCGAGCTGCAACTCCATGTTTCCGGTCCCCTTGAACTCCTCGAAGATCACTTCGTCCATCTTCGAACCGGTGTCGATCAGCGCCGTGGCGATGATCGTCAGCGAACCTTTCTCCTCCGTGTTGCGGGCCGCACCGAAGAAGCGCTTGGGTTTGTGCAGGGCATTGGCGTCGACACCGCCCGAGAGCACCTTGCCCGATGCGGGCTGCACGGAGTTGTAGGCGCGGGCGAGGCGGGTGATCGAGTCGAGGAAGATCACCACGTCGTGGCCGCACTCGACCATGCGCTTGGCCTTGTCGAGCACCATCTCGGCCACCTTCACGTGACGCGACGCCTGCTCGTCGAAGGTCGAAGCCACGACCTCGGCCTTGACGTTGCGGGCCATTTCGGTCACCTCCTCCGGGCGCTCGTCGATCAGCAGCACGATCATGTAGACCTCGGGGTGGTTGTCGGCGATGGCGTTCGCGATCGACTGCAACAACATCGTCTTACCGGTCTTGGGCTGCGCCACGATCAGCGCGCGCTGCCCCTTGCCGATGGGGGAGAAGAGGTCGACGATGCGCGTCGACATATTATTGTGTCCGTTGCCCGTCAGGCAGAACTTCTCGCTCGGGAAGAGCGGCGTCATGAACTCGAACTGCACGCGGTCGCGGATATGCTCGGGCTTCAACCCGTTGATCTCGTTCACACGGACCAGCGGGAAGTACTTCTCGCCCTCCTTCGGGGGCCGGATCGTGCCATTCACCGTATCGCCCGGCTTGAGACCGAAGAGCTTGATCTGCGACGGCGAAACATAGATATCGTCGGGCGAATTGAGGTAATTATAGTCCGCCGAACGGAGGAATCCGTAGCCGTCGGGCATGACCTCCAGCACGCCTTCGCCCTCGATCTCGCCGGCGAAGTCGTCTTTGGTGATCACCTCCTCGGCTGCGGGACGGGCGTTCGGCACATGCGCCGGAGCTGCGGTCTCCTGCACGGGCTCCGCCGCCCGCTGCTGCTGCTGCTGCTGCTGCTGCTGCTGCTGCTGCTGCTGCTGCTGCTGCTGCGCGGGAGTCTGCACCTTGGGTTTGCGGCCCCGGCGCTTGGGAGCGCTCTCGGCCGTTGCGGCGGATGTCGGTTCGGGTTCGGCGGCAGGCGTTGCGGCCGGGGCTTCGGGGGCCGGTTCGACCGTCTTCTCGGCAGCCGGCGCATGCTCCGCTTCCGGCTGGCCGGACGGCTGCTGTGCCGCAGGCTCCGTTTTCGCCAGACGCGGACGGCGCCCGCGCTTCGGGGCCTGCTGCGGCGCTTCGCTTTCGGCCGGGGTCTCGGCCGCCGGAGCCGCCTCCGGCTCCGCAGGAGTTTCGCCCGCGATCTTCTCGATCAGTTCGCGTTTCTTGATCATGACGTTCTCGATGCCCAACGTCCGGGCTATCTCGCGCAATTCCGCAAGGCTTTTGCCTTCGAGCGCTTTCAGGTTTTGCATAACGAATATTCTGTACTTGGTGATTTCTGCCGTCGGACGGGCGTCCGACGTTCGGAATTTGCATGCAAAGATAGTGCATTATTCCGAACCGCAAAATAAAAAAAGCCCCGAAAAGCACCTCCTCCCGTACAAAAGCCCGACTACCGCCCCGCAACGACACGAAAACGGCCGGAATCTGCGAAAGATTCCGGCCGTCAGGCGTACTCGGAGCGGGAATCGAACCCGCACGACCATTGCTGGTCACAGGATTTTAAGTCCGGCGTGTCTACCTATTCCACCATCCGAGCCGCAGCCCCTCCTCGGGAGAAGCGGGACAAAAGTACGAAAAAAATTACGATTCGCAAAAATCCGCATGGCAATTATCTGCCGGCACGCACCGGAGGTTCGGCCGCCGGCAGGCTTCACGCAGGGCATCCGAAGTCCCTCCCCGAAAAAAGAAATCAGCGACGAAGGCCCCCGAAGGCCGCCAGCTCCGCCACTCGGACGCAGAGGCGGCTGTCCGGCAGCGGACTACCTCCGTAGCTCGCGATCCGCATAAT
>CAMWWU010000052.1 GCA_947178025.1 uncultured Alistipes sp. | reverse complement strand
AGCGACATCTACGTCAACGGCGATCTGGTCGAGGGCAAGATCCGCACCATCGAGGTGAGCAACTGCGTGAGCCGCGTGAGCGCCATCCCCGAAGTGCGGGCCAAGCTGGTCGCCATGCAGCAGCGCATGGGCCGCGACCGCGGCGTGGTGATGGACGGCCGCGACATCGGCACGGTAGTCTTCCCCGACGCCGAGCTGAAGATCTTCATGACGGCCGATCCCGCCGTGCGGGCCCGCCGCCGCTACGACGAACTGACCGCCAAGGGCGACTGCGTATCGCTCGAAGAGATCGAACGCAACGTCCGCGAACGCGACAAGGCCGATATGAGCCGCGCCATCTCGCCGCTGCGGCAGGCCGAGGACGCCATCGTACTCGACAACAGCCGGATGACCGTCGAGGAGCAAATGGCGTGGTTTATGGAGGTATTCGACCGCACGGCCGACCGGTAAACCGACAAAAAAACCGAAGCGCATGCGCATCGAGATCGACGACAAATCGGGATTCTGCTTCGGCGTAGTCCGGGCGATCACGGAGGCCGAACGCGCCCTCGCGGGGGACGGCACGGTCTACTCGCTGGGCGATATCGTGCACAACCGCATCGAGGTGCAGCGCCTCGAACGGCTGGGGCTCCGAACGGTGACCCACGCCGAGATGCCGCAGCTGGGCGGCGCGCGCCTCTTCATCCGGGCGCACGGCGAGCCGCCGACGACCTACGCTGCGGCCCGCGGCCTCGGCATCGAGGTCATCGACGCCACCTGTCCGGTCGTGGCGCGCCTCCAGCGCCGCGTGATCCAGGCGCACGAACGGATGCGCCCCCTCGGCGGTCAGGTCGTCATCCTCGGCAAACGGGGCCACGCCGAAGTGGTGGGGCTCACGGGCCAGGTCGCCGACCCGACGATCGTGATCGAAGGGGTGCAGGATCTCGACCGGATCGACTTCGCCCGGCCGATCTACTTCCTCTCGCAGACCACGCAGAGCATCGCGCTCTTCGAGGAGCTGGGCGCGGAGATGCGGCGCCGCTCGGCCGACGCCGGGCAGGTGCATCTCGACGACACGATCTGCCGCCAGGTATCGGGCCGCGAACAGCATCTGACGGAGTTCGCCCGGCGCTTCGATACGATCCTCTTCGTCTCGGGGCGCAAATCGTCGAACGGCAAGGTGCTCTACGAAGTGTGCCGCCGCGCCAACGCCCGCTGCCACCAGATCGAGGAGCCGTCGGAGATCGATCCGACCTGGTTCGAGGGTGCCGCCTCGGTAGGCATCTGCGGCGCGACCTCGACGCCCAAATGGCTGATGCAGCAGGTGGCCGGACATGTCGGCGAATTAAAAACGCCCCATTAGGCATTCGTGCCGCAGCCTGCGGAGAGTGCGCACGAAGCGAGCGGACCGGCGGCCGGCGAAAGCTGCGGCCCGCATGAAACATAAAACTTAAGAATTAATTACACATATGCGTTATTTCATTCGTTCGCTGAAATATTTCTGCGCCCTGTGCGTTCTTCTTGCAGTACTCGTGGCGTTCAACCTGAACACGGGCATCGCCTCGCTCTCCCTGAAGGAGACCCTTTACGTGATGTTCCACACGCCGCGCGGCGCCATGCTGCCCGCAGCGGTCGTGCTGCTGGCCGCGCTCTACCCGAAATTCGGGTTCATCGCGCGCCGCATCGAAGGCGACACGGCGAAGCACCGCACGCAGATCGTCAACGCGATGCTCGCCTCGGGCTACTCGCTGCGCAGCGAGACGGACGGCGTGCTGCACTTCCGCACGGACAGCCCCGTACAGCGTGCGGCGATGCTCTTCGACGACGAGGTGACAGCCCGTCAGGAGGGCAACTGCATCCTCCTTGCGGGCAACCGCCGCGGCGTAGCCCGCGCGGCCTACCGGTTGGACAGCTATATACAACGTTTGGAAAAATGATCGGAAAGAGATTCGCAGGGCTGCTCGCCGCAGCCGCCGTGGCGGCAGCAGCCGTCTATACGACCTTCGCGGTCCGCAACGACTTCGGACTGGGCCGCAACATGGAGATCGCCGTCAACATGATGCGCGAACTCTCGCTCAACTACGTCGATCCGGTGGATCCCGACCTGCTGATGACCGGCGCGGCCGAAGGCATGGTCCGCGCCCTGGACCCCTATACGGAGTTCATCCCCGAAGAGGGCATGTCCGACTTCGAGCTCCTCACGACCGGCAAGTACGGCGGCATCGGCGCCCTCATCCGCCAGAAGGAGGACTACGTGCGGATCGCCCAGCCCTACGAAGGGTCGCCCGCCGACCGGGCGGGGCTCAAGATCGGCGACATGATTCTGGCCATCGACGGCACCGACGCCAAAGGCTTCACCACCGAGCAGGTCTCCTCGCGCCTGAAGGGCGAGCCGGGAAGCAAGGTCCGCGTCACGGTGCGCCACCTCGACGGCACGGAGCAGACGGAGACGATCCGTCGCGAGCGGATCGCCATTCCGGGCATCCCCTATGCCGGCTGGCTCGACGAGGGGATCGGCTACATCCGCCACAGCGACTTTACCGAAGGGTGCTACGAGGAGATGCGCGCGGCGATCGAACGCCTGCGCACCGAAGGCGAACTGCGCGGACTGGTGCTCGACTACCGTTCGAACGGCGGCGGCATCATGCAGGAGGCCGTGAAGATCCTCGGCCTCTTCGTTCCGAAAGGCACCGAGGTGCTGAGCACCAAGGGCCGCACCGAGGAGTCGAAGCAGAGCTACCGCACCGAAACGGAGCCGCTGCTTCCGGATCTCCCGCTGGCGGTGCTCGTCAACGGCAACTCGGCCTCGGCTTCGGAGATCGTCGCCGGAGCGCTCCAGGACCTCGACCGCGCGGTCCTCGTCGGTCAGCGGAGCTTCGGCAAGGGGCTCGTGCAGTCGTCGCGGCCGCTGGGCTACAACGCCATGCTGAAACTCACGACCGCCAAATACTACATCCCCTCGGGGCGCTGCATCCAGGCCATCGACTACTCCCACTCGCAGCAGGGATCGGTCCGCACGGTCCCCGACTCGCTGATCTCGGAGTTCTCGACGCGCGCAGGCCGCAAGGTCTACGACGGCGGCGGCATCATGCCCGACATCCACACCGAGGCGGAGTATATCAGCCGCTTCGCCGCGACGCTCTACGCCCTGGGCTTCATCGAGGACTTCGGCGACGAGTACACGCGCCGCAACCCGACGCTCGCGGGCGATCCCGTCCGCTTCTCGATCACGGAGGCCGACTATGCCGACTTCGCCGAGTTCATGAAGGATAAGGAGGTGCCCTACGAGTCGGACACCCGGCGCGCGCTCAAGGCGTTGCAGAAGGCGGCCGAGAGCGACCGCTTCGCCGAACTCAAGGAGCGGTTCGGAGAGCTGGAAGCCGAACTCGGAGACGACACGCAGACCAATCTGGAGACCTATCGCCGGCAGATCGTCGAGTCGATCGAGAGCGACATCATCCAGCGCCACGCCTACACGTCGGGCGTGATCGCCCACTCGCTGCTCGCCGACAAGGAGGTGCACCGCGCCGTCGAAGCGCTGCGCGACACGGCCGAATACCGCCGCATCACGACCGAGCAGGACACCGAGAAGCAATTCAAAACGAAGAATTAAAAATTACTCCGCCGGGGAGGGGCTGCGGCCCGCACGGCTCCGATGAGCCGTAGTTACAACTATTTTTCATGAAGTTCCGTCGCGACATATTCTCGTTCCGCAACCGCGTGGTGGTCATCGTCGTGGGCATCGCCCTCGGGGCGCTGTCGCTCATCTACACCAACGCCATGGCGCAGCGTCTGCGCGAGAAGGAGCAGCACGACGTGGCGCTGTGGGCCCACGCCATGGAGCGCATCAACCGCGACGTGCTGGGCGGCGCCGCCACCGACCCGCTCGTGCAGGACATCCGCTCCAACGGCAACAACATCCCGTTCATCATCACCGACGAGAACCTCGAAGTCGTCAACTCGCACCTGATTCCCGAGCGCATCCTCGATCATCCCGACCGGCTGCGCCGTCAGATCGACAAGTTCACCGAAGAGAACAACCCGATTCCGATCCGCTTTCTGTGGAACGCCGACCACTACCAGATCATCTTCTACGGCAAATCGGCCCTGCTCAAGTCGCTCTACTGGTTCCCCTATATCCAGCTGCTGGTCGTCACGGTCTTCATTCTGCTGGGCTTCATCGCCTTCCGCTCGTCGAAGCACGACGAGCAGAACCGCGTGTGGATCGGTCTGGCGAAAGAGACCGCCCACCAGCTCGGCACCCCCACCTCGTCGCTCCTCGGCTGGATCGAGTACCTCCGCTCGCAGCAGGTCGACCAGAGCGCCGTCGAGGAGATGAACAAGGACCTGACCCACCTGATGAAGATCGTCGACCGCTTCTCGAAGATCGGCTCCGAGACACCGCTCACCCCGGCCAACATCAACGAAGTGGTGGGCGAATCGGTGATGTACTTCCGCAAGCGCATCCCGCGCAACGTGACCCTCGCCTACAACGGACTGGCCATCGCCCCCGTGCAGGCGGCCATCAACGCCGCGCTGTTCGAGTGGGTCGTCGAGAACCTGATGAAGAACTCGCTCGACGCCCTGCAAGGGCACGGAGCCATCGAGGTCCACATCTCCTCGGACGACCGCCACGTGATGATCGACGTGAAGGATACCGGCAAAGGCATTCCCAAAAGCAACTGGAAGCGGATTTTCGAACCGGGATTCACCACCAAGACCCGCGGCTGGGGCCTCGGGCTCTCGCTCTCGCGCCGCATCGTCGAGGAGTACCACCAGGGGCGCATCGCCGTCATCGACTCCGAGCCGGGCAAGGGCACGACCATCCGCATCACGCTCAAACGCTACTTCGCAGGATGAGCCGCACCGCGACATACCTCCCGGCCGACACGCTGACCGCCCCCGCCGGACACTCCGACGCCCTGCCGTTCGCCGTCTACGGCACGGCCGATTCGCTGTCGACCCCGTTCCCCCTGCTCGCACCGCACCGCACCGCCTCGGCCGAAGCCGTCTTCGGCCCGACTTCGACCCTCGTGCCGCCGTCGCAGCTCAACGTCGGAGCCCGATCGCTGACGCAAAACGCCGTATTCCAGGGATTCGTCCTGCTGCTGGCTGCCACCTACGCCCTGCTGCTCTACTACCACCTCTCCGACGTGCGGGCGCTGCTCGGCCGCATTTCGCGCGACACCGCCGCCGGAAAACGGCTCTTCGACGACCCGAGCGGCAGCGGCTTCACCCGCTTCATGCACACCACGACCGCCATCGGACTGCTGTTCCTGGGGGTCATCACCGTGAAATACGGCGACGCGCTGGTGCCGGCCCGCCTGCTCGCGACGCTGCCTCACGGCGCCGTGCTCGGACTCAGCCTGTCGGCGGCCCTCCTCTGCGCCGCCATCATGCTCGCGCAGACCGCCGTTCTGCGTCTGACCGGCGTCATCACCCTCACACGGCTCTTCATCGCCCAGCTGCAAACGCTGCGGCAGACCTACTTCTCGCTCGCCGTCATCGGCATCTCGCCCGTCCTGCTGCTCTTCGCGCTCTGTCCGCGCGGTCAGGGAGGCGGTTGGTTCCTGCTGATCGTCATCGAATTGACCATAACGGTCTTCTTATACCTCAGAGAGACACTGAACCTCTTTATTTCCAAAAAAGTTTCGATTTTACATTGGTTTTTGTACCTTTGCGGCGTGGAATTATTCCCGATCAGCCTGCTATGGCTGATTGCAATAAGGTAAGCACAGTAAATCTGCAAGTTAGAGGTGAATATTAAGAGAGTATGGGTTTCGCAGCCGAAACCCGCTATCGTTGAGAAATCCCCGTTTTACGAATTGTCTCAGAAATACGACGTAGAGATCGCCTACCAACCTTTCATCCGCGTAGTAGGCGTTTCGCTCAAGGAGTTCCGCGCCCAGCGCGTCGAAATTCTCGATCATACGGCAGTCATCTTCACCTCTCGAACCACCGTCGACAGTTTCTTCCACATCTGCGAGGAGGCCCGCATCACGGTTCCCGAAACCATGAAGTACATCTGCCAGACGGAGGCCGTGGCGCTCTATCTGCAAAAGTACATCGTCTACCGCAAACGCAAGATCTCGTTCGCCGACGGTTCGTTCACGTCGCTCATCGAGCTCATCATCAAGCATAAGGACGAGAAGATCATGCTCGCACTGAGCGAGCCCCACCGTCCCGAGCTCCCCGAGACGCTCGCCAAGCTCAAGCTGGCGGTCGATCCCGTGATTCTGGCCCGCACGGTCGCTACCGACCTCGACGACGTGAAGATGAAGGACTACGACCTGCTGGCGCTCTACTCGCCCTCGGACGTGAAAGCCCTGGTCGAGAAGTTCGGCACCGAGGAGCTGCCCGCCGTAGCCGTATTCGGCGAGGGCACGTTGCGCGCCGCGCTCGACGCCGGCATCACGGTGCTGGCCAACGCCCCCACGCCGCAGGCACCCTCGATGGTCAAGGCCATCGACCTCTACATCGACAAGGTGCGCAAGGGCGAGCAGATCGCCCCGGTCGAGGCCACGGTCGACGCCCGCAAGGAGGAGTTCATCCGCACCCAGCAGCACAAACTCTCGAAGAAGCCCCGCGCACGCCGCCCCGCCGAGACGCGCAAGTAGGCTCTTCCCGCAAGAATCCGCCGCCGATGTCCGACCACTCGCTACCCCGCACGGAGAGGCTCCGCTCGCTCGGAGCCGTGCGGCGCATGTTCCAGAGCGGCGAGAGCGGATTCATCTTCCCTTTCCGCTACGTGTGGTACGCCGAAGCGGACGCGATTCCCTCGGTCGAGGTGCTCTTCTCCGTCCCCAAGAAGTTCCACAAACGGGCCAACAAACGCAACCTGCTGCGCCGCCGCACCAAGGAGGCCTACCGGTTGCAGAAACAGCTCGTCGGCAACGGCACGCCGGTCAACCTCGACCTGGCGCTGATCTACTCCTCGAAAGAGGTGCTGCCCTACAAAACCATCTCCCATGCCGTCCGCAAAGTGCTGGAGTCGGTTGCTGAACGGCTGTAAACGCCTCGGCGCCCTGCCGCTGATCGCCCTGGTGCGCCTCTACCAATCCTGCATCTCGCCGCTGACGCCTCCCGCTTGCCGCTTCACACCCACCTGCTCGCAATACGCGCTCGAAGCGCTTCGCAAATACGGTCCCTTCAAAGGGCTGTGGCTCACGGTGCGACGGCTCGCCCGCTGCCATCCGTGGGGCGGCAGCGGCTACGACCCCGTCCCCTGATCCGAAGAGGGTCTCGAAGCGAAGCGCACGGCGGCGGACGGGTTATCCCTGCTGCGTGTCGCCGATGGTATCCTTGATTTCGGAGAGCTCTACGAGCTTATTGACGATGGCGTAGATCGTCAGACCCGCCGCCGAGTGAATCTGCAACTTGGCGGCGATGTTGCGCCGGTGGGTGATGACCGTGTGGGTCGAGATACAGAGCGTCTCGGCGATCTGCTTGTTGGTCAACCCTTTCACGACACAGACGATGATCTCCTTCTCGCGCTGGCTCAACGTCTCCTGCCGAGCTTCGGGACGAATGCCGGCGGAGACGAACCGCTCGACGGCCGGAATGAAGATGTCGTTCTCGACGGCATTGTGCGAGGCGAGCTCCTGTTCGCAGGTGAAGATGTCGAAGAGCACGCCATTCAGCTCGTTCGTGCCGCCCGAGGGGTAATACTTGATGATGATGTTCTTCAGCTCGCGCAGACGGGCCTCGATCTGATCGTGATGACGCCGGAAGTCCTCCATCGAGTACCCCGGACGATTCTCTCCGGCCAGCAGCGCATCGACATAGGGAAAGACCGTCTTCTCCTCGTAGGCCATGTGGCGGTCCACCTCGGCGACATACTCGTCGAAGAAGCGCATGATGGCGAACGACACGTCGCTCAGGCTGCAATCGACCGCTTCGATCAGCTTGCGCCGAATGGCCGGCAGACGGAATCCGAGGAAATAGGAGTGGGAGTTGCGCAGGTAGGTCATCAGGGCGCCCACCGACACTTCGCCGGCCAGCGCCGAGGCGTCGGCCCCGTTCATCAGCAGGTTGACGACGGCCAGAAACGTGTCGGTATCGACCCCGTTTTCGGCACACACTTCGGCGATGGTCCGGTCGCCGAACCCGAGTGCGATGCCGAACCGGCTCATCACCTGAAGGACGGAGTACTTGTCGCACACGAGGTCGCACATCCGATCCTCTCCCACTACATAACTTCCCGATCTGTACATAATCTATCCTTATACGGGGGCCAAAGTTAGCCCGAAATTCCTGTTCTCGCCATACCTATTTTCAGGTATTTCAACGTCGTGCGATGTCGCGGTAGGTCGTCTGCAACATCGTGCGGCCGATGTCGACCAGTTCGGGGTCGGAAGCCCGCAGCACCCGGTCGCTCTTGCCGTCCCAGATCGCCTCGCCCGACGCATCGACCACGCCGAAGCCCTCCTCGAACGCATAGTAGGCGAATTTGCGGGGAGGGGCCGGAGCGAAGATATCCTTGCTGTAATCGAAATCGTCGTGCGCCATGCCCAGCTGCCCGAGCAGCGTCGCGCAGAGGTCGATCTGCGAGGCGTACTCCCCGACCGTCCGCACTCCGTCGAGCGCCCCGCCGAGCCACAGCATCGGAATCCGGTGGCGCAGCGGCTCGTTGTACATCAAGGTCGCGGGATAGGGATAGCCGTGGTCGGCGACCAGCACGACGAGCAGATCGTCCCAGGCCGGCGAGGCCTTCAGCCGGTCGATCATGCGGCCGACGCAGGCATCGCTGAAGGCCATGGCGTTGAAGAGCTTGTCGTCGAACTTCGCATAGGGCACATCGAAAGGCGTATGGCTGCTCAGCGTCAGCAGGCCCGCGAGGAAAGGCTTCCCGGCGGCGCTGCACGCGATCACTTCGTCGGCGAAGTAGTCGCACATCACCTCGTCGTCGTAGCCCCAGTCGGCGGCCGGACGCTCGAACGCCAGGTCCTTCTGCCAGATCAGCCGCTGCCACCCCGTGGCATATAGATACGAGGCCTGATCGGTGAAGTTCAGGTCGCCGCCGTAGTAGAAGCGGGTTTCGTACCCCTCGCGGCCCAGCGAGCGGGCGATGGAGGGGAGGTTGCGGCTCTTGCCGGGCAACTTCATGATCGAGACGTTCGTCTGCGCCGGGAATCCGCTCAGGATGGCCACCTCGCCCCGGTCCGTGCGGAACGAGTTGGCGAAGAAGTTCTCGAACCAGATGCCCTCCTCTTTCAACCGCAGCAGATTGGGCATCACGGGTTCGCCGCCGACCTCGGCCTCCATGATCGTGCGCGCGAAACTTTCGAGGATCACGATCACGACATTCGGCCGCTCGCGGCGCAGCACCCGCTCCGAGGGGCCGGTCGCCGGCCCGTTGCCGCGCAGCGCATCGAAGCGTTCGGCGCACTCCGCCTCGTCGTAGAAGGCGTACTGCGTATCGAAATCCCCCCGGTCGCCCAGCGACGAGAGGAACGAGAAGACGGGGTTCGTGGCGGCGTGGTTCAGGAAGAGGTTCGAGCTGAAGTAGACTTTCGAGACATTGGCCACCGAAGCGCCCGTACCGCCCCGAATGGCGAGGAAGTCGCAGCCGCCGAGCAGCAGCACGACGGCGCTCCACGGCAACGCCGCGAGCGGCCGCAGCCGCTCTCCGTCGAAGAGCCGCACGACCCGCCCGTAGAGCGCGATCATCCCCGCGGCCCACACCGCGAAGAAGAGCGTCTGCCGCACTCCGAGGCCCCAGTCGACCGAGGCCATCGCCTCCTTCGGATCGGCCAGGTAGATCAGCACGGTGGCGTCCAGCCGGAAGCCCCAATGCTCGTAGAGTGCGATATCCACGGCGAAGATCGCCGCCGCAAAGAGCGACACGACGACGAAATAACCCGTCAGCAGCGGCCGCCACACGCGTTCGGGCAGCCGCACCCACAGCGAGAGGAGCACGACGAGCAGCGGCAGGGCCGTGACATATCCCGCGACCGTGAGGTCGAGATGCAGGCCGTGCAGCACCACCCCCGCCAGCTCGCCCCACGAAGCGTCGGCCGCCAGGCGGGAGTACCAAAGCAGGAATACGGGCTTCTGCAACGCCATTGCGAACAGCGTCGCGGCGAAGACCGCCAGGAGGAATATCAGTTTTCTTTTGATCATCGCAACCGCGATTATTACTTTCATGCACCGCGTTTCCCGCAAGCAATCGCGCCATCCGACCGCTGCCGCCCGCAGCAGACCTCAGCCCCCCCTCGAAAGGAGGGCTTCCGGTAAAACTTCAGTTTGCCGGCATCTGCGAGCCCTTCCGGGCCGCAGCCATCGGTTGCGGCCCGCACGGCCCGGAGCGCAGGGCGCGGGATCAGATTTTCGAACCGTAGGCCAGATCGCCGGCATCGCCGATACCCGGCACGATGTAGGAGCGCGAGGTGAGCTCTTCGTCGACCGCAGCTGCCCAGACGGTCGTGGTCTGATGCGGCATGTTCTTCATCACGTAGTCGATGCCCTGCTCCGAGGCGATCACTGCCGCGACGTGCGTATGCGCCGGCGTGCCGCCGCGCTCGCAGAGCGCGTTGTAGGCCAGCACGAGCGACGACCCGGTGGCCAGCATCGGGTCGACCAGCAGCAGCGTCTTGCCCTCCAGGTCGCCGCACGAGATATACTCGACCTTGACGGTAAACTTGCCGTCTTTGGTGCTCTTGCGGTAGGCCGAGACGAACGCGTTCTCGGCATCGTCGAAGTAGTTCAGAAAACCCTGATGGAACGGAAGTCCCGCGCGCAGGATCGTCGCGACCACCACGCGGTCGTCGATCTGCTGCACCGTAGCCTCTCCGAGCGGCGTCCCGACGACCCGCGGCGTATAGTCGAAGGTCTTCGAGATTTCGTAGGCCGAGATCTCGCCGATACGCTCCAGGTTGCGGCGGAAACGCATCGAATCGCGCTGGATCTCCTTGTCCCGGATCTGTGCGATGAACTTGTTGAGCACGGTGTTCTGCTCGTTCAGGATGTGCAACATCATATTCGTGAGTGTTTTGGTTAGCTCAATAGAGGAAATTGTCGAACGGATAGCGCCCCGCATGAATCTCGCGCACCATGCCGTAGAGGTCCGAGCGGAACTTCTCGATATTGGTCCGTTCGAGCGCCGAGAGGAAGATGCAGGGCGTACCGGCCTGCGCGAACCAACTGCGCTTCAGATCGTCGAGCGAGCGGTTCTCGCGCGTCGCGGGAGTGAGATCGTCCTCGTCTTTCTTAATATAAGTGTAGGCGTCGACCTTGTTGAAGACCAGGTAGACGGGTTTGTCGCCCGCACCGATCTCCTGCAACGTCTGCTTCACCACGGCGATCTGCTCCTCGAACTGCGGATGCGAAATGTCGACCACATGGATCAGCAGATCCGCCTCGCGCACCTCGTCGAGCGTCGACTTGAACGACTCGATCAGCTCCGTCGGCAGTTTGCGGATGAACCCCACGGTGTCCGAGAGCAGGAACGGCAGGTTGTCGAAGACCACCTTGCGGACCGTGGTGTCGAGCGTGGCGAAGAGCTTGTTCTCGGCGAAGACCTCGCTCTTCGAGACGAGGTTCATGATCGTCGACTTGCCCACGTTGGTATACCCCACGAGGGCCACGCGGACCAGCGCGCCGCGATTCGAGCGCTGCACGGCCATCTGACGGTCGATCTTCTGCAAATCCTCCTTGAGCTTGGCGATGCGGTTGCGGATGATGCGGCGGTCGGTCTCGATCTCGCGCTCGCCGGCGCCGCCGCGAGTTCCCGTGCCGCCGCGCTGGCGTTCGAGGTGGGTCCACAGACCCGACAGCCGCGGCAGCATGTATTCGTAGTTGGCCAGCTGCACCTGCGTCTTGGCATAGGCCGTCTGCGCACGCGACAGAAAGATGTCGAGGATCAGGCGGGTGCGGTCGAGCAGACGGCAGGGCATGGCTTTCTCGATGTTGCGCGTCTGCGAAGGGGAGAGTTCGTCGTCGAAGATCGCCACGTCGATCTCGTTCTCCTTGCACCACTCGGCGATCTCCTCCAGCTTGCCGGGCCCCACGTAGATGCGCGACGAGGGTTGGGGCATGCGCTGCGTGAAGCGGCGCACGGCCCGGATTCCGGCCGTTTCGGCCAGAAACTCCAGTTCGTCGAGGTATTCGTCGGTACGGCGAGCGTCCTCCCGGTCGCGGATGACGGCGACGAGCACGGCACGCTCCTCGGAACGGGGTTCGGCGGGAATATTTTTCTTGTTTTCTTCCAAAGTCATACTCGATATTTAAGGTAACGGACACTCCGTCTGCATTCGCTGCATCGGAGGGTCGGGATCTCGCGGCCCGAGGCCGCATTTACGAATCGGCACCGCCCGCCCTGCGCGCAGGGCGCATGCAACCGGGCCTGCCCGACTGCCGGGCTCCGCCGCAACGGATCGGAAATCCGCCTCCCGGAGGGGGATTTTTTCGGACCGGGCTCCGCACGGCCCCGGGTGCCGCAGCTCCGGTCCGGCCCCATGTCGGCGGCCGGTGCAAATACGGTGCACAAATAAGGGTATCCGCCCGGAAGCAAGATACCCTTTAAAGCGATGCGGCGAACTTTAGTTCTGCACGCGGAAGTCGACCGGCAGCGTGTACTTGACACGCACCACCTGGTTGCGCTGCTTGCCCGGCGACCATTTCGGCGACTTGTTCAGCACGCGGATAGCCTCCTCGGAGAGCGAACGGTCAGGGGTCTGGAGTACCTGTATGTTGGTCAGACGGCCGTCCTTCTCGATCACGAACGTCAGCACCACGCGGCCCTGGATACCGTTCTCCAGCGCGATCTGGGGGAACTTCACGTTCTGCTGCACCCAGTTACGGAACGTATTCAGGTCACCGCCCTGGAACTTGGGCATGGTCTCGGCGATGAGGAACGGCTGATCGTCCTCGACCACCTCCTCGACCACCTGCACCTGCTGCACGATCTCGGTATCCTCGTCGAAGTCGGTGAAGTCGACGTCGGTCGTGATCTTGGTGTCGTTGGTCACCACCTGGAGCAGGTCGGCGATCACCTTCACCTCGACCTTCTTCGGGGGTTCGGGCGGCTTCTGGTCCTGACGCGTGATCTCGGTCATCTGCTCCTCGACCGGACCGTAGTTCATGTCGATCTTCTCGATGCGGTGCTCTTTCGGCGTGTAGGAGAACGCGGCGATCACCAGACCGAGCGCGACGACCAAACCGATTTCCAGCAGGAGACCCCGTTTGTTCTGGAGGTCGGCCTTGGGGGATTTCTTGATTTCCATCTATCTTTAATTTTTTAATTGTGCAGACAATATGCGTGCATGAGCGCGCTATCCACCACAAATATAGGGATAAAAATCCAAAAATAAACCGCTCCCCGCAAAAATCTTCAATTTTTCCCTACTTTTGTCCCGAAAAACAACGGACGCAAAGGTGGAAACGGAACGAAAAGAGATTCTGTACGGAAAAAATCCCGGGGAACTCGCGGCGCTCTGCGCCGAGGAGGGAATGCCCCGATTCGCCGCAGGGCAGATCGCCCGCTGGCTCTACAAACGGCACACGGAAGAGCCGGCACGCATGACCGACCTCGCCGCCCGGCACCGCGAACGGCTCGCCGAGCGCTTCGCGCCCGCACTCACGCCGCCCGTCCGGGAGAGCGTGTCGGCCGACGGGACGAAGAAGTACCTCTTCCGCATCTCCGGAGGCGAATACATCGAGTCGGCCTACATCCCCGACGGCGATCGCGCGACGCTCTGCGTCTCGTCGCAGGCGGGGTGCCGCATGGGGTGCCGCTTCTGCGCCACGGGGCGCCAGGGGCTGCAACGCTCGCTCACGGCGGACGAGATCCTCAACCAGATCGTCTCGCTGCCCGAGCGCGAACGGCTGACCAACCTCGTATTCATGGGGATGGGCGAGCCGCTGGACAACACGGACAACGTGCTGCGGGCGCTCGAAATCCTCACGTCCGAGTGGGGTTTCGGCTGGTCGCCGACGCGCATCACCCTCTCGACGGCGGGCGTCGTTCCCGAGCTGCGGCGCTTTCTCGACGCCACGAAGGTCCACCTCGCGGTGAGTCTCCACAACCCCTTTTCGGAGGAGCGGGCCGCGATCATGCCCGTGGAGCGGGCGTGGCCCGTGGCGCAGGTCGCCGCCATCTTGCGCGAATACGACTTCACGCACCAGCGCCGCGTGTCGTTCGAATACATCGTCCTGAGCGGGACGAACGACACGCCACGCCACGTAAAGGAGCTCTGCCGGCTGCTCGACGGCATCAAATGCCGCATCAACCTGATCCGTTTCCACAAGATCCCCGGCTCGCCCTACTTCTCGCCCGGCGACGAGCAGATGATCCGGTTCCGCGACGCCCTCACGGCCCGCGGCATCCAGACCACGATCCGCGCTTCGCGGGGAGAGGACATCCAGGCGGCCTGCGGCCTGCTCAGCACCGAGGAGCAGCTGAAAGTTTCCCCTCGCGGATCGCACCCTGCGGACGGCATGCGAGCGAAGTGACCCGGGGCACCTCAAGACCGACAGCCGCGCACAGACCGATGCGGACTCCGCAGACCGGCATCCCGAAAATCCATGCAGCGACCGGAACGAATTTTGCGTCGCATCACCGAAAAACACCGTAACCGACATGAAAAAAAGCCTTTTCACACTCGCCTTTCTGTTCGCCGTCGGCGTTCTGCACGCCCAGGTGAAATTCGAGGACAAATCGCCCGACGCCCTGCACGAGCTGGCGACCAAACAGGGAAAACTGGTCTTCATCGACCTCTACGCCTCGTGGTGTCCCCCCTGCCGGATGATGGAGCGGCAGGTCTTCTCGCGCAAGGATGTCGGAGAGTTCATGGACCAGCGGTTCGTGGCCGCCAAGTTCGACACCGACAAGCCGACCGGCAAGGAGCTGATGAAGCGCTACGGCAAGGGCTCCATTCCGCTCTATCTGGTCTTCGACACGCAGGGCGAACTGCTCGGCCGCATTCAGGGCGCCGCCGACGCGGAGACCTTCATGGAGGACCTGCGCACGATCGCCTCCCGCCAGAAACCCGCGAAATAAACGACGAGCGGGGCGCCTTTCCGGGCGCCCCGCTTCGCATTCCGTGCGGAGGATTACTCCACGACGATATCCTTGTTGACGTTCTTCGAGCCGACGAACGCATAGTAGAGCAGGTAGACCAGCGCCACGATCACGATCCAGTAGCTCATCAGGTAGCCGTTGCCCGTCCAGTCGACGATGGCGTTCTGCAACGGCACCAGAATACCGCCGCCGCAAACCATCACCATGAAGATACCCGAGGCCTTCTCGGTGTACTTGCCGAGACCCTCGACGGCGAGGTTGAAGATACCGCCCCACATCACCGAGGTGCACAGACCCACCAGCACGAACAGCAAGGCGTTTACGGGAACGTTCACCAGGCCGATGCCCTGCGCGCCGTTGAATACGGGCAGGTTGACCATCACGCTGCTCGGAGCGAACATACCGCCCAGCGTCAGCAGCAGACCGACGCCCGAAACCACGGCGAGCATGCTCCGTGCGGAGATCTTGCTGCCGAGAGCGGCACCGGCCAGACGTCCGAAGAGCATCAGCAGCCAGTAGGTCGCAGCGACCGATCCGGCGATGGCCTCGGCGTTCACGCCGGCGCCCAGCACGTTCAGATCAGGGTTCTGCAACCACTTGTTCAGCACGTTGGGCACGCCGACCTCGACCCCGATATAGACGAAGATGGCGACGGCGCCCAGCACGAAGTGACGGAACGTCAGCGGGCCGTATTTCGAACTCTCCGCGCTCTTCTGCGCCGGAGCGGGCTCGTTTTCCGGATTATTGTTCATCGCAATGACCACGAAGGCGAAGGCGAAGATCGCCAGCGCGGCATACATCA
>CAMWWU010000051.1 GCA_947178025.1 uncultured Alistipes sp. | reverse complement strand
TTATCGCGGCAGCCGGGCGGAGATCGCCGTGGTGCAGGATGCCGGAACGGGCTTCGTCAAGGAGCTTTTCGTGCGTCCGGCCGATGCGTCCGACCGGGACTTCGACGCGCGGCTGCGGGCCGGCGTCGAGCGGTTGCAGCGTCGATGGCCCTTCGTCGGAGTCGATCCGGCGGGTGCGGCCGGCTGCCGGATCGTCGTGCCGCAGCCGGATCGTCCGGGGCACGAGGAGCACTTCTCGATGGTCGCCGAGCGCTTTTTCGGTGCGGTGCGCGACGGCGGACTGCCCGAGTGGGAGCGGGAGAATACGTTGTCGAAATATTACATCACCACCGGTGCCGTGGAACTCGCGGCGCAGGCGGATCGGAAATAGAGCCTTGCACAGCGAGCGGACATATCATGCTGCGGAGCGGCTCTTCCACGGCTTCGTGCCCCGAACGATGGGGACGCGGTTCGAGCTGCTGCTCGCCGGAGTCGATCCCGATCCGGCCGAAGCGTGCTGGGACGCGGTGACGACGGTGCTCGAAACGTTCGATGCGCCGCTGAACCGCTTCGATCCGCATAGCGAGGTCGCGCTGTTCAACGCGCGGCGGGATCCGTCGCCGATGCGTGTCGGGCCGGTGCTGGACGAGGTGCTGCATCTGTGCGGCCGCTACTTCGAACTGACGGAGGGGCTGTTCGATCCGACTCGCGGCGACTTCTGCGATCTGGAGTTCTCCGACGAGGGGGTCTCCCGGCGGCATGTCGGACTGACGCTCGATTTCGGCGGCTTCGCGAAAGGTTTCGCGCTTCGCCGGATCGGAGAACGGTTGCGGGCGGCGGCGGTCGAATCGGCATTCGTCGATTTCGGCGGCAGCTCCATCCTCGCGCTGGGAAGCCATCCCTGGGGTGCGTGCTGGCGCGTTTCGCTGACGAATCCCTGGACGGGGGCGTCGCTGCGGGATTTCGAGCTGCGCGACCGGGCGCTCTCCACGTCGGGCAATACGCCTGCGTATACGGGGCATATCGTCGATCCGACGAGCGGCCGACGCATCGACGGGCGGCGGATGGCTACGGTCGTGGCCGAGGATGCCCTGGATGCCGAGGTGCTCAGCACGGTGCTGATGATAGCCGACGCCGAACGGCGCGAGCGGATTCTCGCTCGTTTCCCGCAGGCGTCGGGCGAGATTTACGAATTGTAAAGTTTGTCTATGAAGAGAGAACGGCAAGAAGAGAGCGGAGTGGATCTGAATCTGCGTCGCTTCATCAAAAATCTGGGATATATCGCCGGCGGGGCCGCTCTGGCGGCGACCGTGCCGTGGCTGAGCGCCTGCACGCCCGAGAAGTTGCAGGAGATCGGACGCCGCCGCGCCCGGGTGGCCCTGATCGGGACCGGTTCGCGCGGACAGTACCATATCCACAACCTGAAGCTGATTCCGCACGCGCAGATCGTAGCGTTGTGCGACACCTATGCTCCCAATCTCGAAGCGGCGCATGCGCTGTGTCCCGAGGCCCGGGTCTGCACGGACTATCGCCGGCTGCTGGAGGACAAGGAGATCGACGGCGTGATCATCTCCACGCCGTTGAACATGCACGCCCCCATTACGCTCGATGCCCTGGCCGCCGGCAAGCATGTTTTCTGCGAAAAGGCGATGGCGCTTACGCTGGATGAGTGCAAGGCCGTCTACGAGGCCTATCAGCGCACCGATCGCGCGCTCTATTTCTGCATGCAGCGTATGTACGACGAGAAATATATCCGCGGCATGCAGCTCATACACAGCGGTCTGATCGGCGAGGTGGTCGGCATGCGCTGCCACTGGTTCCGCAATGCCGACTGGCGTCGTCCGGTGCCTTCGCCCGAATTGGAGCGGACGATCAACTGGCGCCTCTACCGCGAGTTCTCGGGCGGTCTGATGACCGAGCTGGCCTGTCACCAGCTGGAGGTGTGCAACTGGGCTGCGAAGAAGATGCCGCAGACCATCGTCGGCATGGGGGATATCGTATACTGGCGCGACGGCCGCGAGGTATGGGACAGCGTGAACGTGACCTATCGCTACTCCGACGGCCGCAAGATCGCCTACGAGTCGCTCATCTCGAACAAATACAACGGCATGGAGGATCAGATTCTCGGCAATCTCGGTACGATGGACATGACGCGGGGCCTCTATTATCTGGAGGAGGACCGCAGCCAGTCGGGGGTGCGTCAGCTCATCGGGCAGGTGCGTGACCGGGTCTTCGCGTCGATCCCCGCCGCAGGGCCCAGCTGGCGCCCGGAGCTCCGCTCGGAGTACATGCCTCATCCCGTCATCGAGGGGGCGGTGCATGTCAACGGCGGGCAGAACATGATCGGCGTGGATGAGGACGGTTCCGACGTCATCCTGTCCGCTTTCTGCCAGTCGTGCATCACGGGCGAGAAGGCCGAGAACGTGGTCGAGGAGGCCTATTGCTCGACCGTGCTCTGCCTGCTGGGCAACCGGGCGATGGAGGAGCGCCGGTTCATCGAATTTCCCGACGAGTACAAGATCCCCTACATGAAATTCTGAGCCATGAAAGACATCATCATTCCGGCGGCGGCCCTGTGCCGCGAATTGCGCATCGCGGTCGGCTGCTTCCTCGCAGCCGTCGCGGTCAACGCGGGCGCCGTCGTCGCCTACGAACGCCCCTGGACGGAACTTTTCAGTCAGATCGGCTACGTGATCGTGATCGCAGCCGTACTCTATCTGCTGCTCTGGCCCCTGCGGCTGCTCGGGCGGGGCGCGTGCCTCCTGGGGCGCCGGATCCGAAAGTAAATCGATATAAACGAAGATACCTATGACTACAAGACGTGATTTTATCAAGCAGGCGGCGCTGGCTGCCGCCTCCGTTTCGCTCGGGAGTCTCATCCCGGGATTCGCTTCCGCCGCTTCGGCGGCGGTGGGTGCCAACGACCGGATCCGCCTCGGCGTGATCGGCGTCAACTCGCGCGGAAGCGCGTTGGCGCAGGGTTTCGCCAAAATGCCCGGTTGCGCGGTCACCTGCCTCTGCGACTGCGATGCGCAGGCTCTGGCTCGCTGCCGCGCCGAGGTGGAGAAGATTACGGGCAAGGCTCCCCGCACGGAGAAGGATATCCGCCGGATGCTCGAATCGGACGATTTCGACGCCGTCGTCGTCGCTACGCCGGACCATTGGCACGCCAAGGCGGCCATCATGGCCATGCAGGCCGGCAAGCATGTCTACCTGGAGAAGCCGACCAGTCACAACCCGGCCGAGAACGAGATGCTCGTGCGTGCGACGCTCAAGTACGGCAAGGTCGTGCAGGTAGGCAACCAGCGGCGTTCGTGGCCCAACGTGATTCGCGCCATCGAGGAGATCAAGGGCGGGTCGATCGGCAAGGTACGCTATGCGAAGTCGTGGTATGTCAACAACCGTCCGTCGATCGGTACGGGCAAGGTCGTACCCGTGCCCGAGCACCTCGATTGGGATCTGTGGCAGGGCCCGGCTCCCCGCGTGGCCGAGTTCAAGGATAACTACATCCACTACAACTGGCACTGGTTCTGGCGCTGGGGAACGGGCGAGGCGCTGAATAACGGCACCCATTTCGTCGATCTGCTCCGCTGGGGTCTCGGCGTCGACTATCCGACGCTGGTCAGCTCGGTGGGCGGCCGTTACCGCTTCCAGGACGACTGGGAGACGCCCGATACGCAGCTCATCACCTATCAGTTCGGCGACGACGCCTCCTGCTCGTGGGAGGGACGCAGCTGCAACAGTGCGCCGGTGGACGGCTACGGGGTCGGTACGGCGTTCTACGGCGAAACGGGAACGCTCTTCATCAGCGGCGGCAACGAATACAAGATCGTGGACATGGCCGGCAAGACCGTGAAGGAGGAGCTCAGCGAGCTGAAATTCGAAACGGGCAACCTCTATAATCCCTGCGAGCCGCTCGACATGTTCCACTTCGCCAACTGGTTCGACGCCATCCGCAAGGGCGCGAAGCTCAATTCGGGAATCGTCGACGCCTGCATCAGCACCCAGCTCGTGCAGCTCGGCAATATCGCACAGCGCGTGGGCCGCTCGCTGAAGATCGACCCCGCCAGCGGCCGGATCCTCGGGGATGCGGAAGCCGACAAGCTCTGGGGCCGCGAGTACGAAAAGGGTTGGGAGATCGACGTCTGATCATGCGACCCGCGAGATTCGCAATCGGGGCGGCCGGCTGTATGCTGGCCGTCGCCGCAATTTGGGCAGCCGTCCGTCCGACCTGCTACGACGTCGTGGTCGTGGGGGGCGGAACGAGCGGTACGGCGGCCGGGATCCAGGCCGCCAGGATGGGCGGCCGCACGTTGATCGTCGAGGAGTTCGACTGGTTGGGCGGCATGCTCACGTCGGCGGGCGTGAGCGCTACGGACGGCAATTATCGTCTGCGCGGCGGCATCTGGGACGAGTTCCGCACGGCGCTCGAAACCCATTACGGGGGGCCGGAAGCGCTCCATACGGGGTGGGTGAGCCGCGTGATGTTCGAACCCCGGGTCGGCGACAGCCTGCTCAAGCGAATGGCAGCCGCCGAGGAGCGGCTGGAGGTTTGGTACCGTGCGGCGGCTTCCGATTTCGAACGGCGGCACGGCAGGTGGCGCCTGCGTGTACGGCACGACGGCAAATGGCGGCGTGTGGCGGCCCGCGTGCTGATCGATGCTACGGAGCTGGGCGACGTGGCCGCACGGCTCGGCGTGCCATACGATCTGGGCATGGATGCCTCGTCCGAAACGGGCGAGGAGGAGGCGCCGGCCGAGGGCAACGCCATCGTGCAGGACATGACCTATGTCGCGATCCTGAAAGCGTATGACCGGGAGGTGCCTGTTCCCCGTCCCGAAGGGTACGACTCGACGCTTTTCGCCTGCTGCTGCGCCAATCCGGCCTGCATCTCGCCGAAAGAGCCCGATCGGATCTGGCCTGCCGACAAGATGGTCGATTACGGAAAGCTCCCCGGGGGCAAGTACATGATAAACTGGCCCATCGAGGGGAACGACTACTATGCGAACATCGTCGATGCGACGCCCGAGGAGCGGGCCGAAGCGCTGCGGCGCGCCAAGGAGCATACGCTCGGATTCGTCTACTTCATGCAGCATGAACTCGGATTCCGCCGACTGGGGCTCGCCGATGACGAGTTTCCGACCGAGGACCGGCTGCCGTTCATACCGTATCACCGCGAGTCGCGTCGCATCCGGGGCGAGGTGCGCTTCACCTTGCGCGATATCTCGGATCCCTACGCGCGGAGGCTCTACCGGACGGCTGTGGCTGTCGGCGATTACCCCGTGGACCAGCATCACACCCGTTATGCGGGATGGGATTCGCTGCCCGATCTGCACTTCCATCCCGTGCCGTCGTATGGTGTGCCGCTCGGCGTCATGCTGCCCGTCGGGCAGGAGGGGCTGATCGTAGCCGAGAAGTCGTTGTCCGTGACCAATCTGGTCAACGGCTCCACCCGGTTGCAGCCCGTGGTGCTGCAAATCGGCCAGGCGGCCGGTGCACTGGCCGCGCTGGCGGCGGCCGAGGGGTGCGAACCCCGCGACGTTTCGGTCCGGCGCGTGCAGCAGGCGCTGCTCGATGCGGGCGGCTATCTGCTCCCGTATCTCGACCTGCCGTCCTCCGATCCGCGATTCGGCGCCATGCAGCGTATTGCCGCGACGGGTATTCTGCGCGGCCGGAGCGCTCATGCGGGGTGGGAGAACCAAAGCTGGTTCGATGCGGAGAAGCTTGTGACAGAGGGGGAGTTGCGGCGCGGTCTGAGCGAACTCTATCCCGCCGTGTCGCCCTCCGCGGCGGAGGAGCCGCTGACTGCGGGGGCGCTGGCCGAAGTCCTGGCCGAAGCCGCCGGAACATCGGTCGGGGAGATGGCCGCTGCGATCGGACGGGCCGGGGCCCGGATGCCGGAGGGGTGCGACCCGCAGCGGGCGCTGACCCGAATCGAGTGCGCACAACTGATCGATGCGGTGCTCGATCCGTTCCATACGATCGAAGTCGACCTGCAAGGAGATATACGAACCGAAAAATAGCAACCGATCATGAAAATCATCCATTCGTTCTTGTTGCCGCTGCTGTGGCTGTCGGCTTGCGCCGACCGTGCGGCGTGCTGGGCGGAGTTTCCGGCCGATGCTCCCGAAATCGGGTACGTGGGACGCACCGCAGGGGACGGAGGCGGCGTCAGCTTCGACTGGGCCGGAACGACGGTCCGCTGCCGTTTTACGGGCAGCCGCCTTGCCGTGCGGGTTTCCGACACGCAGAAAAACTACTATCGGGTGACCGTCGACGGAGAGGAGACGACGATCGCGACTTTCGGAACCGATTCGCTCGTCGTGCTGGCCGAAGGGCTCGGCCGCGGGGAGCATTTCGCGACGCTGCTCAAGCGCACCGAGGGCGATCAGGGGCGGACGACGATCCACGCCTTCATGCTCGACGGCGACGGAACCCTGCTGCCTGCTCCGGAGCCCCGCAGGCGGCATATCGAGTTCATCGGCAACTCGCTGACCTGCGGTTACGGCGTGGAGGGGGCCGCCAAAACCGACCCTTTCCTGCCCGAAACGGAAAACTGCTACTATTCGTTCGCCTCGATCATCGCCCGCGTCTTCGACGCCGAGTGTACGCTGATTGCCCATTCGGGACGCGGCGTCGCCCGCAACTACGGCGATCGGAACAGCACCTCGGAGGAGACGATGCCCGATCGGATGCTGCGGACGTTCGATGAAGCGCCCGAGCCGCTGTGGGATTTCGCCGCTTCGCCGTACAGGCCTGATCTGGTCGTCATCAACCTCGGGTCGAACGACTTCTCGACCCGGCCCCATCCCTCGCGCGAGGAGTTTCGTGCCGGGTATCTGCGGATGCTGGGGGCGCTGCGCGAGCACTACGGGGAGCGGATGCCCATTCTGTGCGTGGCTCCCTATACGCACGGTCCGGCTTTCGCCTACATCGAGGAGCTGGTGCGCGAGGCACCCTGGCCCAATCTGGGATTCGCGGCGCTTCTGCCCGGCTACTACGCCGAGGCGACCGACTTGGGGGCGGTCGGACATCCGAATCGGATCGGACAGCGCAAGATGGCCATGGCGCTCATTCCTTACGTCTCCTCCCTCACGGGGTGGGAGCTGCCGGCCCGTGCGGTCGAGTAACCTATTTTTCCGCGATGAAGAACAGATCGAAACAGTCGTCGCCGACGGGCCCGAGCCGGTAGTCTTCCATGCGGATCGAGGTCGTCAGATCGGTGTTCTCCCGGAGCAGCCTGCGGCGGTTCAGCCGGTTGAGCAGGTCGTAGGGGAGTTGCAGCAGGCGGCGGGGCAGGCGGTGTTGCAGGTCGAAGATGTCGAAGCGCGCGATGCGCTCCACGCCGCGCCGGTTCTGCTCGTAATAGGCCATGACTTTTTCGTTGCCGAAAACGCCGAGCGTCTCGACCGACCGGAAGGGGCCTGCGAGCAGTCGCCGCAGTTCGTCGGCTCGGTATTCGCGCACGTGCCACGGATTGCGCGTGAGCGACATCGGGGCGTTGGGCGTCGTTACGACGAAGCGGCCGCCGGGGCGCAGTACGCGATGGATTTCGCGCACGAACTCCGCGTCGCGCTCGATGTGTTCGATGACCTGGAACGAGATCACGCAGTCGAAACTCCCGTCGTCGAAGGGAAGGGGAGGGACCGTCGCCTGCCGGAACTCCACGCCGGGGCGTGCGGGCAGGGCGGGGGCGTGTTTGTCGAGCGTGACGAAGCGTGCGGCGTGCGGCGCTACGACCTCGATGCCGTATCCGGTTCCGGTGCCGATTTCGAGCACGTCGCCCGCGATGCGCTCCGCCGCTGCGTGGTAGGCCAGCAGCGAACGCTGAAAAACGAAGTTGTCGGAGGCCTCCGTCGAAACCCGTTCGGCCGTGGTGATCTTCGGCGTACTCATTTTACCAGTCTGATGCCGTGTTCGTTCGCAGCCACGCTGCCGCTCTTGAGCAGCACGCCCAGCGAGCGCTTGAAAACCTTCTTGCTCATGCCGGTCAGCCGTGCGACCTCCTCGGGGGCGCTGCCGTCGTTCAGGGGCAGCGCGCCGCCGTTGTCGCGGAGCAGTCGGAGCAGGGTGTCTGCCGAATCCTTCACCTGCGCGTAGCCCTCTTGCTGAAGGCTTACGTCGATGCGGTTGTCGTCGGTGATGCGGCGGACGTAGCCCTCCAGTCGGTCGCCGATAGCGACCGGGCGGAAAAGCTGGTTGCGGTAGAGCATGCCCCAGTGACGGTTGTCGATGATCACGCGGAAGCCGATCGGGCTCTCCGAGGCGACGAGCAGCGCGACTTTCTGCCGGGGCTTGACCGTGATCAGGTCGTTGTTGACGAACGACTTGAGCTTGCAGGTCGCCACGCAGCGCCCCGTGACGGCGTCTTCGTACATGTATACGATATAGCTGCGCCCGGCCAGAATGCCTCCCTGCTGGTTGCGGTTCGGCAGGAAGAGGTCCTTGCCGTGGAGCCCCCAGTCGAGGAACGCGCCGTGCGCCGTCTTGTCCACGACTTTCAGGTAACCCGCTTCGCCCGCCTGGAGGAGCGGCGTTTCGGTCGTCGCCACGAGACGGTCCTCCGAATCGTGGTAGACGAAGACCTCCTTTTCGTCGCCGGGCTTGTCGGCGAGCGACGTGTAGCGGTTGGGCAGCAGTACTTCGTGCTGCTCCTCGTCGACGAGGTAGAGGCCGTATTCCGACACGCGGCCGACGGTCAGTTTCTGGGTGCGTCCTGCTCTGAGCATAATTTTTCCGATGGAGTTTGTACGGGGACAAATGTACGTTTTATTTCGCTGCGGTGCAACTTCGCGGTTGCGGATCGAAAAAAAATAGTTATCTTTATTCCCCGTTTTTTTAAATTAGTTCATATGAAACTGAATATTGCCGTCTGCCAGGTCGATATGGAGTGGGAGCGCACCGCGGAGAATCTCGCCCGCCTGGAGCCGATCGTCGCCGCGGCCGACGCCGATATCGTCGTGCTGCCCGAGATGTTCGCCACGGGATTCAAACTCATGCCTTCGCGGGTCGCCGAACCGGCCGACGGACCGGTCGCTTCGGCCATGCGCCGCTGGGCCGCTGCCTACGGCCGGGCGATCGTCGGCAGTGCTGTCATCGCCGAGAACGGCGAATACCGCAACCGGATGTTTTTCGTGAAGCCTTCGGGCGAGGTGGAGTGGTACGACAAGCACCACCTGTTCCGCCCCGGCGGCGAGGGGCGCGACTATACGCCCGGCGACCGCCGCGTGGTGGTCGAGTACAAGGGCTTCCGCTTCCTGCTCCAGATCTGCTACGACCTGCGGTTTCCGGTCTGGAGCCGCAACCGGGGCGATTACGACGCCATCATCTATTGTGCGTCGTGGGACAACAAGCGCCGCGATGCGTGGTGTACGCTGCTGCGCGCCCGGGCTATCGAGAACCAGTGCTACGTCGTCGGCGTCAACCGGGTAGGCACCGATCCCGATGCCGTCTACATCGGCGATTCGATGGTGATCGACTACCTCGGCCGCACGATCGCCAATGCCGAGAGCGGCGAATGGACGATGGTCGCGACGCTCGATCTGGAGCCGCAGCGGGCTTTCCGGGCGGAGTTCCCGGCATGGGAGGATGCCGATGATTTCGAATTGAGGCCCGGAATTTGAAAATTCGTTGTATCTTTGCCCGATTTTCCGCGGCGCGCCGTCCGATGACACGGACGCCCCGCACGTTCGTTCGTCCATGAAAGAAGATTCGATCAAAATATTCGGTGCCCGGGTTCACAACCTGAAAAACGTGGATCTCGACATTCCGCGCCGCAAACTGGTAGTGGTCACGGGCCTCAGCGGCTCGGGCAAGTCGTCGCTGGCGTTCGACACGATCTATGCCGAGGGGCAGCGCCGCTACATGGAGACGCTCTCGACCTACGCCCGGCAGTTCGTCGGCACGATGGAGCGTCCCGACGTGGACAAGATCACGGGGCTGAGCCCCGTAGTGGCCATCGAGCAGAAGACCACCAACAAGAATCCCCGCTCGACGGTCGGCACCGTGACCGAGATCAACGACTTCCTGCGTCTGCTCTACGCCCGTGCCTCGCGGGCCTATTCGCCCGTGACGGGGGAGGAGATGGTGCACTATACCGACGACCGGATCGCCGAGCTGATTCTCTCCGGATTCGCCGGACGCCGCATTGCGCTGATGGCTCCCGTCGTCAAGGGGCGCAAGGGCCACTACCGCGAGCTCTTCGAGTCGCTCGCCAAGAAGGGGTATATCTACGCCCGCATCGACGGCGAGATCCGCGAGATCTCGGCCGGCATGCGCCTCGACCGCTACAAGATCCATACGATCGACCTGGTCGTCGACCGCCTCGTGGCGGGCGAAGAGTCGCGCGAGCGGCTGTTGACCTCGCTCGCGGAGGCGATGCGGCAGGGGAAGGGCACGATGTCGGTCTACGACTACGGCACGGAGCAGCAGCGCTTCTACTCGCGCCACCTGATGTGCCCCTCGACGGGCGTGGCCTTCGAGGATCCGGCGCCGCACACCTTCTCGTTCAACTCTCCGAAAGGGGCCTGCCCGCATTGCAACGGTCTGGGCGAGGAGGCGGTCTTCGACCTGGACAAGATCGTTCCCGACATGCGGCTTTCGCTGCGCGAGGGGGCTGTCGAGCCGCTCGGCAAGTACCGCAACAACCTGCTCTTCGCCCTGCTGGAGATGCTGGGGCGTCGCCACGACTTCACGCTCGACGATCCCGTTTCCTCCTTTTCGGAGGGGGCGCTCAATGCCGTGCTCTACGGCGATCCGGAGCCGCTGACGGTCAATCTCGCGGAGTTCGGCGCCGCGGGCGGCAACCAGTTCGTCGCCTGGGAGGGCGTGGCCGAGTATATCGGCCGCACGGAGGACGAGGAGTCGGCCCGCGGCCGCAAGTGGCGCGAACAGTTCCTCGTCTACCGCAAGTGTTCGCTCTGCGGCGGCACGCGCCTGAAGAAGGAGGCCTTGCAGTTCCGTATCGACGGGCTGAATATCGCCGAGGTGTCGGCCATGTCCATCGAGGAGTTTGCCGAGTGGGTCGAGCACCTCGAAGAGCGCATTTCCGATAAGGAGCGCCGCATCGCGCAGGAGATTCTGAAGGAGATCCGCGAGCGGCTCCGTTTCCTGAAGGATGTCGGGCTGGGCTATCTGTCGCTGGCCCGTTCGTCGCGGACGCTCTCGGGCGGCGAGAGCCAGCGCATCCGCCTCGCCACGCAGATCGGTTCGAAGCTGGTCAATGTGCTCTACATCCTCGACGAACCCTCGATCGGCCTGCACCAGCGCGACAACCTGCGGCTGATCCGCAGTCTGGAGGAGCTGCGCGATGCCGGGAACTCGGTGATCGTCGTCGAACACGACGAGGACATGATGCGTGCCGCCGACTGGATCGTCGACGTAGGCCCCCGTGCAGGCCGCAAGGGCGGACATATCGTCGCCGCCGGCACGTTCGACGACATCCTGAAGTCGGATTCGATCACGGCCGACTACCTCACGGGGCGCCGCCGCATCGAGGTGCCCGAAACCCTGCGCCCGGGGTCGGGCCGGAGCATCGTGATCCGCGGCGCCCGGGGCAACAACCTCAAAAACGTCACGGCCGAATTTCCGCTCGGCAAGTTCGTCTGCGTGACGGGTGTCAGCGGCTCGGGCAAGTCGACGCTCGTCAACGAGACCCTGCGGCCCATCCTTTCGCGGGAGCTCTACCGCTCTTTCGACCAGCCGCTGGAGTACGACGCCGTGGAGGGCATCGAGCATATCGACAAACTGGTCGTCGTCGACCAGTCGCCGATCGGCCGTTCGCCGCGCAGCAATCCGGCGACCTACTCCGGCGTCTTCTCGGATATCCGCAAGCTCTTCGAGATGACTCCCGATGCGCAGATCCGCGGTTTCAAGGCGGGGCGCTTCTCGTTCAACGTCAAGGGAGGCCGCTGCGAACAGTGCCGCGGCGCAGGCGTCGAGACGATCGAGATGAACTTCCTGCCCGACGTCTACGTGCGCTGCAAGGCGTGCGGCGGACATCGTTACAATCGCGAAACGCTCGAAGTCAAGTATAAGGGCAAGTCGATCGACGAGGTGCTCGACATGACGGTCAACATGGCCGTGGAGTTCTTCGAGAGCATTCCCGCCATCCACCAGAAGCTGCGGGCCATTCAGGAGGTAGGACTCGGCTACCTGACGCTCGGACAGCCCTGCACGACCCTTTCGGGCGGTGAAAGCCAGCGCATCAAGCTCGCCTCCGAGCTGTCGAAGCGCGATACGGGCCGCACGCTCTACATCCTCGACGAGCCGACCACGGGGCTCCATTTCGAGGATATCCGTCTGCTGCTGGAGGTCCTCTCCAAACTGGTCGATCGAGGCAATACGGTGATCGTCATCGAGCACAACCTCGATGTCGTGAAGGTCGCCGACCACCTGATCGACATCGGCCCCGAGGGGGGCGTCGCCGGGGGGCGCATCCTCGTCGCCGGCACGCCGCACGAGGTGGCCGCCTGTCCGGAGAGCTATACGGGGCAGTTCCTCAGGAAGATGGGGCTGTGACCGGCTGAGCCGCATGACAGGAAAAGCGACCTCGCGAGGTCGCTTTTTTTCGTGCCGGATGCGGCGCAGCCGAACGCTCGATCTTATTTAAAATAGAGCAGTCCGTCTTTTGTTTCGAGGCGATGGATGATCGGAACGTTGCCGGGGGTGTCGAACGGTTTTCCGTCCTCTCCGAACTCTACGATATTGGCCTGAATCTCCATGGAGAACGACTCGTCGGACCGGGTGATCTCATTGATGCCCATATGCTTGTTGAATACCAATTTCGCATCGTGATCGGTCAGTGCGATAATGGTCAGATAGGGCATTTCGCCGCCATACGGCCAACCGACGAAAGCCAGGGCGACCGCCTGCTCCGATAAAGCGATCGGGATGAAATACCGGTTGTCGGTATATGGACGGTAATCCCACGTCGGTCGCCCCGCATAAGTATGCGCCCAGATCTCCGGCTGTCTCAATTCGAATATTTTCCGGTTGTCCGAGTAGATCGCAATGACTGTGAATCCGTCTCTCCCGCGTTCGGTTTCGAACCAATCCTCTTCGAAATAACCCGTCCGGATATCGTAGCTCTGCGATCCCAGCGTAATGCTTGTCGAGCCGTTCAGTACGCATGTCAGGTTTTTTATTCGGGGATCGTTGTAAAACGGGTCGATCAGGGGCGGATCCGTTGCTATCGATCCGTCGGCGCCGATTCTGAATACCGGTGTCGCTGGCTGTGCCCGAATCGCCAGGCTGAGCATCAGCGATGCGATGAGGGCGGGGATTTTCATAATCATATGGTGATATTAGGGGATACTTCGACGTCGATACCTTGTTTGCGCAGATCCTCGATCAGTGCGTTATAGTCGGCCGGACTGACTAAATCGATCACATAGCTCCATGATTTTTTCTCTCCTCTTATGATCTGCAATCGAGTTTGCGTCAGTCCCCCGGAATGTTTCAGTCTGATCCGGGTGATCGTGCGAAAAGGATATGCTCGGTGCCAGAACCGGTAGATGATATTTCTTAAAATCAATTCGTGGTCGGTCAGCTCGACATAGAAGAAGGCGCTGGCCGCTGTCGCTAACAGGAGGGTCAGCTGAATGAACGGGATGACCAACAGGAGCGTTCTTTCCAAGGGGAGAAAGATGACCGATAAAATGAGGCCAGCTAAGGTCAGAGCCGGCAGGAAACAGGCCCAAATCGTGACCGAGCTCAGGATTGAACGCTTGTAAATCTTCATGGCGGGAAGAGTTTTGCTTTTGGTCGGGACGCTCGAACGGGCTGAGCGGGAGCGCCTTTTTGCAAAGATAGGGAAAAATTTCGCCGCATGCAACACCGGGGCGGGGAATCGTAGCTCGTGCGGGGCCCGCACACGCCCGTCTGCTTCGAAAAATAGAGGTCAGAGGGCGGCGACCTCTTTGTAATAGGGCAGATTCTCTTTCATCACGATGTCGATGGGCATCGTGTGGTGAATCGCGGGTTCCTGCCGGTTGTAGATCAGGTGCTGGATCATCGTTTTTACGGCATTGAATCCCTGAAGTTCGGGCCGCTGGCACAGCAGGGCCGTGATCGAACCCTCTTTCATGCAGCGGATGTTGTTGGTCGTCAGGTCGAAAGAGATGACCCGAATGTCCCGGACGCCCCGGTTGCGGAGAATGTCCGCGATGATGTAGCCTCGCGAATTCATGACGGCGATGCCGTGGGTGTCCGGGTGGGATTCGATGAATTCGACGACCTGTTTCTCGTTCTCTTCCGGGTTGAGGACCGAGAACGAGGCCTCCCGGATGCGGTGGGTGAGCCCGGCCTGCGCCATGTAATCCTTGAATCCGCGGTTGCGTTCGAGCGACGTGCTCGCGTTCTCGTTGCCGGTGCGCCGGGCCCGGAGGATGGCGAAAGTGCCGTCGCCGGCCGACATGGCGTGCAGCAGCCGGCCCAGCAGGAATCCGGCGGCGTAGTGGTCGGTCGTGAAGGTCGCGATCGGGTGCGTGTCGCCGATCACCGCGTCGATGAAGAGGTAGGGGATGCCGGCCGCGTCGAGCCGGTCGCAGAGCTCGCGGGTTTCGCGGGTGAAGGTCGGCCCGATGATTACGGCGTCCGGATGCCGGTCCGGAATGCTGGCGAAAGCCGATTGGCAGGAGTAGATGTCGTACTGGTTGTAGTAGGCGTATTCGCAGGCGACGCTGATGTCGGAGTACTCCTCCAGGGCGTGTTCGATGCCGGAGTGGATGGAACTCCAATACTCCCCGGGGCTCGCGACGGGCGTGCTGACGATGATCTTGAACCGCTTGCGGCAGGCGAGCGCGGAGGTGTGGAGGTTGTAGCGGTAGTTCACCTCGGTCAGCACCCGCTCCACGGCCTCCCGGCTCGCCGGCGAGACGTTGCCCCGGTTGTGGAGGATCCGGTCGACGGTGCCGGCCGATACGCCGGCCATCTTGGCGATATCCTTGATCTTTATCTTCTGTCGTGTCATCGGTGTCTGCGTCGTTGGTGATTTGCCCGGACAAATTTATCACAAATTCCCGTCTTTTCAAACCTTCGGCGAGCCTCTTCCGCCGGCGTGCCGAGGGGCATGTCGCGGACTCGGTGCGCGGACGGCACCTTTTTTGTACGTGCGGGAGGTAACCAAATCCTTATGTGCCATGAAAAAAACAGCCATTTTCCTGGCGAGCCTGCTGCTCTGTGCGGCGGCCGTCACGGTGATCGGTCAGAAGAAGACGCTTTCGCCCAAGGAGGAGCGCCGCGAGGTGCGTGAAAAGCGTCGTGCCGAACGGGTCGCCAATTTCGAGAAGACGATGGATTCGATCGTACTCTCGCGGAATTTCCAGTTCAACCCCCAGACCATGCAGCGCCAGCCGGCCGGCCCCATGCGTCAGATCATGAACCCCGAGTTCAACGTCGGCGTCTGGGACGGTACGATCGACATCTGCCTGCCCTACATCAAGGGTTACGTGCCGCCGTATCACGTCACGGTGCTCAACTATACGGTGAACGGCGTGACGGGCTACGTCACCGAGCAGACCCACGAGGGGTGGATGGTGACCTTCACCACATCGCTCTTCTCGGCTTCGAATTATACGTTCACGTTCGAGATCTTCTCGCGCACGGGCGGCGCCACGCTCACGATCACCAATCCGTGGTACAGCCCCGTGCAGTACAACGGAACCATCACGCAGCTCTATTGATGCGGCTCCGGCCGCCCTGCGGTCCGCGACATACGTTGAAAATCGGAAACCCCCGCTTCGGCGGGGGCTTTCGTCTCTCTTAAAATATCGAAATCTATGAAAATCTTTCTCTGTTGTTTTTGTCTGACGGTCGGCGCCGGCCTGGCGGTCGCGCAGACGCCGCAGTTCTCGGTCGGAACGTCCGGGGTCGACAGCATCCCGCAGACGACGGTGGTCCCCGTGC
>CAMWWU010000050.1 GCA_947178025.1 uncultured Alistipes sp. | reverse complement strand
AGGGGATGCTGCCGCTCTTCGATGCGGGCTACATCAACCTCTCGCGCCAGTATCTGACGATCGGCGTCAACGGACTGGTCGAGGCGGCCGAATTCCTCGGCATCCGCATCGACGACAATCCGGAGTACGTGGAGTTCGTGCAGGGGGTGCTGGGGCTCGTCGAGCGCTATAACAAGAAGTACCGTTCGAAAGAGCTGATGTTCAACTGCGAGATGATCCCCGCGGAGAACGTCGGCGTGAAACACGCCAAGTGGGACCGCGAGGACGGCTACGTCGTGCCGCGCGACTGCTACAACTCCTATTTCTATGTCGTGGAGGACGAGTCGCTCAATGTCATCGACAAGTTCCGGCTCCACGGCCGCAAGTACATCGACCACCTCACGGGCGGCTCGGCGCTGCACATGAATCTGGAGGATCATCTCTCGCAGGAGCAGTACCGCCACCTGCTGCGCGTAGCGGCGCAGGAGGGGTGCAACTACTTCACGTTCAACATCCCGAATACGGTCTGCAACCACTGCGGCCACATCGACAAACGCTACCTGAAGGAGTGCCCCGAGTGCCATAGCGACCATCTCGACTACCTCACGCGCGTGATCGGCTATATGAAGCGCGTGTCGAACTTCTCGGCGGCCCGCCAGCAGGAGGCGTCGCGGCGGTTCTATGCCGGGGCCGAAAAGGTGCGGTAGGGATGGTCCGCTGCTATAACTTCGACGTCGTTTTCGCCGAGATTCCCGGCGAGACGACGTTGGCGCTGAATATCTCGGGATGCCCCAATCGCTGCCCGGGGTGTCATAGTCCTCATTTGCAGGGCGACACGGGACGCGAGCTCGACGAGGCGGAGCTGCGGATGCTGCTCGACCGCTACGGAGGGTCGGTGACGTGCCTCTGCTTCATGGGGGGCGATGCCGCACCGCACGAAATCGTCCGCCTCGCGGAGTGCGTGCGGCGGCTGCAACCCGGTCTGCGAACCGGCTGGTATTCGGGGCGTGACGAATGGCCCGAGGGGCTGCGGATCGGTGTCTTCGACTACGTGAAGCTGGGGCGGTGGCGCGCCGAACGGGGACCGCTGAGCGCTCCGACGACCAATCAGCGTCTCTACCGCGTGCATGCCGACGGCACGACGGAGGATATCACCGAGCGCTTCCGCCGCAAGCCGTGACGACCGCGGTGCCATATGCAAAAGGAGCGGGCCCTCAGGGACCCGCTCCTTTTGCGTAGCCGCGCCGTTGCGGCTTACTCGTTCTTCGCCAGCGGCGAGGGGACGGTGTAGGTGCGTGCGGCGAGCTCCTTGTCGAGCATATAGAGCCCGAACTTGTTGCCCTCGATGGCCTCGAAAGCCGAGATCATGCCGCGGGCGTTCTCCTCCTCCTCGATCTGTTCGTCGATGAACCAGACGAGCATGTTCGACGAGGCGTAGTCCTTGTCCTCGGCGGCGATGGCGGCCAGGTTGTGGATCATGGCCGTCACTTTCTGCTCGTGTGCGAGCGTCTCTTCGAACAGCTGAAGCGGCGAATCCCACGAGGTGCGCACCTCGGCGATCGGGGCGAGCTTCACCTCGGCGCCGCGCGAAAGGAGGTAGTTCATGAAGATGCGGGCGTGGGCCTGCTCCTCCTGGAACTGGATGTAGAACCAGTTGGCGACTCCCTTGAGCCCTTTGGCCTCGGCGTCCATCGACATCGAAAGGTAGAGGTAGGCCGACCAGAATTCGGCATTGATCTGCGCATTGAGCGCGTCGTGCAGTTGTTTGCTTAACATCGTCGTATCGTGTTTGTTTGTGTGTCGTTCGGTTTGTCCGATTGCAAAGATACGACGGTTTTCCGCTTTTTGTATCCGCGAAGGGATCGTATTTTCTTATGTGGCTATAAGCAAACTGCGATCGGAGACCGCCGCACTCCGTCCGCGATTCGCAACCGCCTCTTTCCGACGAGGTTGTTGCACTCTCCGGCCGAGCATGCGGGGAGGTTTCTCCGAAAAAGCAGCCGCCCGCACGGTGCATCGTGCGGGCGGCTGCGGAACTGCCTGGAAGATCAGTAGTCGATCTTGATCAGGGCGAAGTTGTTGTTGAACTCCAGCTCCAGGCCGTTGACGAGTTTCACCTCGTAGCCGCGGCGGTCCCGGTCGATCTGACGTACCGGCGTGTCGGGGTAGTTCTGATCGAGGTACTGACGGATCTGCTGCGGAATGATGGCGGCAGGGATGCTGCCCGTGCGGACCTCGACCTCCTTCCATTCGCCGTTGCGGTCGAACTCCACCTTGCTGCCGTTCGTGAAGGCTACTTCGTAGTCCTTGTCGAACAGATGGCCGTCGACGGTGGCATAGGCGACCTGCATGTCGCCGAAATGGGTGTTGAGGAACTGTCGGGCGGCAGCCGGAAGTTCCGTGACGGCGATCGGACGATCGTCGGCCTGCACCGGTGCGAGACCGGCGACGAGCAGGAGCGTTGCGATGATGACGATGATTTTTTTCATGAGTATCGGTTGTAAGGTTTTCGTTCGATCCTTGCAAAACGGGGGCCGAAAATGAGCGGCCGAGGCGAAAACGATGTCGAAACGGGTCGGCGCCGGAGCTTCGCGTCGCCGGTCGGGGCCGATATGGTACAAAAACGCGGAGAACTCGGTCTCCGCGTTTTTCGTTTCGACCGGACGGTCGATTAGGCTTTCGAGCCGTCGTAGGCCCACTTCACGTAGATGGCACCCCAGGTGTATCCGCCGCCGAAGGCCGAAAGAATCAGGTTGTCGCCCGGACGCAGCTCCTTCTCGTAGTCGTAGAGACAGGTCGGGATGGTCGCTGCCGTCGTGTTTCCGTTGGTCGTGATGTTGATCATGCACTTGTCGGCCGTGATCCCCATGCGGCGCGCCGTGGCGTCGATGATGCGGAGGTTGGCCTGGTGCGGCACCAGATAGCGGATGTCGTCGCCCGTCAGGTTGTGCTTCTCCATCATCTCCACCGATACGTCGGCCATCTTCGATACGGCGGCCTTGAATACGGCGTGGCCGTCCCACATGATCGTGTGCCAGTTGTTGGCCAGCGTCTCGGCCGAAGCCGGGTAGCGCGAACCGCCCGCCTTCATGTAGAGCTGCAGCTCGCCCGAGCCGTCCGAACGCAGGATCGAGTCGACGACGCCCAGTCCCTCGGTGTTGGGCTCCAGCAGCACGGCAGCGGCGCCGTCGCCGAAGATCGGGCAGGTCGATCGGTCGGTATAGTCTACGATCGACGACATCTTGTCGGCGCCCACGACGATCACCTTCTTGCTCGTGCCGGCCTCGATGAACTTGGCACCGGTGGTCAGGGCGAAGAGGAATCCGCTGCACGCCGCCGAAACGTCGTAGGCGAAAGCGTTCTTGCAACCGGCCTGGTCGGCGATCAGGTTACCCGTCGAGGGGAAGAACATGTCGGGGGTGATGGTGGCGCAGATCACCACGTCGATATCCATCGGATCCACGCCCGTCTTGTCCAGCAGGTTGATGACCGCGCGGGCTCCCATGTAGGAGGTTCCGACGCCCTCGCCCTTGAGGATGTGACGCGTCTTGATGCCGACGTGCGACATGATCCACTCGTCGTTGGTGTCGACCATGCGGCTCAGCTCGTCGTTGGTGAGAATATAATCCGGGAGGTACTGACCTACGCCCGTTATCGCTGCTGTTATCTTGCTCATGTGGCTATTTTAAATTTTTAGGGACCGCGGCGGCTGTTCCGCTCGGCGGAGCGAGGCTGCGGTCGCCTGGATTATCAGTTTTCGAACGCCTGGCGGAGCCGTTTCGTGAGGTCGGCCCGGATGCACTGCTCGGTGGTGAGGATCATGCTCCGGATCGCCTTGGGCGACGAACAGCCGTGGCCGATCACTACCGGGGCGTTGATGCCCAGCACGGGCGTGCCGCCCACATTCTCGTAATTCATCGCTTCCCAGAACGGATTGCTTCCGCCCAGCGCCTTGTTGATGCGGTAGAGACCCTCGGCCATCTTCAGCGCCGTGTTGCCGACGAAGCCGTCGCAGACGATGACGTCGGCGACCTTGCCCGTGAAGATGTACGAACCCTCGACATTGCCGACGAAGTGGATGCGCGAATCGCTCTTGAGCAGTTCGTGGGCGGCCTTCGTCTGGGCGTTGCCCTTGGCCTCCTCCTCGCCGATGTTGAGGATCGCGACGCGGGGTTTCTCGATGCCGAGCACCGCTTCGGCGTAGATCGAACCGATCAGACCGTACTGGGCCAGCACTTCGGGTTTGCAGTCGACGTTCAGTCCGACGTCGAGCAGCAGGGCGGGACGGCCCGCTGCGGTCGGAACGATGGACGAAATCGTGGGGCGGATGACGCCTTCGATGGGTTTCACGGCATACATCGACCCCACCATCATGGCGCCGGTCGACCCGGCGCTCGCGAAGCCGTCGACGGCTCCCTTGGCCAGGTGGCCGAAGCCTACCGTGATGCTCGAATCGCTTTTCGCCTGGAACGCCTTGGCCGGGTGGTCGCCCATTTCGATCACCTCGGTCGTGGCCACGATGTCGAAACGGTCGGCGGGGCACCCCTCCGCGTCGAGTACCGAGCGGATTCGGGCCTCGTCGCCGAAGAGTACGATCCGGCTCTCCGGAGCGATGGCCTCCAGCGCCATGACCGCGCCTTTGACCGCAGCTTCGGGGGCGAAATCGCCGCCCATGGCGTCAACACCAATCTTTAACATATTCGTGCGATTTGGTTATTGTCCGCTTGTCGTCGCGGGGCGGCGTGACGGACGACAGAGCCGCCCGGTCCGCGTGCGGCGGCAAGGGAGTACGTTCTCAAAAACAAAGAAGAGGCATCCCGGGGATGCCCTCTTCGGATCGGGATCTATTCGTCCGCCTTCTTCTCGATGGCCAGCTTGCCGCGATAGAAGCCGCACTCGGGGCATACGCGGTGGTACAGCACGGCTGCGCCGCAGTTCGAGCAGGTGACTACCGTCGGAACGACAGCCTTGTAATGCGTTCTTCTCTTATCGCGTCGCGTCGACGAGATCTTGTGTTTAGGATGTGCCATTTTACGATTTGTATTATAAGTTTAACGTATTATTCCTCCTGGTCGTTCATCCGCTCCCTGAGGGCTGCGAGCTTGGCCCGTTCGCCGTCGGGCAGCGATTCCGATTCGTGCTGCGCCTGCGCCTCGACGGCCGCGAACTCCTCGCCCGAGACGATCCGGAAGCGCTTCATCATCTCCGGATCGCACTCCCCGTCGGGGTGAACGCGCTGGTAAGGCAGCGAGAGGACGATGCTTTCGTAGATGTACTGCGAAAGGTCGACCGCCTCGTCGGCCGGCGAAATCCACATCGTTTCGCCGTCGTACTCGCCCTGTTCGTCGGAGATTCTCACGAGCAGCCGCCCCTCGAAGCCGACCGGCACGGAGCAGTTCTCCAGGCATCGGTCGCACGGCACGACGACATGACCCGTGATGGATACGTCGAGCGACAGCGTCGTCTCGCCGCGTTCCATACGGACCGCAACATCGCATGCGCCGTCCACGATGTCGGGACTGTCGTAGGCGCGAAACAATTCGCCGTCGACCGTGAAGCCGAAGTCGTAGCGGCCGCTTTTGAGCCCTTTGTGGGCGATCGAATATCGCTCGGTCAACTCCATTCAAGCGGATTTAGGACGCAAATTTACGAAAAAATAAGACATTTGCAAAGAAATCCGACATATTTAGCACTCCGAACGCCGTTGCCGGCATGCTGTTCCGTCCGCAGAACGCCGAAGGCCCGCAGGGAGCGGGCCTCGGCGGAGCCGTCAGTGCGCTTCGGGGGTCAGGCGGAGACGGAAGAACGCCGCGATCCGGTCGAACGGAATGATATCCGAACGGTCGTAGAGGTCCGTGTGGCTGGCTCCGGGGACGATCAGCAGCTCTTTGTTGTCGCCCGTGAGGCGCTCGAACGCATCCTCGCCGAAGTAGCGCGAATGGGCCCGTTCGCCATGGACGATCAGTACGGCGCTGCGGATTTCGTCGCTGTAGGCCAGGATCGGCAGGTTGAGGAACGACAGCGCCGAAGTGCGGTTCCAGCCGTCGTTGGAGTTGAGCGACCGGGGGTGGTAGCCGCGCGGCGTCTTATAATAGTCGTAGTAGTCCTTCACGAACTGCGGGGCGTCGTCGGGCAGCGGATCGACTACGCCGCCGGCACGTGCGTAGGAGCCGTTGCGGGCATCCTCGGTGCGCTGGGCGCTGAGCTGCCGGCGCAGTTCGTGGCGGGCGTCGGCGTCCATCGAGTCGAAGTAGCCGCGGGCCGTGACGCGCGTCATGTCGTACATCGTCGAGGCGACGGTCGCCTTGATGCGCGTATCGATGGCGGCGGCGTTGATCGCCAGGCCGCCCCAGCCGCAAATGCCGATGATTCCGATCCGTTCGGGATCGGCGTCGTCGCGCAGCGAGAGGAAGTCGACGGCGGCCGAGAAGTCCTCGGTATTGATGTCGGGCGATGCGACGTAGCGGGGCGTGCCGCCGCTCTCGCCCGTGAACGAGGGGTCGAACGCGATCGTCAGAAATCCCAGCTCGGCCATCCGCTGGGCGTAGAGGCCGGAGGACTGCTCCTTGACGGCGCCGAAAGGACCCGCGACGGCGAGGGCGGGGAGTTTGCCTGCGGCCTCTTTCGGTCGGTAGAGATCCGCTGTCAGCGTGATGCCGTAGCGGTTGGTGAAGGTCACTTTTTCGTGGTCGACCCGATTGCTCTTCGGGAAGGTTTTGTCCCATGCGGCGGTCGGCTGTTGATTTTCCATGCGAATATCGTTTTTATCGGTTGTTGCAGCATCGGCGGACGCCGCTCCGACAGCGGCGATCCACAGGAGGGCGAGCAAGGCGGTGGCGGTGCGCTTCATGATTCCGTGTGTTTTTCCGTCGGCAAAATTAGTGCATTCCGGAGGATGGGGCATTACCGGTTTTACGGATAAGCGTACCCCGATTCCGGTTTTCGGCGCCCGACCGTCGAAAAGGCCGCGTCCGGTCAGGTGCGGCCTGCTCGGCGACATGAAAAAAGCAGCGCCCGAAACGGACGCTGCCTGCGAGGTAAAAATGCGCGCGGAAGGCGGTTATTTCACGAGCCGGTTGGTCTCGGTGTCGGGAAAGATGACCCAGGGACGGAACTGCTTGGCGTCCTCGAAATCCATCAGGGCGTAGGAGGCGATGATTACCACGTCGCCGACCTGCACCTTGCGGGCTGCGGCGCCGTTCAGGCAGATGCAGCCGCTGTCGCGTTCGCCCTTGATGATGTAGGTTTCGAAACGTTCGCCGTTGTTGATGTCCATGATCTGCACCTTCTCGCCTTCGATCATGTTGGCGGCCTCCAGGAGCGCCTCGTCGATGGTGATGCTCCCCACGTAGTTCAGGTTGGCCTGGGTGACGCTCACCCGGTGGATTTTCGATTTGATGACTTCGATCTGGAATTTCATTATCGGATGCGGATGTTATCGATTAAACGGATATCTCCGGCCTGCACGGCGATGCAGCCCTGGATGCGTTCGGCGTCGTCCCAGGAGTTCACCTCCTGCATCGAGAGGGCGTCGACCGACTGGTAGTAGATCACCTTGAGCAGCCCTTCGCGCTCCACCTCGGTCTCGACCCATGCCTTGAGCCGGGCGGGCGTCAGTTCCTGCGAGCGCTCGACGGCGCCTTTCAGTGCTGCGTAGATGCGGGGTGCCGCGGCGCGGTGTTCGGCGTCGAGCAGCGTGTTGCGCGACGAGAGCGCCAGTCCGTCTTCGCCGCGGACGATGGGGCACTCGACGATCTCGACCGGCAGGGCCAGCTGGGCGACCATCGCCCGGATGACGGCGATCTGCTGGAAATCCTTCTCGCCGAAGTAGGCGCGGGCCGGACGCACGATGTCGAACAGACGGCTGACCACCTGCGCCACGCCGTTGAAGTGGCCGGGGCGCGTGGCGCCCTCCATCACCTTGTCGATGAGACCGAAGTCGAAAGCGCGGGTGTCGGGTTCGGGATAGATCTCCTCGACGGAGGGCATCAGCACGAAGTCCGCACCGGCCTCCTCCAGCAGCCGTGCGTCGGCTTCCGGGGTGCGGGGGTAGTGCTTCAGGTCGTTCTTGTCGTTGAACTGCGTGGGATTTACGAAGACGCTCACTACCACGGTGGCGTTTTCGCGGCGGGCGCGCTCCACGAGCGAGCGGTGTCCCGCATGCAGGGCGCCCATCGTCGGGACGAACCCTATCCCCGTCTGCTCCAGGCGATCCAGTTCGGCGCGGAGCTCCTTGACGCTTGTCAGTACTTTCATCTCTTTCAGAAAAAGAATTGCGGGGCAAAGGTAGAAATTCCTCTGACAAAACGAAACAAAAAAGAGAAAAAAGCGCACAAACGGTCCCGCCGAGGGGTGCAGCGGGAGCGCGCGGCGGTCCGAAAACCCGATTTTTCCGAAGTTTCCG
This sequence comes from uncultured Alistipes sp., assembly GCA_947178025.1. Lineage (GTDB taxonomy): Bacteria > Bacteroidota > Bacteroidia > Bacteroidales > Rikenellaceae > Alistipes. The sequence goes on along the minus strand of CAMWWU010000050.1, from coordinate 7,540 downwards.
GGCCGGGGATTTGGATCGTGGCGAAATTCGGTGTATATTTGAGAGTTCGCAATTACGCACCTCGACGTATCGTGCTTCCGGCTTGCAGCCGTCTCTGCCGGACGGTGCCGCTCGGCGTTCCGCCGCGTCCGCCGATCCGATCCGTCTCCGGATCCCCGTCCCGAAGAGAACTTCGGGTGCACTTCGTGACAGCCGATGTCTGTCGTAATTGCCCGAGCATTTCTGCCGGAAACACCTGCGATCGGGCGGGCGGCTTCTGTTTCCGGAGTCATGAACCGTCCCTCGGAGCCCGGGACGACCCAAACCCAATCTACGATGATGAAAAAACTTTTTCTGCTGATCGCTGTCGCAGCCATGAGCCTCACCGCCGGCGCACAGACCCTCGAATGGGGCGTTCACGCCGGTCTGAACGTGGCCTCGCAGCGTTTGTCCGTCGACGGCGCCTCGGTTTCGCCGGATTCGCACGCCCAGTTCCAGGCGGGTTTCTCGCTGGCCGCCCGCATGTCGAACGACCTGCCGATCTATCTGCAGACGGGCCTCGACTTCACCGGCCGCGGCTGCGAGAGTCAGGGGGCGTCGGACAACCTCTACTATTTGCAGCTGCCCGTGACGGCGAGCTACTACGTGAACGTGGGCCGAATCGTTTCGATCCGCCCCTATGTCGGTCTCTACTACGCGCTCGGTCTGTTCAGCAATGCGAAGGTGGAGGGCAAGGCGCAGGAGATCGACGGATCCAAATTCGATTATTTCTCCAAATACGACGAGTACGACGGCTTGCAGTGCTACAAGAGATCGGATTTCGGTCTGCGCTTCGGTGCCGACGTGGTGCTGATGAAGCACTACAGCGTGGGGCTGGGTTACGACCTGGGCTTGATGAATATCAACAAGGATATGTTCGACGAAGGCAAGATCCGCAACGGCGTGTTCTATATCCGTCTGGGCTATAATTTCTGACGGTTTCCGGCCGGCGTGCCGGCGCAATCAGGGCGCACCCCGCTTCGGGTGCGTCTTTTTTTTCGTTTTTTCACTATCTTTGCAGCTAAGACAATTCCAAATATCCATGAAAACAATTACAGCCGTTTCATCCATGTGCATCACATCCGCACTCGCCGCCTGCTGCGGAGCGCAGCAGAGCGAAACGCCGTGGGTCGTCGACCGGTTCGACGACATCAAGGTCATCCGTTACGAGGTTCCGGGCTTCGAGGCTTTGCCGCTCGAAGAGAAGGAGCTCGTCTACTACCTCGCCGAGGCTGCCAAGTGCGGCCGCGACATCCTTTTCGATCAGAACTGCGCCGCGAACCTCCCCGTGCGCCGCACGCTGGAGACCGTCTACGAGAACTATGCGGGCGACCGCACGACGGCTCAGTGGCAGGCGTTGGAGAAATACCTCAAAAAGGTCTGGTTCGCCAACGGCATCCATCACCACTATTCGAACGACAAGTTCGTGCCCGAGTTTACGGAGGAGTACCTGCTCGAAGTCTGCGAGTCGATACCCTCGGAGAAATTCGGCGAGCTGACCGGTCTGATCGGCACGGTGTGCCGGGCGATCTTCGATCCGGAGCTCTACCCGACGAAGCTCAACCAGACGGCGGGCGACGACCTGCTGCTCACCTCGTCGAGCAACTACTACCGGGGCGTGTCGCAGGCCGAGGCCGCGAAGTTCTACGCCGCGATGGCTGCGGCCGACGCGGGCAATCCCGAGCCGGTATCCTACGGTCTGAATTCGCAGCTCGTCAAGGACGAGCAGACGGGCCGCATCTACGAGCGGACGTGGAAGGTCGGGGGGATGTACTCGCCGGCCATCGAGCGCATCGTCTACTGGCTGGAGAAGGCCGCTTCCGTGGCCCGCGAGCCGCAGAAGACCAACATCGAAGCTCTGATCTCCTATTATAATACGGGCGATCTGAAGGAGTTCGACCGTTACAACATCGGCTGGGTCAAGGATACGGTCTCGAACGTCGACTTCGTGAACGGCTTCATCGAGGACTACGGCGATCCCGAGGGGCGCAAGGCGTCGTGGGAGGCCAACGTCAACTTCATGGACAAGGACGCCTGCCACCGCACGGAGGTGATCTCGGAGAATGCCCAGTGGTTCGAGGACCACTCGCCCGTGGCCCCCGAATACCGCAAGAAGGAGGTGCGCGGCGTCTCTGCCAAGGTCATCACGGTGGCCATGTTGGGCGGCGACTGCTATCCCGCCACGCCGATCGGCATCAACCTGCCGAACGCCGACTGGATCCGCAAGGAGTACGGCTCGAAGTCGGTGACGATCGACAACATCACCTATGCCTACGACATGGCGGCGCACGGCAACGGATTCGACGAGGAGTTCGTGCTGCGTGCCGACGACCGCGAGCGGATGGCGCGCTACGGCAAGCTGGCCGACGACCTGCATACCGACCTGCACGAGTGTCTGGGCCACGGTTCGGGACAGCTGGCGCCGGGCGTCAAGGGCGGCGAGCTGGGCAGCTACGGCTCGACGCTCGAAGAGGCGCGCGCCGACCTGTTCGGCCTCTACTATCTGGGCGACGAAAAACTGGTCGAGTTGGGGCTGGTGCCCTCGTTCGACGCGGCGAAGGCCGGCTATGCGAAGTACGTCATGAACGGTCTGATGACCCAGCTGGCGCGCATCGAGCCGGGCAAGAACGTCGAGGAGTCGCACATGCGCAACCGCAAACTGATTTCGGAGTGGTGCTACGAGCGCGGCAAGGCCGACAACGTGATCGAGCTGGTGCGCGAGAACGACAAGACCTACGTCGTGGTCAACGACTTCGAGAAGCTGCGCGAACTCTTCGGCGAGCTGCTCTACGAGGTGCAGCGCATCAAGTCCGAGGGCGACTTCGAGGCCGGCAAGGCCCTCGTTGAGCGCTATGCCGTGACGGTCGACCCGGCGCTGCACGCCGAGGTGCTGGCCCGCTATTCGGCGCTCGGTATCGAGCCCTACGGCGGCTTCGTGAATCCGGAGTTCGAGTTGGTGGAGCGCGGCGGCAAGGTCGTCGACGTGAAGATCTCCTACCCGGCGAACTACGCGGAGCAGATGATGAACTACTCGAAGAACTACTCCTGGCTGCCGAACGAGAATTAGGCCGCCCCGAACGTGCGAAAAAAAAGCCCGGAGCCATGCGCTTCGGGCTTTTTTTCTGCGGCCGGTCCGGGCGAATCGGCGGGCGGGGCCGGGTTGCAAGCCGCCGCCCGCTTCGTTTTTCATTTTTAATTCCTATCTTTGTCCCCGTTATGACGGAAGTACGGGCCAAGAAGGCGTTGGGTCAGCATTTTCTGACCGATCTGAATATCGCGCGCAAGATCTGCGGCGCGCTGGCGGGCGGTACGGCGGAGGCGCCGTGCGACGTGCTCGAAGTGGGGTGCGGCATGGGGGTGCTGACTCAGTTTCTGCTCGGGCGCGACGACATCGTGACGTGGGGCGCCGAGATCGACGCGGAGAGCGTCGTCTATCTCCACGAACACTATCCCGACTTCGTTCCGCGGCTCATCGAGGGCGATTTCCTGCGCATGGACCTCGCCGAACACTTTCCGGGGCCGCTGCGCATCATCGGCAACTTCCCCTACAACATCTCTTCGCAGATCTTCTTCAAGGTGCTCGAAAACCGCGACCGCGTTCCCGAATGCGTCGGCATGATCCAGAAGGAGGTCGCCGTGCGGCTGGCCGAACCTCCCGGATCGAAGGAGTACGGCATTCTCTCGGTGCTCTTGCAGGCGTGGTACGACATCGAATACCTCTTCACGGTCAACGAAACGGTCTTCAATCCGCCCCCGAAGGTCAAGAGCGCCGTCATCCGCCTGCGCCGCAACGGCGTGGAGCGGCTCGACTGCGACGAGGCGCTCTTCATCCGCGTCGTGAAAGCCGCTTTCGGACAGCGCCGCAAGATGATCCGCAACTCGCTGCGGGCCGCGTTCGGCGACTTCGGAGGCGCCGAGCATCCCTTCTTCACGAAACGCGCCGAGCAGCTCTCGGTCGCCGACTTCACCGCCCTGACGAACTGGGTCGCCGAACACCGGTAGCCGCACGCCCGAGGTAATGTTCCATCCGGTGCGTCTCGACCGGAACGCCGTGTCGTTCGAACTCCTCCGCGACGATCCGGTAATCCTTTGTCCGAATCCCTTCGAGGTGGAACCAGCGGCGTTCGTCGTCGCAGGGCGTCAGCCGGATGCGGGGCTGCGTGCGCATGTCGTTGAGCAGTTCGACCTGTCGCAGGTCGTCGTAGCGGTAGCGCCGGACGCGTCCCAGCGCGTTGATGATCCGCACCTCCCGGTCGTCCAGTTCGATCCGGTTGTAAATCCACAGATAGCCGATGGTCAGGGCGCCGAAAATCCCTTCGAACAGCAGCAGTCCGCCGATGGCCTGCTGCGGCGATACGCAGAACGGGAGCAGCAGGGCAGCCCCGAGAAGCCAGACCGGGACGGAGGCCCATAGCGGGCGCTTACAACTTTTCATCGAAAGGCGATTTCGCTCCCGCGATGACCGTCACCAGCTCTTCGCGGGGCAGGTAGTTCCGGGCCAGGCGCAGCACGTCGTCCGGGGTCATGCGGCGGATGCGGCGGACGTTCTCGTCGATCATGCTGTTGTCGAAGCCGCAGAGGATGTTCTCGATCGTCACGTCGGCGATGCCGAACGGCCCGTCGAGGATGCGCATCATCTCGCCCGTCATCATGTTCTTGACCAGTTCGAGCTCCTCGGCCGGCATCGGCTCGCTGCGCAGCCGCTCGATCTCGGCGTAGATCTCGCGCAGGGCGTCGGCCGTAACGTCGGTGCCGACCTGCGTCGCGACGGCCAGGTAGCCGGCCCGCTCGAAGTTGACCATCGCCGCGACGACGCCGTAGGTATACCCGTGACGTTCGCGCAGGTTCTGCATCAGACGCGACCCGAAATAGCCGCCCAGAGCCGTCGCCACGACCTGCATCCCCACGAAATCGGGATGCTGCCGCGGGAAGAGAAGCCGCCCGATGCGCAGCGACGACTGCACGGCGCCCGGATGTTCGACGAAGAGCTCGCGCCGCGTCTGCGGTTCGGGGAAGCGGACGGGGGCCGCCGCTCCTCCCTGCGGCAGCTGCTCGGCGATGGCCGCGACGGCCGCCAGCTCCTCGTCGCCGATGCGGCCGCTGCATACGACGAAGCAGTTCTCGGCCGTGTAGCGGCTGGCGTAGAAGGCCGCGATCTGCTCGCGCGTCAGATGGTCGTACTCCTTTTCGTCCGACGAGACGCCGTAGGGGTGCGCCGGGCCGAACATCGCCTGCGCGAAGGCTTCGCGGGCCTGCGTGTCGACCTTCGTGCGTTCGATGGCCAGCCGCTGGCGGCGCTTGGCGCAGTAGGCTGCGACCTCCTCCTCGGGGAACGCGGGGTGGAGCAGGATCTGCTCGGCGACCTCCAGCGTCTGGGCGAAGAATTTCGAGAGCGTGCAGAAACTGATGTAGGTGCAGTCGCGGTCGGCGCTCACGTCGAACCACGAGCCGTAGAAGTCGAGCCGTTCGGCGATCTGCTGCGCCGTCAGGTCGCGCGTGCCCTCGGCGAGCAGATTGGCGGTCGACGTGGCCGAGAACGGAACCTGCTGCACGGCCGAGCCGGCGCGGAAGAGAAACGTCACGCGCAGCACCTCGAAGTCGTTCGAGGCGAGCGTGTAGAGCTCCACGCCGTTGCGGAGCGTGCGCCGGGCGGCCGGCATCACCTCGACCGAGGCGGGAATTGTCGGGGGTGGCTGTATCATTCGGTTGTTTTTGCCTGATAGAGTAGGGTGGAACAGTTTTCGGGGCGGAACGTGCGGCGGCAGAAGTCGCGGATCGCCTCCTCGCCGACGGCCCGGTAGCGCGCCACCTCGCGGTTGACGAGCTCCAGATCGCCGAGCATCTCGTAGAAACCGAGGTTCATCGCCTTGTTCATGACGTTGAGTTCGCCGAAGAGCGTGTTGGCTTCGAACTTGTTCTTCACCTTCTCGGTTTCGTGCTCCGGCACGTGTCCGGTCTTGAGGGCCTCGATCTCTTCGAGGAATGCCGCCTCGGCCGCGTCGAACGAGGTTCCCGGCAGCAGCTGCCCCGTGAAGACGAAGAGCCCGGGATCGACGTCGCCCGAGATGTAGGCGTTGACGGTCGAGAGCAGGCGCCGCTCCTGCACGAGCCGCCGGTAGAGCCGCGACGAATCGCCGTTCGACAGCAGGTCCGACACCAGATCGGCCGTGTAGAAATCCGCCGACGTGCGGCCGCCCATGTGGTAGGCGAGCGTCAGCGTCGAGGCCGGTACGTCGCGCACGACCTCCAGCCGGCGAGGCTCCTCCTGCGGCGGCTCCTGCGGAATCGGGGCGGCGGCTCCGGGACGCTCCTCCAGCCCGCCGAACCACTTGGCCGCCAGGTCGAGCATCCGCTCCTCCTCCAGGTCGGCCGAGATCGAGAGCACGGCGTTCGAGGGGCGGTAGTGGGCCCGGTAGAAGGTCCGCACCTCGTCGAGCGTCGCCGAGGCGATGTGGTCCGTCGTAAGACCGATCGTCGCCCAGCGGTAGGGGTGCACGCGGTAGGCCAGCCCGCGCAGGAGCATCGTCTGATCGCCGTAGGGCTGGTTGAGGTAGCGCTGGCGGAACTCCTCGATCACCACCTTCTTCTCGGTTTCGAGTTTTCCGGGCGTGATATCGAGCCCCTGCATGCGGTCGCTTTCGAGCCAGAGCGCCGTCTCCACGTTGTCGCGCGGGAGCGTGATGTAGAAATCCGTATAGTCGTTGTTCGTGAAGGCGTTGTTGTCGCCCGAGGCGAGCTGCACCCTCAGGTCGAAGTCGGGCACGTCGCGCGTGCCCCGGAACATCAGATGCTCGAACAGATGGGCGAACCCCGTGCGGGCCGGATCCTCGTTGCGTGCCCCGACCTTATAGAGCAGGTTCACTGCGGCGAGCTTCGAGGCCCGGTCGCGGTTGACCACGACGGTGAGTCCGTTGTCGAGTGTCGTTTTGCGGTATGGAATCATGGGGCGAAGATACGATTTTTATTTGCGATTTGCCGGTTTCGGCTCCCAAAAATCCTGCCGGAGGAGGGGGCCGATGCTCTGCGGGTTTGCAGTCGGCTATTGGTTAACCATTTCCGTAACCCGATGATTCTGGCCGTTTTTCTGTGATTCGAATAACAGTTCGAAACGTTATTCGGCTAACAGCGGAATTGTCAAAAAATCCTATTTATTTGTACGGAAGTGAAGTGTTTTTATTACCGATTTTTTTATCTTTGCACCGCATAATCGTTGCAAAAAACCGAAATTATCGGAAAAACACGCAAATATTCTCTAATTTCTAACAAAATGGCAGAAAAGAAATTCATCACGTGTGATGGTAACTATGCTGCGGCGCATGTAGCTTACATGTTCTCGGAAGTCGCAGCCATCTATCCCATCACGCCGTCGTCGACGATGGCCGAACTCGTGGACGAGTGGGCGGCTCAGGGCCGCAAGAACATCTTCGGCGAAACCGTCAAGGTCGTCGAGATGCAGTCGGAGGCCGGTGCCGCCGGTGCCGTACACGGTTCGCTCCAGAGCGGCGCCCTCACCTCGACCTTC
>CAMWWU010000049.1 GCA_947178025.1 uncultured Alistipes sp. | reverse complement strand
CTTATGAATAAGTTTTAAAAGAAAATAAATTCCAAAAAAATCAATAATTCTAAATATACATTCTCCCCTGCTCACCCTCACCACCGTGCGCCCCCCCCCATCAGAGCCGCGCAACGCCATAACAATCTGCTACGCATCAATAGTCGCGCACCAGTCGGATGTAATTCTTATTACTATTATCCCGAGAGATTTCGGATCCGTTCGACGCGATCCGTTCATTCGCCCTGCTCCCCTGCGCGGCAGACCAATAATATACACCGGACCTGATCTGACTGCCGCCGTGAGCTCCCATATATCTATTCACCAGATCTTTATTCGACAGAATATACCCCAGTTCTTCCCGGGTCGGCAATCTCCAGCCTTCGGTGCGACCGGCATAACACCCAGGCCAGGAGCCGAAAAGATTGCCCATCGCGACGATCAGCACACTGGTCTCACTGCGCCTTACGACCACGCCTTTCTCTCCATTTTCCTCATACAGATCGCCTTCTTTGTAACGGGCCGCGGCCGCCATTCTGGCTGCCGTCTGCTGCTCAGCCAGCTTCTCCGCCGCCTCGCGCTTTTCCCGCTCGACACGCTCTTTCTCAGCCTGCTTCTCCTGCTCGATGCGCTGCACTTCCTGCCGTTCCGCCTCTTCGATCTTTTCGATGACCTCCCGGTTGGCCTCCGCCTTAGCATAGCACTCGCGAGCCTTCACCATATTGACGGCAGTTCCATGTCCCAAACGATAGCAATCGCCGAGCAATTTCCAAGCGGGAGGATAAGTTTCGGTTGCCCGCACAAGACAATTGAAAGTCCCCGTATTGATCTCTCCGTTCCATTTCTCCAATTTTAATTGCACATATTCGTACAGCGCCCGGCCGTCCTCACAACCTTTATCCACCGCAGAATTAAGAAGATCTTTCCAATTATATTTCCTGAAGGAATGAAGTTTCACCAATCGGGATGCGTGATACAAGTAATCGGGTTTTTCGCTGTTTTTGTAGCACTCGACCGCTTTTTCCAAATCAATTTCTGTACCATATCCGCCCTGATAACAGTATCCGAGATACATGCAAGACCACTGCCAAGCCCATTCATACTCCTTTTTAAAACCGGAATCTTGATACAGCGACGAGAAAAGAGCGTATGCCTGTTCTTCATTTGATTCTGTTCCAATACCGAAAAAATAACAACGCGCCACTTGATACATTCCGAGTTTTTCGCCCGCCAGCTTGCTTTTATTGTAGTACGCGAAAGCCTTTTCCGGATCCTTGGTGCAGCCATCTCCGTTTTCATACATAATGCCCAACTCCATATTTCCGAGACGGTAGCCGAATTCGAGGCCACGCTGGTACATGCGCATGGCGATCGTATAATTCTTTTCCGTGCCGTTTCCGTAGTAATACATGTTGCCCAGCAGATAGCACGCCTCGCCGTAACCCTCCTTGGCAGCCTGTTGCAACAGAGGGAGTGCACGGGTATAGTCGCTCCATTCATAATATTGCCGTCCCCGCTCCAGCTGACTCTGACACAGTGCCGAAAGGCTACACAGCAGACCGACCGTCAGTAAAAAAAGTTTTTTCATCATAGTCTATTTTTATTCGGGTTTTACCTGGAAAATGATGCCTCCGTTCGGAATCGGCGCGGCGAAAACCATGGCATATCCCGGAATCGTCAGCAGGCTCTGTTCTTCGTCATAAGCATATTTAGACTTGAGAACGTCGAAAATCTCCGTAACAAACCGCCCAGCCTTACCGCGACGATCGAATTCGACCGTGAAGGTGTAGCTATTGACCGGCACATCGGGCAGGAACGTATAATTATAACCGAACCACCCGTCGGAAGCCTTGCGCCAGGCATTCACACCGGCAACGGAGAGCTGGAAAGTCATCTCTTTCGCGGCCTGCTTCCTACTGTACAGCGTGATCTTGCCGCCTTCTTTCGGAAACTTCGCCTCCGACAGCCCGTAAGTCGATTTCAGTCCTCCGGTGGTCGTCGACTTCAACGTCTGAATCTCCGCATCGATCAATGCGGCATAGCTCTCAACATCGACATAATCGCTCTTCGCCTCATACTTCGCCCCGACACCCGTGACATTTCGCACCAACTCTTTGCGCGCATCCGGGAATGACACCGAAAGATATTTGCCGGCAACATCGATGATGGCAAATTCTCTGGACTGATCCATGGCCAACAGTCGATCATCCGCACCGAACTGGTAAAGACCGCGAAACTGCGGATTGATGACCCATCGGCCATTCTTGTCCACAGCCCCCCACTCCTGACTGTCTTCTTCGCATACAGGTGCGATTCCGCACGGAAGAAATACGGACGCATCATTGAATTGTGCGGCAATCGCCCAGTTTCCCTTCTTATCGATAAAGCCCCAATCACCATCCTTGTCTTGTACGGCAGCCAAATCCGCCTCTCCAAAAGGAAGAGCCCCTCTAAATTGAGGATTGATTACATATTGCCCGTTTTTGTCACACCAGCCCCACTGACGGCCTTTTTTGAAAAGATAATTCTTTCCGTCGAGTATAATTGCATCGAATTGAGGATTGATGATATAGTAGCCGGTCCGATCCACAACGCCCCATTTGCCGTTTCCATCCTTCACCGGAATGCGTTCTTCGGCAAGCGCCTGTTCATAATTGTTACGAATATTGCCATCGACGTCCCACACTCCGACTTGTTTAAGGCCCTCGACGATCCAGTTGCCGAACTTGTCTGACAATCCCCAGCCGAAATCAAAATCCTCGGCTGCAATCATGCCGTTTACGACCATCGGGACGACGCTCCGCCAACGCGGTTCGACGACAACAACGCCCTTTTTATTGACCAGACCCCATTGTCCGTCGGCATCGGCAAAGGCCGCCAACCCTTCATGAAAGGCACAAGCCCTCTCGGCCTGTTTCAGCTCAAAAAGGATATTGCCCTTTTGGTCAATGGCGGCCATCGGTTTCCCCCGCCGAGCCACCCAGGCAATACCCTCGTGAAAAATCGTCACGTCCGAATAGAACGTTCCGTTCATCACGGTGCCGCTCTTGTCCATAAATCCGAAATCGCCTTTCTCATCATTCCCCACGATGGCATATCCGTCATAGAAGAGCGATGCCTCTATGGGCCAGCTCCAACCGGGCTGACCGCCGCTCTTCAGATCGACATACGTCCAGTCGTCGCCCATATCCCCGAACGGGATATAGCGCAGATCGTCGGTCCTCCACCCTTGATTCGAGGAAGTACCGCAGGAAGCCAGCCACAAGGCAGCCCCGAGAAAAAAAAGTTTCGTTTTCATTGCATTTAAGTATTAAAGAGTTAATAAAAAAGTCGTATAAAAACGAAAAAAGCGTGAACAATTTCCATGTTCACCGCCGAGGTATTGGACGACCTATCAGGTAGAACGAATGGAGTATGCTCACGCTGAAAAACAGCGAGAGCACCAACCTTTGTTCCCTACCTGATCGAAAGTGTCCAATTTCCGGCGGTAAGAAAAAAGCCGATGCGCTTTTTCGTATCACATGTCGACGATCCTCGCAGACCGTTCGCAACAAAGATAGTCAAATCACGCCGAATTTCACAATCTTTGCGTAAATTTGCCCCGAATAAATCACCGCATTATGGAGATCAAGAGCAGATTCGATCATTTCAACGTCGACGTCACGGACCTCGACCGCAGCCTGGCGTTTTACGACAAGGCACTGGGATTGAAAGAGATCAGCCGCAAGGAGGCTGCCGACGGCTCGTTCATCCTGGCCTATCTGGGCGACGGAGAGACGGGCTTCCGGCTCGAACTCACGTGGCTGCGCGACCACGCCGCGACGCCCTACGAGCTGGGCGAAAACGAAAGCCACCTCTGCCTGCGCGTCGCGGGCGACTACGACGCCGTGCGCGAATACCACCGGCAGATGGGGTGCATCTGCTACGAAAATCACGAAATGGGGCTCTACTTCATCGCCGATCCCGACGACTACTGGATCGAGGTGCTGCCCATGAAATAACCATCCGAATCCATGCAACCGAAAGCAGCCGACCTGCAACACGAAGCCGCCGAAGCCGCCCGCGTCCTGCGCGAAGGCGGCATCATCCTCTACCCCACCGACACGGTGTGGGGCCTGGGCTGCGACGCCACGAACGCCGCGGCCGTCGAACGCATCTACCGGCTCAAGCGCAGCGAAAACAAGAAGTCGATGCTCGTCCTGTGCGCCTCGGCCGACATGGTGGTGCGCTACGTGAACCGGGCTCCGGGCATCGCCTTCGAGGTGATGGAGATGGCCGCCTCGCCGCTGACGCTGATTCTGCCAGGCGCCGTGGGCGTCGCCGCGAATCTGATCCCCGACGAGGGAACGCTCGGCGTGCGGGTCCCCGACCACGCCTTCTGCCAGCAGCTGCTGCGCGCGCTGGGGCGTCCGATCGTCTCCACCTCAGCCAACCTTTCGGGCGAAGAGACACCGGCCCGCCTGACGGAGGTCTCCCGCGAGATCGTCGACGGCGTGGATTACGTCGTCAATCCCCGCTTCGAGGGCAAGCCCACGCGCAAAGCCTCGGGCATCGTCGCCTTCGGCGAGGGCGGCGAAGTGAAAGTCATCCGCGAATAGGCATGGCACGCACGATCACGACCCCGATTCAGCAGCGCTTCTCCGACTTCGATCCGTTTCAGCACGTCAACAACGTCGCGCAGCAGATGTATTTCGACGTCGGCAAGACGGAGTTCTTCCGGCAGCTCCTCGGCGAGGTGCTGTTCGGCGACCTGCGCGCGGTGACGGTCTCCACCTCGACCTCCTACCTCGATCAGCTCCGCACGGGCGACGTGCGCGTCACGACCTGCTGCGAGCGGATCGGCAACAAGAGTTTCACGCTCTTCCAGCAGCTCTTCGCCGACGAACGGCTGTGCAGCGAGAGCCGCACGGTGCTCGTCGCTTTCGACTTCCCGGCACAATGCAGCGTTCCGATTCCGGACCGCTGGCGCGAGCGGCTGGCCGAAGAGTAGTTCCGTATGCTATGGACCGAGGCAAACTGAAAGGACATGCGGCCCTCTGGGTCGCCAACATCGTGTGGGGCCTCAACGCCCCGATCTGCAAAGGCGTGCTCCGCTCGCCGGAGCATCCGGGCGGCGTCGACCCCTTCGCGCTGAGCGTCTACCGCATGGTCGGCGCCTGCCTGCTCTTCTGGTGCGCATCGCTGCTGCTGCCCCGCGAACGGGTCGCACGGCGCGATATCGTGCGCCTCTTCTTCGCATCGGTATTCGGCATCCAGCTCAACCAGATGCTCTTCCTCTGGGGGCTCTCGCTCACCTCGCCCATCGACTCGTCGATCATCGCCACCGTAGTCCCCATCCTGACGATGGTTCTGGCGATGTTCTTCCTGCGCGAGCCGATCACCTGGCTCAAGAGCGGCGGCGTCCTGCTGGGTGCGTCCGGAGCGCTGCTCCTGGTGCTGACGGGCCGGCACGGCACCGGCGGCACGTCGAGCATCGAGGGCGACGTGCTCTGCCTCGTCAGCGCCGTCAGCTATGCGACCTACCTCACGGCATTCCGCGACACGATCGTCCGCTACTCGCCCGTCACGACGATGAAGTGGATGTTCCTCTTCGCTGCGCTGGCCGCCGTCGTCATCTACCGCGGTCCGCTGACGGAGGTCGACTACGCGGCACTCGCGCCGCGCACGTGGGCCGGCATCGGCTACGTGGTGGTCTGCTCGACGTTCCTCTCCTACCTGATGGTCCCGATCGGCCAGCGCTACCTGCGGCCGACGCTCGTCTCGATGTACAACTACGTGCAGCCCGTCGTCGCCGTGCTCTTCACCGTCGCCGTCGGTCTCGACACGTTCGGCGTCACGAAAGGCTTCGCCGCCCTCTGCGTCTTCGCCGGCGTCTGGCTCGTCACCAAGTCGAAGTCCCGGGCGCAGTTGGAGCGGGAGAGATCAACACGGAAAGATTAAAAATCGGGACGAAGCCCGCCCCGGCAGAGCTCCTCTCCGACAAAGACAAAAAAAGAGGGTGCCCCTCGGGACACCCTCTTTTCTTGCGGTATTCGGCTTACAGCTTCGGACCGGCAGCCACGAGCGACTTGCCCTCCTCGTTGCCGGTGAACTTGTTGAAGTTCTTGATGAAGCGGCCTGCGAGGTCCTGCGCCTTGGTCTCCCACTCGGCGGCAGCCTGGTAGGTGTCGCGGGGGTCGAGGATCGCGGGATCCACACCCGGCAGCGCGGTCGGCACCTTGAAGTCGAAGATCGGAATGTTCTTGGTCTCGGCCTTGTCGATCGAACCGTCGAGGATGGCGTCGATGATACCGCGCGTATCCTTGATCGAGATGCGCTTGCCGGTACCGTTCCAACCCGTGTTCACCAGGTAGGCCGTAGCACCCGACTGCTGCATGCGCTTCACGAGCTCCTCACCGTACTTGGTGGGGTGCAGCGAGAGGAATGCGGCGCCGAAGCATGCCGAGAAGGTCGGCGTGGGCTCGGTGATGCCGCGCTCGGTACCGGCCAGCTTGGCGGTGAAGCCCGAGAGGAAGTAGTACTTCGTCTGCTCGGGGGTCAGGATCGACACGGGAGGCAGCACGCCGAATGCGTCGGCCGAGAGGAAGATCACCTTCTTGGCGGCCGGAGCCTTCGATACGGGCTTCACGATGTTGTCGATGTGGAAGATCGGGTACGACACGCGGGTGTTCTCGGTCACCGACTTGTCGGCGTAGTCGATCTTGCCCTTCTTGTCCACCGTCACGTTCTCCAGCAGTGCGTTGCGGCGGATGGCGTTCCAGATGTCGGGCTCGTTCTCCTTCGAGAGGTTGATCACCTTGGCGTAGCAACCGCCCTCGAAGTTGAATACGCCGTCGTCGTCCCAGCCGTGCTCGTCGTCGCCGATCAGCTCGCGCTTCGGATCGGTCGAGAGGGTCGTCTTGCCCGTACCCGACAGACCGAAGAAGATCGCCGTCTCACCGGCCTTGTTGGTGTTGGCCGAGCAGTGCATCGAAGCGATGCCCTTGAGCGGCAGCAGGTAGTTCATGTAGGAGAACATACCCTTCTTCATCTCGCCGCCGTACCAGGTGTTGATGATCACCTGCATCTTCTCGGTGAGGTTGAAGACCACGGCCGTCTCCGAGTTCAGGCCCAGCTCCTTGTAGTTCTTGACCTTGGCCTTCGAAGCGTTGAGCACCACGAAGTCGGGCTCGCCGTAGTTCTCCAGCTCCTCGTCCGTCGGACGGATGAACATGTTCTTCACGAAGTGCGCCTGCCAGGCCACCTCCATGATGAAACGGATCTTCAGACGGGTGTTCTCGTTGGCGCCGCAGAAGGTATCCACGACGTAGAGTTTCTTACCCGAGAGCTCCTGCGAAGCGATCTTCTTGAGCTCCTTCCAGGCAGCCTTCGTCACGGGCTTGTTGTCGTTCTTGTACTCGTCGGAGGTCCACCAGATCGTATCCTTGGTGGTCTCGTCCATCACGAAGAACTTGTCCTTGGGCGAACGGCCGGTGTAAACGCCCGTCATGACGTTCACGGCGCCCGACTCGGTCAGCTGACCCTTCTCGAAGCCGCGCAGGCCCTTCTTCGTCTCCTCGCGGAACAGTTCGTCGTAGGAGGGATTGTACACGATCTCGGTCACGCCGGTGATCCCGTACTTCTTCAAATCCATTTTGTCCATAACATTAAGTATTATTGAAACATCGAATCCTAACCTTACATAATCCGTGCGCGACGCGAACGCGCGCGATTTCGGACGGCGCAAAGTTAGCAAAACTTTCGAGGTGTGAAAAATATAACAACCAAAAAATCGCAAATATTTTTTGCCGCATCCACTTTTTTCGTATCTTTGGTAACGATGGCCGGAATCTACTTCCACATACCGTTCTGCAAACGCGCCTGCGCCTACTGCGATTTCTTCAAGGAGATCGGCACCCGGCGGCTCGCCCCGCTCGTCGCAGCCATGCACCGCGAATTGGAAAACCGCCGCGACTATCTGGGCGGCGAAGCCGTCCGCACCCGCTATTTCGGGGGCGGCACGCCGTCGCTCTGCCCGCCCGAAACGATCCGCGGAGCGCTCCGCCGCACCGAGGAGCTCTTCGACTGCACCGCCGTCGAGGAGACGACCCTCGAAGCCAACCCCGACGATCTGGACGAAGCCTATCTGTCGGCCCTGCGCGAAGCGGGCGTCGACCGCCTCTCGATCGGCATCCAGTCCTTCGACGACGACTGCCTGCGCCTCATGAACCGGCGCCACACGGCGGCGCAGGCCGAAGAGGCGGTGCGCGCCGCCCGCCGCTGCGGATTCGCGAACATCACCGTCGACCTGATCTTCGGCGTTCCGGGGTTCGGCGGCGACTCGCTGCGCCGTTCGCTCGACCGCACGCTGGCGCTCGACGTGCAGCACGTTTCGGCATACCATTTGACCGTCGAACCCGATACGGCATTCGGACGCCGGGCGGCCCGCGGCGACTTCCGCCCCGTGGACGAGGAGGTGAGCGAACGGGAGTTCCTCGCCGTGCACGACGCACTGTGCGAGGCCGGATACGAACACTACGAGGTGTCGAACTACGCCCGCCCCGGATTCCGGGCCCGCCACAACGCCTCCTACTGGCACGGCGAAAAGTATCTCGGCATCGGCCCCGGAGCCCACTCCTACGACGGCAGCGGCCGCTGCTGGAACGTCGCGTCGGTAGAGGAGTACATCGGCGGCGCCCCCGCCCAGGGGGAGCGCCTCACCGACCGCGACCGCCGCAACGAATACGTCATGACCCGCCTGAGGACCGCGGAGGGGATCGATCTGGGCGAGTTCGGCAAGCGATTCGGCCCCGACCGGCTCGGGCGGCTGCTCCGGGCGGCGGAATCCCCGATACAGGCCAGCCGGGCCGTCGTCGACGGCCAGCGGCTGAAGATTCCGCCCGAACGTTTTCTGGTCTCGGATCAGGTGATCGAAACCCTTTTCGAGGCCTGACCGAAGCCACAACCGAATGAAACTGAAATGTTAACTTATTATTAAGTTTTTTTATTAATTATTATCTCCTCATTTTTAAGTGTTACCTTTGCGACCGGATTTCGATCCGGAAACGACACGAAATACAAATAACCTATATATTATGAACAATGCAAAACTCGCTCCCGACGTACTTTTCGAAGTAAGCTGGGAGGTATGCAACAAGATCGGCGGCATCCACACCGTCATCGCGACCAAGGCGCAGACTGCGACCCGCAAATTCGGCGACAGCTACCTGCTGATCGGACCCGACCTGCAACACGAAGGGGTGAACCCCGAATTCGAGGAGGACCTCAACCTGCTGAAAGGCTGGCGCCAGACCCTCTACGGCGAGGGCATCCGTGTCCGCGTGGGCCGCTGGAAAGTCAACGGCAGCCCGATCGCGATTCTCGTGGACTTCACGTCGCTCTTCCCCAAGAAGGACGAGATCCTCAAGAAGCTCTGGGAGGACTACCACGTCGATTCGATCTCGGGCCAGTGGGACTACGTGGAGCCCGTGCTCTTCGGCTACGCCGCAGGCATGGTGATCTCCTCCTACGTCAACGCCTTCTGCACCTCGACCGAGAAGGTCGCCGCCCACTTCCACGAGTGGATGACCGCGGCCGGCGGTCTCTACCTGCGCAAGGAGGCGCCCTACGTGGCTACGCTCTTCACCACGCACGCCACGGTCATGGGCCGCTGCATCGCCGGCAACCGCCTGCCGCTCTACAACGACCTGACGAAGTTCAACGCCGACGAGCTGGCCCGCCAGTTCAACGTCACGGCCAAGCACTCGATCGAGAAGAACGCCGCGGCCTACCACGACGCCTTCCTCACCGTCAGCGACATCACGGCCAACGAGTGCAAGTATCTGCTCGGCCGCGAGCCGGACTGCGTGACGCCCAACGGTTTCGAGAACGACTTCGTATGGACGGGCGACGCCCTGGCCGCCAAGCGCCGCGAAGCCCGCGAACTGATGATCGGCGTCGCCGAGGCATGCCTCGGACGCAAGTTCGAGACCGATCCGCTCATCATCGGCACCAGCGGCCGCTACGAGTTCCGCAACAAGGGTCTCGACGTCTTCCTCGAGGCGCTCAAGCAGCTCGCCGCTTCGGACAAGCTCCAGCGCGAGGTGCTGGCCTACATCACCGTTCCGGCCGGCAACTGCGGCCCCCGCGCCGACCTCCAGGCCCACCTGGCCGATCCGAAGAACCCGATCGACGAGGGGCAGTACCGCTTCTCGACGCACGTACTGGAGAACCGGAACGGCGATCCGATCGCCAACGCCATCGACGGCAGCGTCCTCGCGACGGCCGCCTCGAAGGTCAAGGTGATTTTCGTGCCGACCTACCTGAACAAGGCCGACGGCATCTTCAACAAGGACTACTACGAACTGCTGGCCGGCATGGACGTCACGGTATTCCCCTCCTACTACGAGCCGTGGGGCTACACCCCGCTCGAATCGGTGGCCTTCTCCGTGCCGACGATCACCACGACGCTCGCCGGATTCGGTCTCTGGGTCGAGAAGCAGCGCGAGCACGCCGGCGTGGAGGTGATTCGCCGCGACGACTACAACGACTGGGAGGTCGAGGCCAAGATCGCCGACGCCCTGCTGCGCTTCAGCCTGCTGGACGAAACCCAGGTAGCCGCCGCACGCGAATCGGCCCGCACGATCTCCGAAACGGCCCTCTGGGAGCGGCTCTACCCCGCCTACGAGGAGGCCTACGCCGAGGCGATCGAGAGCTCGGTGCTCCGCACCAACCGCGCCGTCCTCGACGACGGCGGCTCGACCAGCGAGCAGATCAACTTCGTGCGCCAGCAGCTCTTCGCCGAGCGTCCCAACTGGAACCGCATGATGGTCGACAAGACCCTTCCCTCCCGTCTGCACGCCCTGGAAGTGCTCTCGCGCAACCTCTGGTGGTGCTGGAACGTCGAGGCCCGCGACCTGTTCGAGAGCATCGATCCCGCCCTGTGGGCCGACTGCGACCGCAACCCGATCGCCTTCCTCGACAAGCTGAGCGTCGAGCACACCCGCAAGCTGGAGCTCGACACCGAGTTCCTCGGACGTCTCGACGCCGTTTACGCCCAGTTCTGCGACTACATGAACGAGAAGCCCGCCGAGGGCGCGACGTCGATCTCCTACTTCTCGATGGAGTACGGCCTGCACTCGTCGCTCAAGATCTACTCGGGCGGTCTGGGCATCCTGGCCGGCGACTACCTCAAGGAGGCGTCGGACAAAAACGTCCCGATGGCGGCCGTCGGTCTGCTCTACCGCTTCGGCTACTTCACGCAGCGTCTTTCGGCTCAGGGCGCCCAGGAGGCGACCTACGAGGCGCAGAACTTCTACAAGCTCCCGATCTCGCCCGTGCGCGACGAGCAGGGCGGCTGGGTGACGGTCACGATCGCCTTCCCGGGCCGCACGCTCTCGGCCCGCGTCTGGAAGTGCCAGGTCGGCCGCACGGACCTCTACCTGCTCGACGCCGACTTCGAGGACAACCTCCCGGAGGATCGTCAGATCACCCACTACCTCTACGGCGGCGACTGGGAGAACCGTCTCAAGCAGGAGATCCTGCTCGGCATCGGCGGTATCCGCGCCCTGCGCAAGCTGGGCATCAAGCACGACGTGTACCACTGCAACGAGGGTCACGCGGCTTTCATCGGCATCGAGCGCATCCGCGAGCTGGTGAACCACAAGAAGCTCTCCTTCTCGGAAGCGCTGGAGGTGATCCGCTCCTCGTCGCTCTTCACGACCCATACGCCCGTGCCGGCCGGCCACGACGCCTTCCCCGAGTCGATGATCCGTCAGTACATGTCGCACTACCCCGACGTGCTGGGCATCACCTGGGAGCAGTACATCAACCTCGGCAAGACCAACCCCAACGATCCGAACGAGAAGTTCTCGATGTCGGTGCTGGCCTGCAACCTCTCGCAGGAGGTCAACGGCGTATCGTGGCTCCACGGCGAGGTGTCGAAGGACATCCTGGGCAACATGTGGCCCGGCTACTTCAAGAACGAGCTCCACATCGGCTACGTCACCAACGGCGTGCACTTCCCGACGTGGGTGGCCACGAAGCTGCGCCGCCTCTACGCCCGCTACTTCGCCGACGGCTTCTCGGGACACAGCTACGACATCCCGGCCTGGCAGAAGGTGCACCAGATTCCCGACGCCGAGCTGTGGGAGGAGCGCATGCGCCTCAAGGTGCGCCTGATCGACCACATCCGCAAGCGTTACAGCAATCCCAAGCAGGTGCGCCTCGACTCGCCGCGCCAGATGCTCCAGATCATCGACGGCATCAAGCCCGAGGTGCTGACCATCGGCTTCGCCCGCCGCTTCGCCACCTACAAGCGCGCCTACCTGCTCTTCACGAACCTCGACCGGCTCGCCGCCATCGTCAACAACAAGGAGCGCCCCGTGCAGTTCATCTTCGCCGGCAAGGCCCATCCGAACGACAAGCCCGGTCAGGACCTCATCAAGCGCATCGTCGAGGTTTCGGCCATGCCGCAGTTCGTGGGCAAAATCATCTTCCTCCAGAACTACGACATGGAGCTGGCCCGCCGCATGGTGCAGGGCGTCGACGTATGGCTCAACACGCCGACCCGTCCGCTCGAAGCCTCCGGAACGTCGGGCGAGAAGTGCGTCATGAACGGCGTACTCCAGTTCTCGGTACTCGACGGCTGGTGGGTCGAGGGCTACAAGCAGGGCGCCGGCTGGATGCTCCCCATGGAACGCACATTCGCCGACCAGCACTACCAGGACGAGCTCGACGCCGAGATGATCTACAACACCATCGAGGAGGAGATCGCCCCCAAATACTACAAGCGCGACAAGAACGGCATTCCCTACGAGTGGGTGCGTTCGGTCAAGGAGTGCGTGGCCGACATCGCCTCGAACTTCACGACCAACCGCATGCTCACCGACTACGAGGAGCGCTTCTACGACAAGCTGGCGGCCCGCAAGCACCGGATGATCGAGGGCGGCTACAAGCTGGCCCGCGAGATCGCCGCCTGGAAGCGCAAGGTGTCGGCCGCCTGGGATCAGGTGCGCGTCACGGACGTGCAGCGCGTGATGATGGGCAAGGAGGCCGTGTGCGTGGGCGAGACCTACCACTTCGAGGTGACGGTCGACATCGCCAACCTGCGTCCCGAGGACATCGGCGTCGAGATGGTCATCGCCCGCCAGATCGTCGGCGGCGAGAGCGTCAACGTTTCGCGCACGATCGCCCTCGACCGGACTCGGATCGACGGTTCGCGCGTGACCTACTCGCTGGACTATACGCCCGCCGAGGCCGGCACGTTCGACACGGCGCTGCGCATCTTCCCCACCAACCCGAATCTCCCGCACCGCATGGATTTCGCGTTGGTCAAGTGGGCCTGATGAAATTGCCGCGGTGTCCGAAGGATGCCGCGGCAATGCCATAGCGCCGGCCGCATCGCGGATATGCCGCCGCATCGTCCGTTCGGACGCTTCGACGGCATATCCGGTCGCGCGGATGGCGACAAACGGATTTTTTCATGAAAAAACGTCTGCATTCACGATATTTTTAATATCTTTATGGTACAGACAGAAAACAAAGCGATATGTCAGCATTAACCTTCGACAAAAGCGAATTGGGCAACCTGGAGTACTCGCTCCAGCGCGAACTGCTCGCAACGGACCGTATCGGCGGATACATGAGCACGACGATCGTCTGCTGCAACACCCGCAGATACCACGGACTGATCGTGGCTCCCATCGACGAGAGCGACAAGACCTACCTGCTTCTCTCGTCGCTCGACGAGACGATCGTCCAGCACGATCAATCATTCAACCTGGCTCTGCACCGGTTCAAGGGGACCTACGAGCCGCGCGGACACAAATACATCACCGATTTCGCCTATACGCCCACCCCGACGATCACCTACCGCGTAGGCGGCGTGATCCTGCGCAAGGAGATGCTGTGGATCCACAAGCGCACCCAGCTGATGATTCGCTACACGCTCGTCGACGCCCACTCCGAAACGAAGCTGCGGCTGCGTCCCTTCCTCGCCTTCCGCGAGAAGCACGCCCTGACCCATGCCAATCTCCAGGCCGACGGCCACTCCTACCCGGCCGTCAACGGCGTGAAGTGCCGCCTCTACGATTCGTTCCCGTGGCTCTATCTCCAGACGAGCAAACCCGGCACGGAATTCGTTCCGGCTCCCGACTGGTACTACAACTTCGAGTACCAGCAGGATCTGGCCCGCGGCTACGAAGGCTACGAGGATCTGATGACCACCGGCTACTTCGAGATCGACCTCGAAAAGGGCGAGAGCGTCATCTTCTCGGCCTCGCTCGACGAAATGGGCTCCACGAAGACCATCGAGGAGATGTTCGCCGCCTCGATCGCCCGTCGCACCCACAAGATCGACTTCATCAGCTGCATGGAGCATGCGGCCCGCCAGTTCCTCATCCGCCGTCCGGGCGACCGCACGGAGGTGATCGCCGGCTACCCGTGGCACGACGTCTCGGGACGCCAGACGTTCATCGCCCTGCCGGGCATCACCATCCGCCAGAACCACAAGGAGGACTGTATCGACGCCCTCGACACGCAGATCCGCGCCATGCGCGACGGCATGTTCACGGGCACCTTCTCGGCGGCCGTCGCCGCCGACACGCCGCTCTGGTTCTTCTGGACGCTCCAGCAGCTCGGCAAGGAGCTCGGCGACAAGGAGATCTGGAAGCGCTACGGGGCAGTCATGAAGGAGCTGCTCGAAAGCTACCGCCGCGGAATCGCCGGCCGCGTGATCCTCGACGACAACGGACTGATCCGCGCCGTCTGCGACGAACGGCCGCTCACGTGGATGGATTCGACGATCAACGGCAGCGCCGTGACGCCCCGCAACGGCTACCAGGTGGAGGTCAACGCCCTTTGGTACAACGCCGTATGCTACACCCTCGACCTGGCCCGCGCCTGCGGCGACAAGGCGTTCGTCGCCGAGTGGCAGGAGCTGCCCGCCCGCACGGCCGCCTCGTTCAATGTCCTGTTCCGCCTGTCGGAGGGCTATCTGGCCGACTACGTGGGTTACGAAGGGCCGAACAAGGATATCCGCCCCAACATGATCATCGCCTGCGGCCTGCCCTACAAGATGATCGACGAGGTGACGCAGATCGACGTCATCCGCACCGTGCGCCAGCACCTGCTCACCCCGAAGGGGCTGCGCACCCTCTCGCCCCACCACCCGCTCTACCGCGGTTCGCAGGAGGGTACGCCCGCCGAGCGCGACTTCGCCGGCAAGAACGGTTCGGTGTGGCCGTGGCTGCTGCCGTTCTACGCCCGCGCCTGCTTCGACATCAACGGCGACAAGTTCCTGCCCGCGGCCGAGGAGCTGCTCGAAGGATTCGAAGAGGAGTATCAGACCTACGGCATCGGCTCGATCGCCGAACTCTTCGACGCCGACCCGCCGTTCGCGCCGCGCGGCGCCATCTCGCAGGCCTGGAGCGTGGCCGCCGTGCTCGACATCCACGCCATGATCCGCGAGCGCAAACCCGCGGACAAAGCCGGGCGCAAAGCCGCGAAGAAGGCGGTCAAGAGCGCCGAAAAGGCGGCCGAAGCCGCTGCCAAGACGGTGAAGCGAGCGGCCCGCACCGCGAAGAAGAACGCCGGAAAGTAGTCGCAAGGATATGAATTTGTAAAAGAGAGAAAGATATGAGAGTTTTAATGTTCGGTTGGGAGTTTCCGCCACACATCGCGGGAGGTCTGGGAACCGCCTGCTACGGCATGACCCGCGGCTTGGCGCGCAACGGTGTGGAGGTCACGTTCATCGTGCCGCATGCCTACGGCGACGAGGACCAGCGTTTCACGCACATCGTGAACGCCAGCGACGTGGAGGCGCTCTACGGCTCGACCGGCAGCGGAGCGGACGACATCCTGGAGAAGATGTCGTTCATCCACATCGATTCGAACATGGTGCCCTACATCTCCCCGGAGGAGTATGCGACCTACCACGAACAGTATGTCAAGTCGGGCCAGAAAACGTGGTCGACGACCGACGTATGGAAACAGCGCTACACCTTCTCGGGCAAGTACGGCGCCAACCTCATGGAAGAGGTGGCCC
>CAMWWU010000048.1 GCA_947178025.1 uncultured Alistipes sp. | reverse complement strand
CTCTGTCAAGCTGGTGGCGGTCGACGCGGTGGGGCGCTGGGCCGTGGAGATCGAGGGCAAGAAGGGCGCCGAAACACTGACGGCCGACATCGTGCTCTCGGCCGTGGGCATCCAGTCGAACATCGAGGGCATCGGGCTCGAAGAGCTGGGCGTCGCGGTCGAGCGCGGCAAGATCGTCGTCGACGATCGGTACCGGACCAACGTGCCGGGAATCTACGCCATCGGCGACATCGTGCCGGGTCCCGCGCTGGCCCACGTGGCCTCGGCCGAGGGCATCTGCTGCGTGGAGGCGATCTGCGGCCTCGATCCCGAACCGGTGGATTACTCGACGATTCCCTCGTGCATCTTCACCTCGCCCGAGGTGGCTTCGGTCGGCATGACCGAACAGCAGCTGCGCGAGCAGGGCATCGCCTACAAAGCGGGGCGCTTCCCCTTCACGGCCTCGGGCAAGGCGACCGCCGCAGGCGACCGCGACGGCTTCGTCAAACTGCTCTTCGCCGAGGAGGACGACCGACTGCTGGGCGCCCACCTGGTCGGCGCCAACGTCACGGAGATGCTCGCCGAACCGACCCTCGCCAAGACACTCGGCGCATCGGCCCACCGCATCGCCCGCACGATCCACGCCCATCCGACGATGAACGAAGGGGTCATGGAGGCAGCCGAAGCCGCTCTGGGCGCCGCCATCCATCTCTGACACGGAAAGATACGTTCCGCAGACAGCCGCTCGGGAATCCGGGCGGCTTTTTTATGGCCCCGCAGGCTCGGAACAAGCCGGAATCCCCCAAGCTGAAGTAACAAAAAACATCCGCAATATTGTTTTTTCCAAAGGTTTTCATGATATTTGCATAGGCAACGGTCCCGAAAAAAGTAAATTGCTATTGCATTTTTCGATTATGTTTCGTAATTTTGCGAGACATAATACACACGGAAAGTGTAGTTTGTTCTTGAGTGTAAACCTTGCAAATTTTACTGGAAAAGAACGGCTGGCATTTTGCGCGTCTATATCCGTCACGGATACAGGCGTGGGACTGTTGCTTATTTTATTCCACGGTTTTGCAAGGACCATCACTCTGAAATAAGCTTCGGCACCACGCTTTCTTATTGAATAACGCCCAGCCGGTGTCGAGGGGCTCCAACACACAACATACATCATGCGGACTGCCTCGCGTATAGCCACAGCCTGCGTATTCGGAGTACTGCTCGTCGGCTGCGAATCCGACGAGGGAGGGTGTATTTTCAATCCTGAAAACCGGAGAATTACGGAGATTACGGGCGTCGAATATTACGACGGATTCGAAGGTGCGCATTACTCCCGTTATTGTCGCCATCGGTTCTTCTACGATGACGAGGGACGCCTCGACCGATGGACCGAGACCACGAACACCACCGAAACGGATCTGGAATTTTACTACGAAAGCGCTTCCCGAATCCTTCTGTTCGGCACCCAGCGGGATCTGGACTCCGGTGAGACTCCCATCTACAACGAAATCGAACTCGATGCGTCGGGGCAGGTAGCACGCCACCTCTACGCAGACAATACTTCATGGAGCTACATCTATTCGGGCGGACTGCTGACCGGCAGCTACTACTCCGACGCCAATTCCGAATATATGTTCCGCTACACGTGGACGAATGGAGACCTGATCCGGATCGACTATCCGGCAACCCCGCACAACGGATCTTTCCAGGATGCCGCATACGGCAGCGTACCGAACATCGCGAATCTCGATCTGAACTACCTGGCCTATACGACCAACGTTTTCGACGTCGGCTCGCCCGGAAAAATGCTTCGAATCACCGGTATGCTCGGACGCAACGCCCACTTCGCGGTTCGCAACACGCACGAACCGACCGACACCTCGGGAGTAATCACCGAAATCGAGTGGACGTTCGATGCATCCGGCTACCCGACAGGATGGAAGTCGCTCCATCGGGACTTGGGAGCACCGAAAAAAGACTCCGGTTGGGAATATACCATATACTACGAATAATACCGATCTAAAACTAAAACCAATGAACCTGAAAACACATCGCGCAGCAGCATTGGTCGCACTGTCGGCCACATTGCTCGCCGGATGCGAATCCGGAAACGACGAAAACAACCACCCCGGAGCCGGCGGACGCAAGATCACCGAAATCGTCGGCGTATTCAACCATCCGAACTATTCCACCGGAATCTCCCAGCAATATCAGGAACGCCAACTCTTCACCTACGATAACGAAGGGCGCCTCGACCGATGGGTCTGCACGGCCAGCAACGGCTCTTCCTCCGATCTGCAATGCTTCTACGAAAGCGATTCGCACATCAGCGTATTCGGGACACGACTCTACGAAGACGGCGAAGAATCCGTCGTCGCGGAGATCGATCTCAACGCAGCAGGAAAAGTGACCCGCATCACCGACTTGGACGACCACGACCAGACCTATTACTACTCGAACGGACTTCTGTCCCACAGTGTCGACGAACGGGGCTACACGATGAGTTACACCTGGACGAACGGCGATCTGACGGCGATTCGAGTAGATCCGAGCCCTTACGGCTCCAGCAAAGAGTATATCGAGACCGCCGGCTACGGATCGACGCCCAACATCGCCAATCTCGATCTGAACCACCTGCTGGCTTATCCGACTGAATATTACGCCGTCATGTTCGGCAATGGCTTGGTCGGCGATTTTCTCGGTGCGGCGGGGATGTTCGGCCGGAGCGCCCACTACATAACGACCAGCAGCGACCAGGACTTCGACATCGAGTGGACGTTCGACGCGGCCGGCTATCCGACGGAACTGCATGTCGTCTACTGGTGGGATTCGAAAATAGAGATGGAGATTCGCTATACCATATATTATAACGACTGATATCAAACCGCCGAATATGAACCCGAAAACTACATTCATCAGCCTCTGCCTTCCCCTGCTCGCAGGCTGCGATCCCGAAAAATCGGAGGGGGGGGGAATTTTCGCCCCTGAAAGCCGTCGGATAGTGCAGATTGCAGAACGATGCGAAAGGCGCCGGCCATTCGCCGCGCAGGAACATCCGCCCGATTCGACCAGCGAAAATTCCGACACCCCGCATCGCCACGCCACCTGCCAGAACGATTAACGAATGTCCCCGGAGACCGGTCAGTTTCGGGGCTGCCGTTCTCCTTCGAACTTAAAACCCGAGCCTAATTACAAACCCGATCCCCCGAAAAAGGGATCACAAAACACCCAAATTTTTATGAAAAACTGCTTCAAAACCCTCTTGGCAGTCGTCGCTCTGGCAGCTGCAACGGGCGTATCCGCACAGGAAGACCCCCAGAAAGAGACGGTGATCGTCGATCCGTTCACCTTCTCGTCGGGCGCCTCGGCGGTCACCCGCGACAACGTGCGCTCGGCTGTCATGACCGGCTTCTCGAACGTGGGCCGCTTCTTCGTGGTCGACGCACTGACCGACTCGCGCCTGTCGAAACTCTACGAAAACCGCGAGGTCGAGGACGCCGTGAACGACGCCAACTGGAAGACCGAAAGCGAAGCCGCCTACAAGTCGCTGGGCGCCAAGAAGCTGCTGAAGGGCTCCGTAGAGCTGCACTACGAGCACAAGAAACTCGATGACAAAGGCAAGCCGGTATACTATACCGACATCAACTTCACGCTCCAGGTCTACAACATCGAGGACGGCACGATGGTCGGCTCGGAGAGCTACAAATACAGCGAGCTGAGCACCTCCTCGTATGCCGATTCGTTCAACGATGCCATCAGAAAGATCTCCAAGGACATGACCCAGTTCTGCAACAAGCACTTCAAGATGGAGTCCTACATCCTGGAGCTCGGCGAGGCCGACAAGAAGGGTGTCATCAAGGATCTCTGGATCTCGGGTGGCACGGAGATGGGTATCGCCAACGGCACGATCTTCAAGGTGCTCGCCGAGAAGAAGGTCGGTCCCAAGGTAACCCGCCAGGCCATCGGTCAGGTGATCGCCAAGGAGGTGCTCGAAGGCATGACCCGTTGCGAAATCATGAACAAGAAGGAGGGCGAAGTCATCAAGGATCTCTTCAGCAAGGATCAGAAGCTCTACATCGAACTCGACCGCAAACGCGGCGACGGTCTGAAGGGCTTCGGTCGCGCATTCGGATTCTAATCCGACCTACCCGTTACGATGTCCGGTCCGGAGCTGCCGCGAGGCGGCTCCGGCGCAGGACGTCGATCGCTTATTTCAATCCGAATCAGGCTATGTTGAAAAATCTTTTCATCTCCCTGCTGCTGCTCGGCACGATCCTGCCCGGAGCGGCACAAAACTATTCCACCGACGCCGCTCTGAAGCGCATCGAGAGCAACTACGCCGTCGTGGAGTGCTCGGGCATAGCCCGCACCAAGAAAGAGGCCATCGAAATGGCCAAAAAATCCGCAGTCTACACCTATCTGTTCCATGGCATCGCGGGACTCAACGACGGACGCCCCCTGATGCGGGGTGCCAACACGAGCGAGGAGCAGGAGTACACGAACCGCATCCTCGGCACGTCGAACTACGCCAACTACATCCGCAACTGCACGATCGCGGACAACACCAACAAGACCGCCGCCAAAGACATCCAGGTCTTCGCGACGATCGAACTCTATCACGAGTCGCTCCGGCGCACGCTCGAAAAAGCGGGGCTGCTCCAGCGCGACGCCAAAGACATCGCCCTCTCGGAGACGCAGGAGATGATCGCCATGCCGACCGTCATGGTCGTGCCGTTCCGCCAGAACGGCGAGAGCTACGAGGAGGCCATCCGCAACAATTCGAACATGCGCATGGCCATCTCGAAGGTCAACGAAGGCTTCATCGGCGAGGGGGTCGAAACCAAAGACCTGCTCACGTGTCTGAACAATGCGGAGACCTACCGCATCCGCATGGGCGACGGCATGTCGCTCGACGACGCCATCCTCATCAACTCGGGAGCCGACGTCTCGGTGAGCGTCGATATGACCCCGGACGAAACCGCCGCCGGCGTGCGCGTTTCGATGACGCTCAAGGCCATCGAAGTGGCGACGGGCAATACGCTGGCCACGAAGACCGAAATCTCGGGACGCAAACGCACCTCGGCCGACATCCTGTGCGGCGTGATGGCCAAGGCGATGATCGGCGACTTCATGAAGCAGATCGCCACCCGCATGGCGACCAAGATCTCGACGGGTCAGAGCATCGCCGTGCGTTTCACGATCGACCCGGGTTCGGCCATCGACATGGATACCGAAATCAACAACATCATGCCGCTCTCGGACATCCTCGTGTCGTGGGTCAAGCGTCACGCCAAGAACGGCAAATACCATACGCAGGGACGCACGAGCACGCTGCTCGCCTTCAGCGACCTTTTCGTGGACAACTCGATCGAGGAGGGCATGCAGTCCGACGTCAACGACTTCGCTCTGGCGCTCTACCAATACCTCAAGGGGCTCAACCTGAGCGTCTCGCGCACGATAACCGGCAACTCCGTCGACGTAATCATCTACTAATCCGACTACCATGAAACCTCTACGCATACTTCCGCTCCTGCTCGCCGCCGCCCTGACGACCGCCGTCGTCCGGGCTCAGACGGTCATCGACCTGGCTGCCTACGTCGACGAGCAGACGACGGCGCAGATCGGCGAAGCCAACGCCACGGCGCTGAAAAACAAGATCAGCCGGATCATCACCCGCAACGGCATGGCCGATGTCGAAGGGCTCTTCGCCGTCGTGCCGACGATCACGATCACCGACGACGGCAACGTCGACACGGGGATGACCTCGCTGCGCGTCGTGCGGGCGGACTTCACGCTCGCGATCCGGAATCTGGTCGACAACACGACCTTCGCCAGCCAGACCGTCGCATTGCAGGCCAACGGCAAGAGCGACGAGGCGTGCATGCGCTCGCTCATCAACAAGGTGAACGTCAACGACGTGCGTTTCGCCAAGATGATCCGCGACACGCAGCAGGCCATCGCCGACTACTACGCACGCATGATGCCGCGAATCCTTGCGAAGGTCGACTCGCACGTAGCCCGCGAGGAGTATGCCGACGCCATGGCCGTTCTGGCCGTCGTACCCGAATGCGTCGAAGAGTACCCCCGGGTCGCCGAACTCAAGGTGCAGGTCTACAACAAGCTCCTCTCCAACGACGTGACGTGCGCCATGGCCGAAGCGGAGATTCTGGTGCGCCAGGGCGATATCGACGGAGCCCTGAACCTCTGCCGTGCCTGCAACCCGCTGAGTCCCAACTATGGCGAAGTGATCGCTTTCATGCGGCGTCTCGATGCGGCGGCAGCTGCCGCCGAGGCTGAGGCCCTCGAAGCCGAACTGCGCAAGGCCGACGCCGCGAAGCAGCAGGAGCGCATGGCCGAGGAGGCCGACCTCAGGGGCGACTCGCTGCGCGCGGAGCGCACCGACAGCTGCAAGAAAAAGGGCAAATCGCTGGGCGAGTGGCTCTTCGGCCTCTGACACGAACCTCAAAACCGAATCCCGCATGAGAACCTGCCCACGCTGCGACACCCGTCTGGACGACTCGCAGACCCGATGCCCCGCCTGCGGCGCCGACTACCTCGAAACGATCATCGGCACCCTGGGCGGCCCCGATCCCGATGCCGCGATGCAGCTCACGGCCCTCGAAGAGGGCTTGCGGCCGCTCGACGACGCTCCGGCCCCCGCCTGGAGCGATACGGCCCGCCGGATGACGCCGCTGCTCGGCGGCGGTGCGGCGCTCTTCGGTCTCGTCGCCGGCATCGCTACCGGCGCCAACCTCTTTTTCCTGATCGCCGGCGCGGCCGGAGCCCTCGCGCTCTTCGCGAAACTGCGCCTCCGGCACCCGCTGAGCTCCGGGGAAGCGATCGTCAAAGCCGCCGCCCGGATCTTCGACGAAGACGCCGCCCGCCTGCGCGGAATCCACGGAGAGACTCCCGAGATCGAGGAGCGGCTCGGCGCCATGCAGCGTCGCATCGACGAAACGCTCGCCCGACAGCAGGAAGCCCACGTCCGGAATGCCCGCACGATCCGCCGCTATGCCGCTGCGCTGCTCGTCGCGGCCTGCATCGGCGTCGGCGCGCTCGCCATCCGTAACCACGCGGCCCGCAAGGCTGCCGCAGCGTATGCGGCGGAGCCCGAATGGGTGAAGTTGCGCGATGCCTACCTCGCATCGGACGCCGACGAATTCGCCGGCAATGCCTCCCGCCTGGAGGTATTGCGCGCCATGCTCGACGCCGGCGAACCGGCCGCTGCCGAGGAGTTTTTCTTCGCCCGCTGCCAAGGGTGTGTCGGCGACGTCGAATGCGCCCTGCTGATCGCCGGACACTACCGGAACGCCCCCGAGATGCTCGCCGCGTTCGTCGACCGGGTAGCGCTGCGCTACGACAGCGACACGAAAAAAATCAAACGACTGAAACCATGAAACGACTGATACTCGCCGTCGCGCTCTCGCTGCTCGCCGTCGCGACCTATGCCCAGAAAGAGAAACGCATCGAAGCGAGCGACAAACGCAAACCCGACTGGATCGGCCGTTCGGACGCCTCGGCCTTCAGCGTCACGGAGGTAGGGGAGAGCCTCGCCGCCGCCTCGGAACGCTGCATGGCCTCGATCCGGCAGTACATCGTCAACTCGGTGGCGGTCAACGTATCGTCGACCGAAACGATGACCACCCGGCAGATCTCGCGCGATAACCTCATGTCGGTGATGAACGACTACTCGTCGGTGCTGATGACCGAGGCGGGACAGCTGCCGTTCCTCAACGGCATCACGCTCTCGAACGCCGAAGCGACCTACTGGGAGCGGATCTACGACAAACGCACCAAGAGCTACCGCTACGAATACTCGGTGCGCTATCCTTTCACGGAGACGACCCGCCGCACGCTGGTCGACGCTTTTCTGGCCATCGACAACGCCAAGGTCGCCCGCTTCGAGCAGCTGCGCGACGAGCTGGAGACGATCGTCGACCTCGACCGCATACCGCAGGCGCTCAACGAACTGGACGGTCTCGACAACTACTTCTTCGACACGACGCGCAAGAATGACGTCGCGACGCTGCGACGCAACTATCTCGGACTCTACGACCGCATCTCCATCGAGGTCGAGGAGCAGACCACGGGCCGCTGCGTCTACTCGCTGCGGCTCGCAGGGCGCCCGGTCACGTCGTCCGTCCGCCCGCGGCTGACGAGCCAGTCGGCGATCGAGCTGGTCGTCGAACCTTACGCCGACAGCCGCTACCTGCTTACCTACAATGCGGAGTACGCCTCGCCGCAGGACATCAACACGGTGGAGATCCGCTATCCGATCGGCGGCGGCCGCATCGCCCGCACCCTCTATTTCGAACCGCAACCCTTCACACCCCGAAAATAGTCACGGAAAATACCAATTTCTAAAAAACGACATCCATGAAAAAGTATCTCTACGGAGCCACCGCGCTCCTGCTCCTCGCCGGCACGGCATCGTGCGGCTCCTCGAAGAAAGCCGCCGGCACGCCGGCTCCCGTCGGCATGACGGAAGAGGTCGTCCCCCTGAGCGGCCCGCAGTACCGCAGCGACGCAGAGTATTTCCGCGCCGTACAGAACGGCGTCAGCACCGACCGCAGCACGGCGCAGAAGATCGCCATGCAGAACTGCCGTCAGGAGCTCGCTGCCAACATCCAGGCCGAGTTGCAGGTAGTGATCGAGAACTACGTCAAGGAGCAGAACACCGGCGTCGCCGCCGAAAACAAGTCGCAGTATCAGGAGATGGCCTACACGACGGTCAAGCAGCGGCTGAACGACGTGCAGATCGTCGAGGAGAAGATCTACCGTCAGGAGGATGGCTCGTACCGCTTCTACGTCTGCCTCCAGATGCCCAAGAGCGCCATCGAGACGGCCGTGGAGGCCGCGATCGCCAAGGACGCAAAACTCAACCTGGAGTTCGACCGCGAACAGTTCAAGAAGGTCTTCGAAGAGCGGATGGCCGCTTTCTCGAAGCAGTAGGGGAGCGCCGTCGCTCCGATATCCGATGGCGCTCCGTCCGGCCTACCGGGGGAGTGCCATCGCACACACCCGAACATCATGAACCGCTATTGCCTGCTCCTGCTGACGCTGCTCGCAGCGATGCCGCTCGCCGCCCAGTCGAGGCGCGAAGCGCTGCTCGAATACCAGGCCCGCCGCCGGCAGGCCTATACCGAATTTCGGGACAACTACCGCAAAGCCTGCGCCGACTACCTGCGCAAACGCTGGGAGGCCTGTCGCCCCGAGACGCCCCGGCCGCTGCCCGAACGGCAGGAGCCGGTGCGTCCGATCGTCAAGGCCCCCGACGCGCCCGCACCGGCTGTCCCCGAGCAGCTGCGCTACGACGAAGTGATCGTCGTCTCTCCGGCTCCGGAGCCCGAAACGCCGGCCGCCGCACCGGAGTCCCCGACGACGACCCGCCCCTTCCGGTTCTCGTTCTACGGCACCGACTGCTCGGCGACGCTGACCCGCGCCCAGCAGTTCCGCCTCGCCTCGACGCAGGAGAGTGCCGTGGCCGCAGCCTGGGAGCGCATCGCCGCAGGCGGATACGACCGGGTCGCCGAAGAGTGTCAGGAGCTGAAGCGGCAGCTCAGCCTCAACGACTGGGGATACTACGAACTGACGCGCACCCTCGCCGAAGCGTTTTGCGGCGCAGGCACGGACGAATCGGTTCTGCTCCGCGCCTTCCTGCTGGCCGAAGCGGGCTACCGCATGCGTCTGGCCCGCGGCGACGGACGGCTTTGTCTGCTCACGGAGCCCTCCTGCGAAGTCTACGCACGGCTCTACTTCCAAATCGACGGCCGCACCTTCTACCTGCTGGACGGCGGCTCCCGCGCCTCTTCCTACAACGTCTGCAACTTCCCCATACCGGGCGAACGGACGCTCTCGCTCGCCATGCCGGTTCCGCCGGCACTCGCCGTTGCGGCCGGCACCCGCGCCGCACGCAACGACACGCAGCAGGGCATCGCCGCCTCCGTAACGCCGAACGGCAACCTGCTCGCCTTCCTGGCCGGCTATCCGCCCTGCTCGTGGGAGATCTACGCCGCGACGCACCTCTCGCCGCAGGCCGAAGGGCAGCTCTTCCCGGCGCTGCGTGCGGCGATCGCGGAAAAGAGCGAGCGGCAGGCCGCAGAGATCCTGCTGCACTACCTCCACCGGGCTTTCCCCTACAAGACGGACGAAGAGCAGTTCGGCAGCGAGCGGACGCTCTTCGCCGAGGAGCTCTTCGGCTATCCGTACAGCGACTGCGAGGACCGCGCGATCCTCTATGCCCGTCTCGTGCGGGATCTGCTGGGCCTCGACGTCGTACTGCTCCACTATCCGGAGCATATCGCCACAGCCGTGCGTTTCACGGCGGAGACCTCCGGCGACCACGTGCTGCTCGACGGCCGCCGCTACGTGGTCTGCGACCCGACCTACATCGGGGCCGACACGGGCGAGGCGATGCCCGACCTGAAACGCACGACGGCCCGAATCATCCGAATCGACTAACCAGAAAAACCGCCCCATGTTCTGTCCCGAATGCGGCAGCAAGTGCTGCGACGACCACATCTTCTGCGCCCGATGCGGCACCCGCCTCCCGGCTCCCGCGGCGAAGCCCTCGGCACCGGCCCCCGCCGTCCCCTCCGCGACGACGAAAGAGGAGCCCCGGCCGGCCGAGGGGGCGATCTTCACCAATCTCGACGCCCTCGCCCGCAAACTGCACACCGCACCGGAAACGATCCGCCGCCTGCTCGAAGCCTATGCGGAGCAGGCCCTCGGTCACGGCATCCGCTACCGGCTGCTCGATGCCGGCGACTACGCCTGGCTCAACCCCGAGGCGAAAGGCTCCCGGGAACGGCTCGCACCGACCAAAACCTGGGAAGAGCATATCCGCCTGCTCGCCGACTACTACCGCTACGGCCGCACGACGACCCGCGAGGAGAGCTGCTACCTCTTCATCGTGGGCGGCGACGACGTGATTCCGATGCCCGTCCTGCCGCAGTACGTCTCCGCTCCCGACTACTCCGACACGGACATCGAGAGCGACCTCCCGTATGCCTACCTGCTCGGCGCACGGACCCGCGAACTGCTCCGCACGGCCGAACTGTTCCGCTACGAGCAGTATTTCCACGTCGGCCGCCTCCCACTGGCCGCCGACGCCACGGCCGAGGATCTGGCCGCCTACCTGCATCGGGCCGCACAAGCGTGCGGAGCCATGCGGATCGGCCGCGCCTACGGGCAGACCGACCGCACGTGGCTCTCCGCTTCGGCCTCGGTCTGCAATCCGCTGCGGCGCGACGGCCTCTGTACCGGAGGATTCCGCGACGAGCGGATCTACGACCGCGAACTCTTCGTCAGCCCCTGCGTGGAGCGCTCGGTGATCGACGAGGTGTTCGACCACGAAGCAGGGCTCTACTACTTCAATCTGCACGGCAGCGACGCCCCGACCGCGTGCAGCTTCTACGCCTCCTACCGGCAGCAGTGTTACGAAGCGATCACGCCCCGCCAGCTGGCGGCGGCCGAGCGCCCGAACGTCGTGGTGACCGAGGCGTGCTACGGCGGTAAATTCCGCGACTACGGCCGCAACGAAACGATGCTCCTGGCCGCCCTGGGCGGCACGACGCTGCTCTACCTCGGCTCGTCGCGCATCGCGTGGGGCGCCTCCGAGAGCCGGACGGCGGGAGACCTCGACAACGCCGACCGGCTGACGCATGTCTACATGGACCGGCTGCTCGCGGGCGACACGGCCGGCGAAGCGCTCTTCCGGGCCCGCCGGAGCTTCTTCGACTGCAACGACGGATATTTCACGCCTCATCAAGCCCTTACGATCGTCGAGTTCAACCTCTTCGGCGATCCCTACCTCCACCTCGCCGGCCTGGCCGGCGACAAGGCTCCCCACGCCGCCGCACCGCTCGGCACTGGCCCGATCAACGCCGTCGCGGAGAGCAAGAGCCTCTACGGCTCCGCCGCCCCTCCCTCGGTGCTGATGCAGGTGCGGCAGGCCGTCGACCGCAACCTGGAGCGGATTCGCGCCGAGGTCGACCGGACGCTCTACGCACGCCTGGGCGTCGAGCCGAGGCAGCTGACCGCCGTTACCCGCATGAAATACCGCAACGGCGAGGCATTCTACGCCTTCGACTACGCGGGCCGCACCGGAGAGGTCGCCTGGCGCCACACGGCGACGACCGATCTCGACGGCAACATCAAGTCAATCATATCAACCAAATAGAACGACCATGAAATGTCCGAACTGTAACTCCGAACTGCCCGAAGGTGCCAAATTCTGCACCGGTTGCGGGACACCCGCAGCGACGGCCCAGGCCGCATCCGTCTGCCGGTCGTGCGGCGCGACGCTGCCCCCCGCCGCCAAATTCTGCACGACCTGCGGCACGCCTGCGGCGGCTCCCGCCCCCGAAAGCGCCCCCGAGCGGAGCGCCGAAGGCGGCCAAATGAGCGTCGTGAAGCAGAAAATCTGCTGGAACATCCGCAAGGGCGAAGTGGCCTGCCGCCTCAACGAAGCCGAATTCACCCGCTACGACCGGGTGCAGGGACTCATCGTCAACGACGGCACGACGGCCTATGTCAAGGCCGACGGCAAGATCCTCGCCGAGATCCACGGAGGCATCTACGACTTCGTGGAGCCCGAAGAGCTGCAACGGATGCTCGAAAGCCGCCACGGCGGGCTCGCCGGCATGGTAACGGGCTGCGGCCGTTTTCTCGTCAACGCCGTGCTGGGACGCCGCGTCAAGGACAACCTGCGCGAGGAGAACCGCCCCGAAAAGCAGCGGACGCTCGACGCACTGATCGAGAGCATGAAGCGTCACGAGGTCTTCTCGCTGCAACTCAAGCTCGACAAGAGCTTCTCGCTGGTCTTCGGCTCGGGGACGGCGGAAGAGACCGCCGAATTCAGACCGATGGTCGTCCGCACGAAGCTGCTCGACATGCAGGTCGGCGTGCGGGCCGTATTCCGCATCGCCGACTTCGACCGCTTCTCCGAGCACTTCCTCGTCGACGTGGGCGTGGCCACGACCCGGCGGATCGCCGAGATGCTGCAACCCGCCGTGCAGAGCGCCGTACAGCACGTCATGCAGGACCGCGAGATCGGGCAGTCGACGATTCCGGCCGATATCGCGGAGGAGATCGCCGCACGCATCGCCGCCGCCGGAGAAGGCTTCCACGGCCTCGCGCTGGAGCAGGTCGCCGAAGTGGTCGCCTCGAACGAAGACCTCGAACGGCTGCGCAGCCTGAGCCGCGAACTCTACCTCTCGGAGCAGGAGCTCGACTACCTGCGCCGCACCAACGACTTCCGCAACCGCCTCGCGGCCGAAACCAATGCCCAGGAGATCGCCGACGCCCGCAGCGAACAGCAGCTCTACGCCGGTTTGCAGGAGGTGAACCGCGACCGGCTGCTGACCGACGACGAACTCGACAAGTTCTACACCGTGCTCTCGCGCGAGAAGCGCATCCGCGACGCCCGCAGCGAAGCCGAGGTCGAGGAGGCGATGGCCGAGATCGCCCGCACGGGCCTGCTGCGCGAAGAGGATATCGCCAATCTGCGGGCAGACATCGCCGAGCGGGGCTACCGGCGGGGGCAGTCGCTGCGGCTGATGCAGCTGCGCGACGAGATCGAGTTCGAGAAGGTCCGCACGGCCGGCGAAGGGGAAATCGCCGTGGAGGCCATGCGCCGCAACCTCGAATTGCAGGAGATGACCATCACGCAGCGCCGCATGGACGACGCCTATTCCGACGAGCGCCGCGCCCGGGAACGCGAGCAGCGGCTCGCCGACCGCAAAGCGGAGTTCGAGGCGGACGACGCTGAGATGAACGCCCAGATCGAGCGGCTGCGCAAGATCCGCGAAATGAAGCGCGAAGACCGCAGGATGGAACTCGAACACGAAATCGCCCTGGAGCGCACGCGGCAGGAGGCGCTCGACAAGCAGGCGCAGATGTCCGCCGAACAGATCATGGCCATCGGAGCCCGCGAGCATCTCGATGCCGAGGGTGCGCGCGCCTACGCCGAATCGTTCGCTGCCGGTCGCGACGCCGAGCAGGCACGCCGCGATGCCGAGGCCCGCATCGCCGATTCGCGGCGTCACGAGGAGATGATGCTCGAAATGATGCGTCAGATGCAGCAGACGACCGTAGCGCTGAGCGGCAACCTGATCCGTCACAAGGACGAGGAGCGCGAGGAGTACCGGCAGCGGCTCGAAAAGCAGGAGGACCGCATGGAACGCACGCAGGACCGAGCGCTCGACTACACGACCCGCAACAACCAGCAGGCCGCAGCACCGCAGCCGGCCCAGCAGCAGATCGGCCGCGTGTGTCCCGACTGCGGTACGGTCGTACAGCCCGGCATCCGCTTCTGCGCCAACTGCGGCCGCGAAATCAACTGACCATGAACACGTACCACGGAATACTGCACGTTCGGAGCGCCAACACGGGCTCCCGCTCGGAGGGGCGCTACGCCTACCTGACCGACGCCGAGGGGACGGAGCGGAAGCTCTGCCGCCGGGATGCGGCGCCGTTCGACGATCCGTTCTTCGAACCGTTCGACGGCCGCAGGGTCGAAATCGAAGGGACGGTCCGCCACGGCTGGCTCGCAGTCGACGCGATCGTCCCCGCCGAGGAGACTCCCGAACAGCTGCCGGCAGCCGAGGCTGCCGCCGAACCGGAGACTCAAGAGGAGTCAGCAGCAACAGACGCCCAAACCCCGAACGACAAACCCGAAAAACCATGAAAACATGTATCCGATGCGGAGCTTCGGTCGCCGACGACCAGGCCCGTTTCTGCCCCGAATGCGGCGGCGAATGCCGGCCGACGTCTCCGGAGCGATCCGCCGGCCGGGAGGCAGAGAACACGCCGATGATCGGCGACCGGAACCTCGTATCCGACAGCACGATCATCGGCCGTCAGGACAAATACGAAGCGTCGAACATCACGATTCACAACAACATCACCGAGGATCAGTCGCACAAGATCGTCGAGTGCGCCGTTTCGGGCAAGCGAATCTACATGGATCGCAGCGTCGCATGCCCCGCATGCGGCCGGCAGGTGGCGCTGGAGTACTACATCGAACGATCGAAGCGATGCGAACGGTGCGAACGGCAGGCGACGGAGGATTACCGCGCATTCGCGGCCCGCATCCTCGGCGAAGGGGCGCTCGACGCCCCCCGCAAGCAGCGGCTCGACGCCGAGGCGGAGCGGCTGCGGATCGGAGCCGACACGCAGATCGGGATCCTCCGCGACCTGCAAAACAGCGCTCCGGCCGCCAGGAGCACCGAGCTGAGCCCCGTCCGGCAGGCCGAGCTGGAGAGCGCCGTCCGAAGGCTGCTGGAGGCCGACGACCGGAACGAAGTGCTTCCAGCGCTCGAAACACTGGAAGCGCTGCACGAAACCGCGGCGAACAGCACGGTCGGCTACTGGTACTTCCTCTCCCGCGCGGTGTTCGCCCCCGAAGAGGCGGTCGCACACTACGAAGAGGAGCTGACCGACGACTACTGGCAGCGCTTCTGGGGTTTTCTGGCCTTCTGCAACGTCGGGTCGCCCAAAAGCGGCGCGGCGGTGGACCGGCTGAACAAGACGTTCCCCGACCGCGAAGCCGACATCCGGCTGGCCGAAACGCTCTATCTGCTCGCCCGCGGATTCGACGACTTCGAACAGACGATGCTGGAGCGCGCGGCGGAACTCGCCGCCGGCATCCGTCGGGAGCTTCTCTCCCGGCCACTGCATCCGGTTTACGACATGCTGACCCGCCTGCTGCAGGAGGGTATCCGTCTCGATGCGGAGTATTCGCCCGAGGAGCGGTTCATCCAGCTCGGGATCTTCCGGGCCGGGAGGTATGTCCGCCGGCTCTGTCTGGAGCATGAAGAGCGGCAGCGCCGCGAAGAGCAGGAGCGCGCGGCGCGCGAACAGCAGGCCCGGGAGGCCGAGGAGCGGCGCAGGCAGGAGCTCGAAGCCGCGGAAAAGGCCCGCAGAGAACGGCAGGAGGCGCTGGCTGCCGACCGCACGAAACGCATGGCCGAGGAGGTCGCCCGCCTGAGCGGCGGCAAAGCCCGGGCCGCAGACACGGCCGGCAAGGAGTTCGCCGGCTACGACGCGACGCTGCCGGCGCGGGGCGGCAAGTGGAAGAAACGGCTGCTGATCGCCGTCGTCTGTCTGCTCGTGCTGCTGATCGCCCTCTTTCTGATTCCGGCGCCGGAGGCACTGCAATGATATCCGGCACCGAGGCAAGGCGGGGCTTCCGATCGATCGGAAGCCCCGCCTTGTTTTCTATCGGGACGTTCTGCGCACGAATACCTCGTCGGGATAGCGCACGTCGCTCAGGAA
>CAMWWU010000047.1 GCA_947178025.1 uncultured Alistipes sp. | reverse complement strand
TATAAGATCCAGCCCGGATACGGCGCTTGGGGCGTGTTGCGAAAGGGGCGGAGGGGCGGGTTATTTCCGGCAGATGCGTTTGAGCACCCACAACGGATATTTCCGCACGGGGCGCAGCCGCAGCCAGATGCGGGCGAGCATGAGGTGGAACCGTCCGCAGTCGACGATGCCGTGGATGCGTTCCGGGGCGATCCGCTCCGTGCCGGCGACGTTCCCGTCGCCGAGCAGCGTGACGCATGCGGGCGCAACGTGCAGAATCCGGTGCACGACGAAGTGTCCGCCGTCGGTCTCTCCCAGCACGACGTTGCCTTGTCGGAGATCGCCCGGCCGCAGGGGGCGCAGGCGAATGACCTGGCCGCTTCGGAAGAACGGGAGCATGCTCTGACCCTGAACCCGGGCGTCGACGCTTTGTCCCTCCCGCAGCAGATCGCGGGCCAGCGAGAAGAACTCGGAATTAGAGCAGGTTTTCATCGGCGAAAATCGTTCGGCAGGAGAGTCGGGCCGCTTCAGCGTCGGGCAGACACTCCAGGTGATAGCAGGGGGTGTGCGCCAGCAGGGCGGAGACTATGGCGCAGGTGCCGTCGAGCAGGGCTTTGTCGTGGGCGAATGCGGGCGGGCACGAGGGCAGCAGCGCTCCGATCGCTTCGATCGGTCGCAGTCGCCGGATCTTGTTGTGCGGGGCTTGGGAAAGTCGCAGGAAGGCCCGGATGGGGTAGTGCTCGTTGCGGTAGCAGGGGAGTTTTCCGCTCCAGGGCGATCCGTAGACCGTTGCCTCCGAGCCCCCCCCCTCGGCCCGGACGATGGGGCTGTCGTCGTTCAGCAGCTCAGCGCCGGGAAGGTGCTCGCGCCACAGCCGCGTGTGGGTGCTCTTGCCGGTCCCCGATTCGCCGAGAACGAGCACCGCTTCGCCGCGGTAGAGCAGCACCGACGAGTGGATCGCCAGCTCGCTGCGATCGATAGCAACGAGGTTGTAGAGCGTCCAGACGCCGAACCGGAATAGTGCGGGGTGATGCTCCGTGGTGTAGTCGGTCGTCGCCTCCGCCGTGCCGGGACGGAGGCGGAACGAGGCCGATGGACCGCCTCCGCGCGGGGTCATTTCGAGCAGATACCCTGCTGCGTCGCGGCCGAAAAGGCAGTCGGCGTCGGCATCCGCGAAGTCGAAGCGGTCGATTTCGCGATAGTCTGCGGCGGGAGCGATCCGTTCGCAGCGTTGCAGATGCAGGTCGGCCTCCCCGGGGGCGGGGGCTGCGAACGGGGCCAGCGCACGGGCGAAATGCCCGGCGAGGAGTTCGTCGGGGAGGCTGAGGCGTATGTTCGCGATGAGGTAGTCCATGGCTATTTTCCGAGTGTTACGATTCGATCGCAATATTCGAGCGAACTCTCGCGGTGGGCGATCACCACCAGCGTGAGCCCCGGTTGCGAGGCGGCGAGCCGCGCGATGGCCCGATTGACCTCCTCCTCGGTGCGGTCGTCGAGCGCCGAGGTCGCCTCGTCGAAGAAGAGCACGTCGGCCCGGCGGTAGAGCGCCCGGGCGATTCCGATGCGCTGCCGCTGTCCGCCCGAGAGTCGGCAGCCGCACTCGCCGATGCGGGTATCGATGCCCGCAGGCAGCGAGGCGATGAACGGGCCTAACTGAGCCGCTTCGAGCGCCTGCATGACCCGCGCGCGGTCGATCCGCTCCTCGGGCTCGCCCAGCGCGACGTTGGCCGCGAAGGTCGCATCGGTGAGGAACAGATGCTGCGAAACGTATCCGATACGCCGCTGCCAGGCCCGGCGATTGTCGGATGCGAGGGGCGTGCCGTCGATCTCGATCGTACCCGATGTCGGGGCATAGAGCCCCAGCAGCAGGTTGAAGAGCGTCGTCTTTCCTGCGCCCGATGCGCCGCGGATGCCGATGCGCTCGCCCTTGCGGATCGTGAGCGAGAAGTCGCGGAAGAGCTCCGTGCCGTCGTCCTCGAAGCGGAACGTCAGCTCCCGCACGTCGATCTGCCGCTCGAACGGCATCGGCTGCTGGCCGGCGTTGTCTGCGGGCTGCGTCTCCGACGGGGCGTTGCGGAGCAGTTCGATGGCGTACCGGTTGTAGCGGATCGAGGCCCAGGCAGCAAGGATGCTGCGCACCGAGGGCATCAGCCGCAGCGCCGCTACGGCGAATACGCCGAAGAGCATCCGGGCTGCGGGGCCGTCGTCGCCGAGGCTCAGCGCCACGAGCAGCGCCATGCCGACGGCCAGACCGGCCTCGGTGAGTGTCTGGGGGAGCATCCGCATTGCCGCGTCGCGCATCCGAAGGGCGATGACACGCTCCATGGCTGCGTCGAATGCCCGGAGCATCTGCGGAAAAGCGCCGTTGATCTCGATGTCGGCATAGCCGCGGAACGTTTCGACGACCAGCCGTGCTTTTTCGCGCTGCGCCCGGTTCTCCTCGTCGCCGAGGCGGACCATCCGGTTGCGGACCAAGGTGTAGTAGAGCCATACGGAGGGAAGGAACACCGCGGCGGTGAGCAGGGCGGCGATCGGAGCGTAAAGGAGCAGGGCTGTGAAGAGCAGCAGCAACAGCAGGGCTTCGGCGACGATTTGGGCTGCGGGCTTCAACACGCCGGAGACGAATGCGAGGCATACGACGTTGACGTTGCGAGCCAGCTGCGCCGAGTTGGCGCTCTTGACGAATGCCAGGCCGCGGTCGTGGTAGGCGGTGTAGAGCCGTCGCGACAACGTGCGGTAGAGATCGAAGACGTAGCGATTCTCGATATGCACCAGCAGGTGGTTCGCGACGCTTTTGGCGATGACGACGGCAACGACGGCGGCACATAGCGTCAGGGCGAAAGCCCGCGGCGAGCCGATGCCGGAGAGCAGGTAGAGCCGGGCGAGGGGACCGTCGCCCGCGAGCCAGGCCGGATCGAGCACCAGAGCCAGAACGGGCAGCAACACCGCCAGTCCCGTGAGGTTCAGTACGGCGCGCAGCAGCAGCGAAAAGGCGACCCGAAGGCCCCGGCGCCGGAAGGCGGGCGGTATGATGTCGATGG
Organism: uncultured Alistipes sp.; assembly: GCA_947178025.1. Lineage (GTDB taxonomy): Bacteria > Bacteroidota > Bacteroidia > Bacteroidales > Rikenellaceae > Alistipes. The sequence goes on along the minus strand of CAMWWU010000047.1, from coordinate 13,601 downwards.
TGTGCACGTTTTCGGTAACTGTCCGACAAAGATAATAATAAGCGAGAGCAAAAGCAAGCTTGCTTGCAGTTTGCCGAGCCAAGGCGAAGCCAAAGATACGGATAAATCCTCACTGTACCATGTTCCCGGAGGGCCGTTGTGTGCGGGAATGCGGCCTTTGTGCCGTGCGGGCGCAGCTCTTCTCTCCCCGGCGGCAGTGCGCATCGGGCCGCGGACGGCAGGTCGTGCAAGGCAAGCCCCCAAAGCCCGTCCGCGGCCGATAGGTCAGAACTCCACGGGGATGATTTCGCCCCGCTTCACGTACCAGAGATATCCCTCGATGCGCCGGTAGCCCATTTCGCGCAGCAGCTGCATGTAGTCGCGCAGCTGCCGGCGGTGTTCGGAGTTCTCCGGGCGGCCGAACTTGTAGTCGACTACCAGCGCCCGGTCGCCGGCTACCATCACGCGATCGGGACGGCGCGTGCTGCTCTTGCCGGGGGCGATGATCGCGTTTTCGTTGCGGATGCGCTCCCAGCCGTCGCCGAACCACTCGCGGACGGCCGGGTGGTCGAGCGCCTTGTCGATCATGCTTCGCAGCGTCGCGGCATCCTCGTCCGAGAGGATGCCCGCATCCCTCATCCGCTGCACGGCCTGCCGGATCTCCGATTCGTCGTCGGCCTCCTGGAACGCCCGGTGCATCAGGATGCCGAAGTTGCGGGGCGAGAGTTCGGTGTCGCCCTCTTCGAAGTAGCGTTGCGAGGGGAGACGCAGCCCGAGGTCGGCATGGGCCGTGAGGTAGTTCTCCAGGACGACGTGTTCTGCCTCCTGCGCGGGGCGCTTTTTCTCTGGATTCGGGCCCGTAAACTCTCCGAACTCGTAGCGGACGCCCGCCTCGGTGTCGGTGCGCCGCCCCTCCCCCTCGGGGGCGGCGGCGAGCGTGCGCAGCAGCAGCGACCCGACGTGGGTGCCCCGCTCCGGAACGAAGATGTGGAGCGATTCGGCGGCGCGCGTGAGGGCCACGTAGAGCAGATTCACGTTGTCGACGTGGGCGTAGACCTGCTCGCGGTAGTATTCGGCCGAAAACTCCGATTCGGCCATCGCCCGCTTGTACTTCACCGGGAAGCGCCCGATGTCGGCGGCCTCGCCGGAGCTTGCTTCGGCCCAGACGATGTTCTGGATGTTGCCGCCCGACTTGGGGTCGAGCTGCCACGAGCAGTAGGGGATGATGACGGCCCGTTTTTCGAGTCCTTTGGCCTTGTGGACGGTCATGATCTCGACGGTCGATGCGCTCCGCTCGATGGCGAGCGAGCGCGACGACCCCTGCTCGTCCCACCAGCGCAGGAAGAGCGGGATGTCGGCGATCTTGTTGGCGCAGAAGGCGATGATCTGCTCGTGGATGGCTTGCAGGTAGGCCGTCAGCCGCTTGTCCTGCCGAAGTTCGTGCCGGATGACGATGCGCTCGAATGCCTCTTCGGGCGGCAGCAGCCGCAGCGAGCGGAAGAATGCGCGTTCGTCGGCGTCCGGCACCTGGTCGAAGGGACGTCCGAGGAAGTGGTTGTAGTTCGCGCGGCTGAGTGTGTCGTCGGGATTGACGGCCAGCCGCAGCGCCGCGGCGACGAACGAGCTCACGGGGGCCGTGCCGATGACGAGCGCCTCCTGCGTCGTCACGTCGAAGCGGTAGCGGTCGTCCGTATTGCGGCTTTTGAAGTCGAGCAGCTCGGAGGCGATCTTGGCGCCGTCGTTGGCTCCCCGCACGAGGATCAGGATGTCGCAGGGACGGAACCCCTTGTCCAGCAGTTCGCAGATGCGCTCCACGACGGGCGGACGCTCGGCGAAGGTCTCCGCCGAAACGTATCCCGGGTATACGCCCCGGTGGCGGGGTATCTGCGCGTGGTCGCGGTAGGCGGCGGCGAGCGTGTCGCGCAGCCGTTCGCAGTCGGCGGCCGGCAGATCGCCGCGCGCTGCGGCCTCCTCCAGCTTGAGGTTCAGATCGCGGTTGTCGGCGGCGACGACGCGGCCGATCGTGCGGTTGTTGAACTCCACGACTTCGGGCAGACTGCGGTAGTTCTCCCGCAGGCGGACGACTTCGGTGTCGGCAGCTCCGAGGGCTTCGCGGGCTCCCTCGTGCAGAATCCGCCAGTCGCCGCCGCGCCAGCGGTAGATCGACTGCTTGATGTCGCCCACGATCAGCACCGAGGTCGCCGTCGACTGGGCCATGGCGTTCTGCAACAGCGGCAGGAAATTCTCCCACTCCTTGACCGAGGTGTCCTGGAACTCGTCGATCATGAAGCGTTCGAAGCGGTTGCCGACCTTCTCGTAGATGAATGGCGCGTCGTTGTGGCCGATGAATTCCGAGAGGATGTATTTCGTTTCGGAGAGCAGCATCATGTTCTGCTCGTCGCACATCCGCTGCACCTTGGCGTAGAGGTCCGAGAGCAGGGCGAAGCTGCGGTAGTTCTCGCGCAGCAGCGCGCAGGTGTTCCACGAACGCACGTTGCGGTCGTAGAGGTCGCACATCGTGCGCAGGAGCGGCTGGAGTTCGGCGACGAGCGGAAGTGCGGGCGACCCTTTGGCGCACCACCCCTCGGTCGTCGCGCTCATCTTGGCCACCGTCGCACCGTAAGGCTTGATCTCGCCGGCGGCCACGACGTAGAACCAGTTGGCGAAACTGCGGCTCTTGCCCGAGAAGTCGGCGGCCGAGAGCCCTGCCGAGCCGATGATGCGGACCGCTTCGGCGGCCGTCTCGCGCAGCCGGGCGCGGGTCGCTTCGGCGTGGGCCGTCGCTTCGCGGACGATGCGTCCGAGCTCTTCGCGGGTGCGCGTCGAGGCGAGCGTCTCCTTGTTCTTCTCCTTGAAGAGCTCGCCGCCCAGCGAGAGGATGCCTTCGCGGACATCCCATTTGCGCCCTTCGTCGATGCGTTCCTGCACGAAATCCGTGAGCCAGCGTTGCAGCTCCCGGTCGACGGTGATCTGCTCGATCAGTGCGTCGGCGCTCTTCGAGAGCACCGAGGCGGTTTCGATCTCGACATTGTAGTCGAGGTCGATGCCGAGTTCCTTGATGAAGGCCCGCAGGATGCGCTGGAAGAAGGTGTCGATCGTGAGCACCGTGAAGCGCGAATAGTCGTGCAGGATGCGTGCCCGGGCTTCGGCGGCCCGTTTGCGTACCGATGCGGCGTCGAGACCCAGCTCGTCGCACAGCTGGGCGAGGTAGCCGCTCTCGCCGCCCGATGCCAGCTGGTGGATCTCCTTGAGGATGCGGCTCTTCATCTCCTCGGTGGCCTTGTTGGTGAAGGTCACGGCCAGGATATGCCGGTAGGCGGTGGGCTGCTCCACCACGTCGTGCACGTATTTGTAGGCCAGCTGGTAGGTCTTGCCCGAGCCGGCGCTTGCGTTCAGGATTTTGGCTCTCACGCTGCGAAAGATGGTTTTTCGTAGTAAAAGTACGAAACAAATCCCGAACGGCGGCGGCGTTTTGCGATAATTTTGTAATTTAGCGTCACGGAAAATAAGATTACTGCCATGAAGAAACTGATTATGAGCGCAGCTGCGCTGCTCGGAGCCCTCGTCTCCGTCGCACAGGAGGTCGCAGCCGACTCCGATACCGCGGCTGCCGTCCGCAGCGAATGGCTGGCCCCCTTTACGGCCGTCGAGGTCTCCGCCGAGGTCGACATCGTGTTCGTCCGGGTGCCCGATACCGAAGCACCGCGGATCGTCTACGACACGAAAGGGAGCGACGATACCCGGTTCCGGGCTTCGGTGAAGGACAAGGTGCTTGCGATCTCCGAACGCACGGGACTGCGGCGCGCGGTGCGCACCTCGGTGCGGGTCTTCTACAATGAGCTGACGTCGGTGGCGCTCTCCGATGCCGCCGCGACGTTCGAGGGCGAACTCGCGGCGCCGCTGCTCGACCTGCGGGTAGCCGGCCGGGCTTCGCTCACGGCGCAGGTCGCCGCCGAAGATCTGAAGCTCGACTTCTCGGGACGCAGCTCGGCCCGGCTGACGGGCAAGGTGCGCTATCTGACGATCGATGCCTCGTCCGGCGATTTCGAACTCTCGGGACTCGAGGCCGCAGCCGTGCGCGTCGAGGCTTCGAACGGGGCTTCTGTGCTGTTGCAGGCCACCGAGCGGCTCGAAGCGACCACCTCGACCAAGGGCACGATCCGTTACCGGGGCACGCCCTCCATCCTGCGTTGCGAAACCCGCTTCGTGGGCGGAACGATCATCCCAGTCGAATAGCGGCCTATGCGGAGTTTTCTGGAGGAGGTCGCCCGGGATCTGTACGAGCGTTACGGTGCCGGGATCGCCGATCGGGCGATCCTCTTTCCGTCGCGCCGTGCGCGGCTTTTCTTCGTCGATGCGCTCGGCGGAGTCGCCGACCGGCCGATGTGGGAGCCGCAGTGGACGACCATCGACGAGTTGATGTCCGAGATCTCGGGCCTGCGCACGGGGGACCGCGTGCGCCTGATCGTCGAGCTCTACAAAGTCTACTCGGAGTATCACGCCGAACCGTTCGACAAGTTCTACTTCTGGGGCGACATGCTCCTCACGGACTTCGACACGATCGACAAATACCTGATCGACGCCGATATGCTGTTCCGCAACATCGGCGAGATCAAGGAGCTCGAAGCCGACATCTCCTACCTCACGCCCGCGCAGTTGCAGATCCTGGCTTTCTGGTCCTCGTTCGGCGCCGATGCCGACCTTTCGGAGGAGAAGCGCCGTTTTCTGGCCCTCTGGAAGACCCTCGGTCCGATCTATCGCCGCTATCGCGAGCGGCTGTCCGGGCTCGGAATCGCCTATAACGGCATGGTGCAGCGCGCTGCCGCCGACCGCATCCGCGAGGGGGCGTTCGCTTTCCCGGAGCCGCGGCGGTATGTCGTGGCGGGTTTCAATGCCTTGTCCGAGTGCGAAAAACGCCTCTTCCGCTTCCTCTCGACAGCCGCCGAGACCGATTTCTATTGGGATTACGACACCTATTATAAGGAACGCCCCGAGCAGGAGGCGGGGATGTTCGTGCGGCAGAACGTCGTGCAGTTCCCGCCGCGCGCCGAACTCTCGCACGACGGCATGCGGCAGCCCAAGGAGCTGACCGCCGTCGCCTCCGTTTCGAATGCCGTGCAGTGCAAGTATGCCGCGCGGATCCTGTGCGATCTGGCCGGATTCGACGAGCAGGGGCGGTTCGTCGAGGGGCGCTCCCGGCGGCTCGACAAGCGGACGGCCGTGGTGCTGACCGACGAGAACCTGCTGATGCCGCTCCTCTATGCGCTGCCGCCCGAACTGGGGCGCGTGAACGTCACGATGGGTTATCCCTTGCGGGCGACTTTGGCCTACACCTTCGTCGAGCGGCTCGTCGAGTTGCAGAACCGGCGCCGGAGCAAGGGCGGGGGCAGCACGTTCTACCACGCCGATGTCACGGGGCTGCTCGCACATCCCTACGTGTCGGAGGCGGATCCCGGGCTGGCGGGGGAGATGCAGGAGCAGATCGTCCGCGAGCGGCGGATCTCGGTCGATGGGGCGTGGCTCGCACGCAGCGAACTGCTTCGGGAGCTCTTCGCGCCGGCCGAGGGGTGGCGCGCACTCTCCGACTACCTGCTGCGGATGCTCGCGGCCGTGGCGCGCATTCCCCATGCGGGGGAGGATGCCCGCGAACGGACGGAGTTTCTGGCCGTCGCCGCCGAGGAGATCGTCAAGCTGCGCAACTCGCTCGACGACTGCGATATCGAACTGTCGACCGCCGTCTATGCCTCTTTGCTGCGGCGGCATCTCCAGACGCTGCGCATTCCCTTCGAGGGCGAGCCGCTGGAGGGACTTCAGGTGATGGGAATCCTCGAAACCCGCAACCTCGATTTCGAAAATGTCGTCATCCTCTCGATGACCGACGACAACTTTCCCGGCAACCGGCTCGCGCAGGCGTCGTTCGTACCCTACAACCTGCGGGCCGCCTACGGGCTGCCCACGCCCGAGCACCACGAGGGTGTCTTCGCCTACTACTTCTACCGGCTGATCCAGCGGGCCGAGCGGGTGTACATGCTCTACTGCTCGCATGCCGACGACAAGTCGACGGGCGAGCCGAGCCGCTACATCCGCCAGCTCGACTACGAGAGCGGGTTTGCGATGCGTCGCATCGAGGTCGGTGTCGACGTCGACCTGGCCGGAAACGAACCGATCGAGGTGGCGAAAGATGAACGGGTGATGCGGAGCCTGGAGCGTTTTACGGATCCCGAATCGTCGGCGACGCTTTCGCCGACGGCCTTTTTCCGCTACGTGGCGTGTCCGCTGCGCTTCTATTTCCATTCGGTCGCGCGTCTGAAGACCGACGACGAGATCTCCGAGGAGGTCGACGCGCCGATGTTCGGAACGATCCTCCATGCCGCCGTGCAGCGGCTCTACGCCCGGATCGAAGGCGAAGCGCACCCCAGCGATACGCTGCGGGCCATGCTCCGCACGGGGGAGATCGCGGCGGCGGTCGAGGCTTCGATCAACGAGAACTATCTGCGCGACGACCGGGCCACGGCCGACGACTATACGGGCAACCTGCTGCTCGTGAAGGATATCGTCACGCGCTATCTGCGCGGCGGGGTGCTGCCCTACGATGCGGCGCACGACGCATTCACGGTCACCGGGCTGGAGGAGCGCGTCGAATACCCCTTCCCGTTCACGGCGGCGGGGCAGGACCGGACCCTCAAGTTCGCGGGCATCGCCGACCGCATCGACCGGCTCGACGACGGTACGCTGCGCGTGGTCGACTACAAGACCGGGGCGCCGCACCTGGAGTTCGCCGGCGTGGAGAGCCTTTTCCGCGGCGAGGGCAAGCAGCGCCTCTCGAACATCCTCCAGACGCTGCTCTACTCGATGATGCTCTACCGCGTGCGGGGCCTCGATGCCGAACCGGCGCTCTATTACGTGCGGGCCATGAACCGTCCCGACTACTCGCCGCGGCTCGAAGACAAGGAGCAGAAGATCTGCGGGGCGCGTTATACGCACTACAGCGAGCGCTTCGAGGAGCTCGTGCGCGAGACGCTCGCCGAGATCTACGATCCGGCCGTTCCATTCCGGCAGTGCGCGGATGCGGACACCTGCAAGTACTGCGATTTCAATGTGATTTGCCGGAGGTAGGCGTGGAAAAGCTGGGCAAATACGGATGGCTGCTTCCCGTGGCGACGGTCGTTGCGGCATTTTTCGTGTTCGTCGGACTTTTCGGGGGCGACGCTCCGCTTTTGGTGCGTTGTTCCGCCTGCGTCGTTCTGTCGACGACGGGCGCTCAGCTTGCGGCGATCATGCTGCTGGTGCGTCGCCGGAATTTTCGTATGTTGCCTTTCGTATGCTTCGGTCTGCTGCTGTCGGGTGGGTGCGCCTGGCTGACGGTGTTCTGGAACTGGAGCCTTATCTGGGCGTAGTTCCGCTAAAGCTCCACCTTGAAGTAGGCGGCGCCGCTGCGGCGTGCCGCCTCGATTCCGACGGCCGAATCCTCGAAAATCAGTGTTTCGCGCGGCGTGCAGCCTTCGCGGCGCATCGCCTCCAGGAAGGCGTCGGGGGCGGGTTTCGGATGCCGGACGTCGGCACCCGAGAGAATGCCGTCGAGACGTCCCTCGGGGCATGTTTCGTCCGGTGTGTCGGGGCCGCCGATGCCGAGGTGCCGCAGCACGTTGTCGATATTGGCGCGGCTGCCGGTCGAGACGACCCACACGCGGCCGCCCTGCGCGCGGAACTGGCGGCAGAACTCCCATAGCGGCCGATTGAGCCGCACCGTGTCGAAGAAGTCGGGATAGCGGGCGATCTTGTGCAGCCGAATCCGTTCGCGCTCCGCGGGGTCGGCGATGCCGAACTGCGTGAGAAACTCGTCGCACCGCACACCGAAATATCGGGCGACGTACTCCTCCTCGGTGATCGCGTAGCCCCTTTCGCGGAGCGTGGCGACGTAGGCGAGCGCGTTGGCGCGCCGCGTGTCGGCCAGCGTGCCGTCGAGGTCGAGCAGGAGCAGGCGTATGCGGGTGTCGCTCGTCATCGGAGGGTCAGTCGAACGATTGCATGCCCGATTGCGCGATGCGCATCAGCCGCTGGTAGTCGGCGGGCGTGAGCTCCATGAAGAAGTAGTGGATCGGATCGATGCGCACGCCGTTGTAGCGCACTTCGTAGTGCAGGTGCGGCGCCAGCGAGAGACCCGTGTCGCCCGTGAGGGCGATGATGTCGCCGCGGCGCACCTCCTGCCCCTTGCGGACGTTGGCGCTGCTCAGGTGGCTGTACGACGTTTCGTAGCCGTTGCCGTGGTCGATTATTACGGTCATTCCCGAGGTCGAGTTGCGCATCAGCACGTCGCGGACCTTGCCGTCGGCCGTGGCGAAGACGCTCGACCCCTCGGGTACGGTGTAGTCGACGCCCTGGTGCGAACGCAGGGTCTTGTAGAAGGGGTGGTAGCGCATGCCGTAGGAGGCCGTGAGCAGCGACAGCTGCTTGTTGATGACGGGCTGGATCGAGGGGATGCGGTCGCAGTTTTCGCCGGCTTCGTCGATGCGCTCCTGCAAGACGAGATAGCTCTCGTTGAGTTGCGCGAGCCGCTTTTCGAACTCGTCGAGCCGGTCGCGCAATTCGCGGCGCAGCTGATGCGAGGAGCGTCCCACGACACTCTCGTAGGAGGCGGCCTGACGGCCGTTGCGGTCGGCGTCGAAGTCGTAGGGCGTCGACTCGAAGAGGGATTGGAAGACGTTGCGGTCGCGGGCCGACACGTTGTCGAGCACGAGCATGAGCGAGTCGTAGCGCTCCGTCAGGGCGGCGTATTCGCGGCGCAGGGCGTCGGTCGAGTGTTTCATCGTGTACTCCACCGGCGTGTCGAAGAAGAGCGAGAACCCCACGTAGTAGAGCACCGCCGCGCCGGTCCAGACGAAGAGCCCTACCGTCGCGCGGATCGCGCGCTGCTTGCGGCGTTTGCGGCGGCGCAACTGTTCGAGATCCTTTTTTCCTGCCATCTTACAACGCTTCGAAGTTGGTGTCCCGGAGATTCTCCATCAGCTCCTCGTACTCCTGCGGAGTCATCTCGCGGTTGAAATAGTTGATCGGGTTCACGGGGCGCCCTTTGAGGATCACCTCGTAGTGGAGATGGGGGGCGTTGGAGCGGCCCGTGCTGCCCACGTGGCCGATGAGCTGTCCCCGCTTGACCTGCTGGCCCTTCGTGACCAGCACCTGGTCCAGATGGGCGTAGCGGGTCTTGTAGCCGAAGCCGTGGTCGAGCAGGATCTGCTTGCCGTAGCCGCCGTTCCAGTTCGATGCCAGCGCGAGCTCCACCGTCGCGTCGCCCGTGGCGAACACCGGGGTGCCTCGGTCGCAGCCGAAGTCCACGCCGTTGTGGGGCTGGATGCGGTGGAGAATGGGGTGGAACCGTCGCGGGTTGAAGGCGCCGATGTGGTTGTTGTGCAGCGCCGCGCGGTCGATGGGCCAGATGGCCGGTACGGCGGACGACAGCTGCTCCTTGTTGTGGGTCAGGGCCTGGAGTTCGTCCATGGAGACCGATTCGAGGTAGAGCCGGCGGGCCAGTGCGTCGAGCTCCTGCCAGGTGCCGACCATCAGGGGGGCGAACTCGTCGCCGGCCATCGCGGCGTACTTCTCGTCGGGATAGGGCTGCCAGACCCCTTCGATCGAGAGCGTGTCGGTGCCGAAGAGCGGACGGTAGACGTAGTTGTCGCGGTGGCGGATCTCGTCGAGCTGCCGCTGGGCCGTGCGGATGCGGTCGCCGAGGATGCGGTAGCGGATGATCAGGTCGTGGTTGTCGCGGGAGATGCGGTACATCTTCGGCGTGTAGAACAGGTAGGAGAAGAGCACGTTGGCGATCGACACGAGGATGAATCCCACCAGAATCCGGCGCAGCAGGCGGTAGGTGCGCAGCCGGAACGGCGCCTTCACCACCTCGCGCGTCAACGCTTCGGCTTCCCGAGTCAGCCGCCCGGCCTCCGATATGCGCTCTTTTGTCTCCATTCGCTTAAAATATCCGTGTTTATTCGTGCAAATTTAGCGTAAATTGTGTAATTTTGCAACCCGAATATCATAACGGAAAAAACGAACAAACCGATATATATGGAATCCAATAAAATTCGCAAGGCTTTTCTCGACTTCTTCGAGAGCAAGGGCCACGCAATCGTGCCGTCGGCGCCGATGGTCGTCAAGGGCGACCCCACGCTGATGTTCACCAACGCGGGTATGAACCAGTTCAAGGACATCTTCCTCGGCAACGCTCCCCGCAAATATCCGCGTGCGGCCGATACGCAGAAGTGTCTGCGCGTTTCGGGCAAGCACAACGACCTGGAGGAGGTCGGCCACGACACCTACCACCACACGATGTTCGAGATGCTCGGCAACTGGTCCTACGGCGACTACTTCAAGAAGGAGGCGATCGAGTGGGCCTGGGAGCTGCTGCACGACGTCTATGCGCTGCCTGCCGAGCGGATGTACGCCACGGTGTTCGAGGGCTCCGAGGAGGACGGCGTGCCGTTCGATCAGGAGGCCTACGACTTCTGGAAGCGCTACCTGCCCGAGGACCACATCATCCGCGGCAACAAGCACGACAACTTCTGGGAGATGGGCGAGACGGGACCCTGCGGTCCCTGTTCGGAGATTCATTTCGACCTGCGCGACGAGGCGGAGATCGCTCTCAAGCCCGGCCGCGAGATGGTCAATACGGGCCATCCGCAGGTGATCGAGATCTGGAACCTGGTGTTCATGCAGTTCAACCGCAAGGCGAACGGCTCGCTCGAAGAGCTTCCCGCGCGCAACGTCGATACGGGTATGGGCTTCGAGCGCCTCTGCATGATTCTCCAGGGCAAGAAGTCGAACTACGACACCGACGTATTCCAGCCCACGATCGGCCGCATCGCCGCGATGTCGGGCAAGCAGTACGGTGAGGACGCCAAGGCCGACGTGGCCATGCGCGTGATCGCCGACCACCTGCGCGCCATCGCCTTCTCGATCGCCGACGGACAGCTGCCGTCGAACGTCAAGGCGGGCTACGTCATCCGCCGCATCCTGCGCCGTGCCGTGCGCTACGGCTACACCTACCTCGGCTTTACGGAGCCGACGCTCTGCAAACTCGTCGCCGGGCTCGTCGATCAGATGGGCGCCCAGTTCCCCGAGCTCAAGGCGCAGCAGTCGCTCGTCGAGAAGGTCATCGAGGAGGAGGAGGCTTCGTTCCTGCGGACGCTGGCCACGGGCATCAACCTGCTCGACGGCGTGATCGAGCGCACGAAGAAGGAAGGTAAGACGACGATCCCGGGCGCCGAGGCGTTCGAGCTCTACGATACGTTCGGATTCCCGATCGACCTTACGGAGCTCATCGCCCGCGAGCAGGGCGTGGGCGTCGACCTGGAGGCTTTCGAAAAGGAGTTGCAGGCTCAGAAGGCCCGTTCGCGCAACGCCGCGGCGGTGGACACCGACGACTGGGTGGAGCTCTTCCCGCTCAAGGAGAGCGTCTTCACGGGTTACGATACGCTGACCGAGCAGGTGCGCATCGCCCGCTATCGCCGCGTAAGCTCGAAGGGCAAGACCTCCTATCAGCTGGTCTTCGACCGCACGCCGTTCTACGGCAATTCGGGCGGTCAGATCGGCGACATCGGCTATATCGAGAACGTCGACGAGCGGATTCCGGTCGTCGCCACCGAGAAGGAGAACGGCCTGATCATCCACATCGTCGCCGCGTTGCCGGAGAATCCCGCCGCCGAGTTCACGGCCGCGGTCGATGCCGGAAAGCGCCAGTCGGCGGCCAACAACCACAGTGCCACGCACCTCATGCACGAGGCGCTGCGCAAGGTGCTCGGTTCGCACGTCGAGCAGAAGGGTTCGATGGTGACTCCCGAGATCCTGCGTTTCGACTTCTCGCACTTCCAGAAGGTCACGCCCGAGGAGCTGCGCGAGGTGGAACGTCTGGTCAACCGGGCGATCCGCGCCGACTATCCGCTCGTGGAGAACCGCGAGGCGACCAAGGAGGAAGCGGCTGCTGCCGGAGCCATGATGCTCTTCGGCGAGAAGTACGGCGATAAGGTGCGCATGGTGCGCTTCGGTACGTCGGTCGAGCTGTGCGGCGGTACGCATACCGCTTCGACGGGACGCATCGGCTTCTTCAAGATCCTGAACGAGAGCGCCATTTCGGCCGGCGTCCGCCGTATCGAGGCGGTCACGGGCGAGCAGGCCGAACAGGTCGTCTATGCCGCCGAGGACACGATGCGCAACCTGGCGCAGTATCTCAACAACCCGCAGGTGTTGCAGGCCGTGAAGAAGATCTTCGAGAGCAACGAGAGCCTTTCGAAAGAGGTCGAAACGCTGCGCCGCGAGCAGGTGGCCCAGTGGGCCGACAAGATCGCCGCTTCGATTCCCGAGCGCGGCGACGTGCAACTCTTCGCCACGCAGTCGGACCGCATGCCCGACTTCGTGAAAGACCTGGCCTACAACCTGCGCTCGCGGATGCCGAAACTGGTCTTCGTCGTGGGATCGAACTACAGCGGCAAACCCTCGCTGACGGTGATGCTGGGCGAGGAGATCGTGGCCCGCGGCGTGAATGCCGGAGCGGTGATCCGCGAAGCCGCGAAGCTCATGCAGGGCGGCGGCGGTGGTCAGGCCTTCTTCGCGACGGCCGGCGGCAAGAACCTCGACGGATTGCAGGCGGCTATCGACAAGGCCGTGGAGCTGATCAAGAGCCAGCTCGATTAGAAAGTTGAAAATTTAAACATACAGATCATGACAAACAAGGTTCTTCTGATGATCCTCGACGGTTGGGGTAACGGACATCGCGACAAGGCGGATGTCATCTCGACGGTCCATCCCGCTTACATTTCGGCCATGACCGAGCATTATCCCCACGCCGAGCTGCGTACCGACGGCGAGAATGTCGGTCTGCCCGACGGCCAGATGGGCAACTCGGAGGTCGGCCACCTCAATATCGGCGCCGGACGCGTCGTGTATCAGGATCTGGTGAAGATCAACCGGGCCTGCCGCGACAACTCGATCCTGGCTAATCCCGAGGTGAAGGCCGCATTCGAATATGCTGCGAAGAACGGCGCCGGCGTGCACTTCATGGGCCTCGTGTCGGACGGCGGCGTGCACTCGTCGCTCGAACACCTCTTCAAACTGTGCGACATCGCCGCCGAGTACCGCATCGCCGATACCTATGTACATTGCTTCATGGACGGCCGCGATACCGATCCGCGCAGCGGCAAGGGCTTCGTCGAGCAGCTCGAAAAGCAGCTGGCCGCCACGACGGGCAAGATCGCCACGGTCGTAGGCCGCTACTATGCCATGGACCGCGACAAGCGCTGGGAGCGCGTCAAGGTGGCATACGACGCCTTGGTGAACGGCATCGGCGAACCGGCGACGGATATGGCCGCCGCCGTGCAGAAATCCTACGACGAGGGGGTGACGGACGAGTTCATCAAGCCGTTCGTGCGCGTCGACGAGGCGGGACAGCCCGTCGGTCTGATCCGTCCGAACGACGTGGTGATCTTCTTCAACTACCGCAACGACCGCGCCAAGGAGCTGACGATCGTCCTGACGCAGGAGGATATGCCCGCCGAGGGGATGCACACCATGCCGCTCTACTATTGCTGCATGACCCCCTACGACGCCAAGTTCACGGGGCTGCACATCCT
>CAMWWU010000046.1 GCA_947178025.1 uncultured Alistipes sp. | reverse complement strand
TCCATCGAGGAGAGCTTCTGCGTCTCCTTCGGCGCGGCATAGTAGATGATATCCTGAAAGTCGATCTCGGGGATCGTCAGATGCGCCCACGTAGGGGGGTCGAGCGTCAGCCAGTAGCGGTAGGCGGCCAAACGCCGCTCGGTCATCCACTCCGGCTCGCCCTTTTTGGCCGAGATCAGGCGCACGACCTCCTCCGAAAGCCCCTTGCCGATGGTCTCGGTTTCGATGTCGGAGGTGAAGCCGTACTTGTACTCCTGCTCCCGAATATTGTCCAGTAGTTCTTTTTCAGCCATTTCAAGCGAAATATCGTGCAAATATACGAATAAGCGAGAGCAATGACAAATTTATTTGCTCATTGCCGGACGGGAGGCTGCCAGGCAAAACCCGAAAATACGAAGAATCGAAAGTGATCCTAGCCTTGAAGGGCGCAGCATCCGTGACGACCGATGCTTCAACAATTTCTACAAAACCGACGGAAAGGCAGCCCGAAATTCATCGGACGGCCTTTCGCGTACATCGCGCGGGCGGCGGATCAGAGGCGGCCCTTCGCCCGGTCGTACTCCATCGAGGCCCAGATGAAGGGGCCCACGCCCTTGCAGTCGTTCTCGATCACCGGCTCGGAGATGTAATAGTCGAACGTACCGCTGCGCATGGTCTTGCCGCCGAGGCCCGCCACGGCGCAGCAGTCCGTGATCGAGATCGTGCCGTCCTCGTTCTCCCGCACGAAGCGATCGACGAAGCGTTCGTAGAGCCGCAGCGCCTCGGGCTGCATCTCGGCGGGCAGGTAGCCCAGACGCACCCCCTTGAGCATCGCGTAGACGAACATGATCGACCCGGTCGATTCGAGGTAGTTGCCCTCCTGCCCCGGACGGTCGAGCACCTGGTACCACATCCCCGTCGCGGGATCGGCATACTGCGGCAGCACCTCGTAGATATGATTCAGGATGTCGGCCATCGGCTGCGTCGTCTCGTCGACACCGAGGTATTGCAGCGTCTCGACGATCGCCATGGCATACCACCCCATCGCCCGGCCCCAGGCGTGTTCGGACTGTCCGGTGGTCCCGTCGCACCAGAACATCTCGCGCGACACGTCGCAGGCGTGGCGGTAAAGTCCCGTCGCGGGATCGAACGTATGCTCGGCCACGGTCGTGAACTGCGTGACGATATCGGCCTTCAGGCTTTCGAACTGCTCGCTTTCGCCCATGCGGCGCACGGCGTACTCGGCATAGAAGGGCTCGGCCATGTAGAGGCCGTCGAGCCACATCTGGTGCGGGTAGCTCTTCTTGTGCCAGAAGCCGCCGTCGTCGTTACGCGGATGCTCCTGCAACTGCACGAAGAGCGTGTCGAGCACGGCTTCGTAGCGCGCCTCGCCCGTGCGTTCGGCGATCTCGAAGAGCGGACGCCCGGGACATACGTGGTCGAGGTTGTAGTTGCTCTTCTTGTAGGTGATGACCCCGCCGTCGGGACAGACGATCGAATCGTAGTAGCGCAGCGCGTAGTCGTAGAAGTCGGGACGGTCGTAGGCGCGGGCCGCATCCATGATCGAGAGCAGTTCGAGACCCGTGGTGTAGTTCCACTTGATCTTGCCCGGGGCGATGCCGTCGAGCGAGGCGGCCGACGGGTTGCGGGCGATTTCGCTCGCGGCCATGCGCACGGCGAGCGGCTCGGCACCGTCGTAGAGCGCACGGTGCGAGCAGGAGGTTGCGCCCGACACGGCGGCGCAAACGGAAAGAGCGGTCAGTAATCTTTTCATATTTTTTTGGTTTCGTGATCCTGGTTCTGTTTCAGGTTGTGTGTTTTGAGGTATTCGGCCGGCGACATGCGGAACATCTCGCGGAAACAGCGGCTGAAGTAGCCCGGGTCGGAGAAGCCGACCCGATAGGCCACCTCCGACACGGAGAACTGACCCGTGCGCAGCAGCAGTTTCGATTTGGTGATGCGGAACTCCTTGATGAGCTCGACGGGCGACTTGCCCGTGAGGCTCTTCAGTTTGTTGTACATCGTCGTTCGGCCCAGTCCGAGGTGCGAGGCGAGCTGGTCGATCGTCAGCCCCGAGTTCTCGATGTTGTCGCCCAGCCACGACATCACCTCCTTCATGAACTCCTCGTCGCGGTCGGTGACCACCACGTCGCCGACGGCCAGCTCGACCACCTTGTTGCGGGCCGACTGCGTGGAGAACTTCTCGAAGAGCTTGCGGCGCTGCGTCAGCAGGTTGTCGATGCGCACGAGCAGCAGTTCGATGCTGAACGGTTTGGTGATGTATCCGTCGGCGCCGAACTCCATCGCCTTCACGCGGTCGTCGGGCGAGTGGCGCGCCGTGAGCATGACGATCGGAATATGGCTCATCGTGAAGTCGTGGCGCACGCGGTCGATCAGCTCGATGCCGTCCATGCGGGGCATCATCAGGTCGGTGACCACGATGTCGGGCATCTCGCTGCGGATCTTTTCCAACGCCTCCACGCCGTCTTCGGCTTCGATCACGTGGTAGGTCTCGATCAGACTGTTGTACATGAAGAGCCGCAGCTCGCGGTTGTCCTCGACGAGCAGGATCTTCTGCGCCCCCTCGGGCGGCCGCACGTCGGTGCGGCGCTGGTTGTCGGTGGCCGTGTAGTCGCTGACCATGTAGTCGGCCTTGCCGTCGCCCGCCCCCGAAAAGTCGATCTGCTCCATGCCGAAGTGGGCGTTTCCGAGCCGGAGCTTCACCGAGAAGACCGTACCCTCGCCCTGACGGCTGTCCACCGAGATCTCGCCGTGGTGCAGCGCCACGATGTCGCGGCAGATCGAGAGGCCGATACCCGACCCCTTCATGTTGGTGTCGACGGCCCGCGACGCCTGCACGAAGCGTTCGAAGATGTGGGAGATCTTATCCTTCGGAATACCGATGCCCGTATCGCGCACGGAGAGCACCACGCAGTCGTCCTCTTCGCGCAGCGAGAGGCAGGCCTCGATCTTGCCGCCGTTGGGCGTGAACTTCAGGGCATTGGAGAGCAGGTTGTAGATGACGCTCTCGATGCGTTCGGAGTCGACCCATGCCAGGATCGACCGGCGCGAGACGGTGAACAGCAGCTCGATCTTGCGTTCGGAGGCCATCTCGCGGAAGTCTTCGAGCGCATCCTCGACCAGCGGCACCAGATCGACGCGCGAGATCTTGAGCTCCATCTTGTCCTTGACGATCTTGCGGAAGTCGAGCAGCTGGTTGATGAGCGCCAGCATGCGCTTGGCGTTGCGATGGGCCAGCGTGAGGTTGATGTCGCCGCGCGTCGAGAGCGTCTCGTTCTTGCGGACATCCTCGATGCCGCCCAGGATGAGCGTGAGCGGCGTGCGCAACTCATGCGAGATATTGGTGAAGAAGCTCAGCTTGAGATCGGTCATGTTCTGCTCGACGCTCGCCTCGCGCCGGATGCGCAGCACGGAGCTCACGACCCGGTAGACGACGGTCACGATCAGCAGGAAAACGAGCAGATACAGACTCTTGGCCCACCACGTCAGCCAAGGGGGGGGGAGCACCTCTATCGCGATGGAGGCCTCGCCGCCCGCCGTGTCGAT
The DNA here is from genome assembly GCA_947178025.1 of uncultured Alistipes sp. Lineage (GTDB taxonomy): Bacteria > Bacteroidota > Bacteroidia > Bacteroidales > Rikenellaceae > Alistipes. The sequence goes on along the minus strand of CAMWWU010000046.1, from coordinate 13,172 downwards.
GTTGTCGGAGAAGGCCCGCACGAGGAAGCGGTAGCTGCCGATGGGCAGGTTGGAATAGGAGGCCTGGTTGGTCGCACCGGCGACATTCCAGTCGGTGTCGTATCCGTCGAGCTTGTACATATACCCCACGACGTGCTGCACGGCGTAGTTCAGCGCCGCGAAGTCGATGCGCAGGTGGAGGAAGTCGTAAGGGAGCACGATCCGATCCGCCTCGGCGACGGTCTTCGAGATCGGCGCCTTGGCCCCCGGCACGACGGGTTTGTTGCGCACGTCGAGACCCGTGAAGCGGAGGTTGTAGTCGATCTTCGCGGCCCGCACCTCCTCGGGGTCGAAGCGGTAGAGCTGGCGCCCGCAGCCGAACAGCACGTCGCCGTTCGCATCGGTCTGCGCCGTGGCCTCGCTGAAAGCCGTGGCGCGGACATTGCCGTAGAGGTTGTAGTTGTAGAAGACCTCGTGCTCCGGATCGAAGCGCGCCACGGCATTGGGCGTCGCCACCCACAACTCGCCCAGCTCGTCCTGCGTCAGCGCCAGGCAGATGTTGCTCGACAATCCGCAGGAGGTGTCGAAGGTCCGGAACCGGGGAGCCCCGCCGGCATCGCAGCCCGTTATCAGATTCAGGCCGCCGCCGAACGTCGCCAGCCAGATCCGCCCCCGGGTGTCCCGCAGCATGTGGATGATGTCGTTGTTGCTCAGCGATCCGGCATCGCCCGGCACCTTCTGCGTCAGACGGAAGCGCATCTGCCGGAAATCCTCGTTCGGATCGAACGTGAGCAGGCCGTCGACCGTCGCCGCGAACATGCGGCCCGGGCCGTCGCAGACCAGCCAGCGCACCCGTCCCGCCTCGCCGAACGGGTAGTGTTTGAGCAAGTTGCCCGCATGGATGAATCGGTCGCTCGCGGAGTTCTCCAGCACGGCGATGCCGCCGCCGTAGGTCGCGATCCAGATACGCCCCTCGACGTCCTCCTCGACGCAGTAGACCAGGTCGCTGTTGAGCGACCACTCGTCCGTCTCCGAATGGGTGAAGCGGGTGACCGCATACCCTTTCTCCGCCGGCGTCATGCGATAGAGGCCCATGCCCTTCGTGCCGACCCAGATATTGCCGGCGCGGTCCTCCTTCAGCGCATAGATCAGCCCCAGACCGCCCGGTGCCGTCACCGGATGCCGGTAGACGGGCTTCATGTCGGCGTCGTAGCAGATCAGCTCGCCGTCGCGGGTGCCGACCCACATCCGGCCCTTGCGATCCGCCATCAGCGCCCGGATCTCGCCCGAGAGTTCGTTGGGCGCCTCCGCATCGAGCGTGAAGACCTCGGCCGGCTGTTCGAGCATCACGACCTGCCTCAGACCGCGCTCGTAGTAGGTCGAGAGCCACAGCACGTCGTCCTGCACGTCGAAGCGCACCACGGCGTTGGTCATCTGACAGTCGGGACGCTTCGGGTCGTTGTAGAACGGCTCCACCCGATCCTTCTCGCGGTCGTAGTAGCCGAAACCGTACTTGTTCATCTTGATCCAGAGCCGGCCGCCGCCCTCGGCGATCTTGGTGATCGTATCGGTGTTGTAGGAGACCGTGTAGGGCTCCTGCTCGAAGTGTTTGTAGTCGTTGCGCCGCGGATCGTAGCGCGTGATGCCCGCAGCGGGCGTGGTGATCCACAGCACGCCGTGCGAATCGGCCGCCAGATCGCGGATGCGGCGCGGCGCCGGTCCTTTGGGGGCGAGCGCCGCGAGCCGGTCGCCCGACACGCGGTAGAGTTCGCCCGTGCGGGTTCCGGCATAAACCGTCCGCAACACCGTGTCGGCGGCCAAGGCGGTCAGTTCCGTCCGCCCGGCGGAGATCATCGTCACCTCCCCGCCGTTCCGGTCGGCACGCACCACGCCCCGCGGCGTCGCGCAATAGACCCATTGGTCGTCGGCAACGAAAGCGAATGCCGAAGCCTCCGTCTCGCAGAGCGTGCGGGCGCGCCGCGGCTCGGCAGCGGGAATATGGACGAGCCGGCCGCTACGGGCCGCGATCCAGGCGTTGTTCCGGTCGTCGAGGTACATCGCCGAGACCTTTCCGCCCAGCACCGGGCTGTCGAAAAAGGCGTCGACCCGCACGGGCGAGTCGTCCGCCCCGTCGACGAAGCGCACGACCCCCAGTCCGGAGATCGCCACCCAGGTGCCGCCCTCGCCGTCGTGCAGGCAGTGGCTCGTGCGGTAGTGCTTCGAATCCACGCCCGGCACCAGCGACACGACATCCTCGAACTGCTCCGTATAGCGGTTGAGCCGGTAGACGTGGTAGTTGTAGGTCGTGAACCAGAGGTGTCCGTTCGCATCCTCGCTCACGGAGATGAACCGATGGTGCGAGAGGGACGAAAAGTCGGCGGAGCCCGAACTGAAGTTGCGGAACGTATAGCCGTCGAAACGGCTCACGCCGTACCACGTGCAGATCCACACGAAACCGCGCGAATCGGTGAAGATGTCGGCGACGCGGTCGTGCGTCATCCCGTCGAGGGTCGTATAGTTGCGGAAGATGCACTGCGGAGGATTCGTATCGGCGAATCCCGTCGCGGCGGCACAGAGCAGCGTCAGCGTGAAGAGCAGGCGTTTCATGGGTCGTCGAAAAATCAGTTATCGAAGTGTTCCAGCGCGGCGGCAGCCTCCTTTTCCGTGATCCGGCGGGCCCAGCGCACGCGCTCACCGGCGGCACCGGCCCCCGTCGAGCCGTATTCGCCGTAGCGCGTCGTCCGGTGCGCCCGGGGCTTGTTCCAGTCGTGCCACCCCTCGGGACGGATGTGGTCCCCGAGTTCGCACTCGATGAAGAGGGTCTGCGCATGGTCGCGCCACGGACGCCCCAGGTAGCACTTCGTCACCCCCTCGTCGGCCGTCAGCCGGCAGCGGCGGAAGACGAAGCCGACGCGCTGCCCCCGGCAGGTCGAAGCGGCCGTGACGTAGGAGTCGGCCTTGGAGCGGATTTCGCAGCGGTCGAAGAGCGCCTCCGCCGAGCCGAAGATGAAGTCGGTGGTACCCTCCACGTAGCAATCCTCGAAGCGGACGCAGGCATTGCGGGGCACGGTTTCGCCGTCGCGATTGCCCAGTCCGTAGAGATAGAGCGTATCCTGGTATCCGAGGAACCGGCAGCCGACGAAGCGCAGCCCCGAGGCGAGGCACTGCACGGCCACGGCCTGCCCCACGGGCCCTGCGGCGTTCTCGAACGCGATATTTTTCACGAGCCAGTCGTCGCCGCCGAAGTAGACGGTCGACGAACCCGACGTACCGATCGGAGCTCCCGTCGCACCGATCCTGGCCGCATAGTCGTCCCAGGTCACCAGCACGTCGCCGCACCCTTCGAGCACGACGGTGCGCTTGGTGGCCGGAATCGAGATCTTCTCCCGATAGATACCCGCGCAGACCAACACGTGCGTCGTGTCGCGGCAGAAGTCGGGCACGGCGGCCACGGCCTCCGAGAGCGTGAAGAAGTCGCCCGAGCCGTCCTTGGCGACCACGAAATCGGGCACGCGCACGTGGGCGGCCAGCTCGGGAGCCACGCGCGGCAGCTCGGCGGCGATCATCCGCGCCAGCGTGCGGGCGCCGCGGACGTTCAGGTGGGTGTCGTCCCTGCGCCCGTCGGGATGGAGCGGGCAGGTGCCCGGATCGACCCACATGTAGCAGGCTTTCGAAGCCTCGTCGCCCAGCCCGGCGATCCACTCGCGGGTGAGCCGTTCGGCGTCGATGAACCCGACGCCCTCCTCCCCGGCGATGCGGCGCACGGCGGCGGGATACTCGCCGTGGGTATCCGTCAGCACGCCGTCGACGAAGTGCCGGCGCACGATGGGCGTCAGCAGGATCGGCACGGCCCCCGCGGCGCGCGTCTCGCGCACGTAGCGGCGCAGATTCTCGGCGTAATCCGCCGGCGAGGAGTGGCGGACCGAATCCGTCTTCTGGTCGTTATGGCCGAACTCGATGAACACGTAGTCGCCCGGCCGGAGTTTCTGCGACACGACGTCCCAGCGCCCCTCGGAGCGGAACGAGCGGGTCGAGCGTCCGTTGGCCGCATGGTTCTCGACCAGGACCGCCGCATCGAACAGCGGCTGGAACATATGTCCCCACCCCCGCTCGGGATTCTGTTTGGCGAGGTCTTTCGTGGCGCACGTCGAGTCGCCGATCAGATAGACGCGCAGCGTCTGCGCCGCAGCGCCGCAGGCCCAGAGCCCGCACAGCAAAAGCAAAAAGGTCTTTTTCATAGTCGTTGTTTCGGGTCGGGCGCCGGGCGCCCGGATTGGGGTTACTCCTGCTCCTGGACGACATACGTCCCGCCGCGGCGCTGCGCCGCGACGATCTCGCGCACCAGGAAGTGCAGGTAGACCTCCAGATTGGTATAGAGGCCCTGCGGGTCGAGCGTCGCAGCCGCACCGTCGGCCGCATCGGCCGGATCGAGACCGAGACGCTTTTCGTACCAGTCGGGGATCCCGTCGCCGTCCGTGTCGACCGCCGCCCGGGCGATCTCCCGGCGCGAGGCCTTCAGCTCGGGCCACCCTCCGACGGCCTCCTGCGTATCGACGATGCCGCCCGTCGAGCCGTTGCCGCCGTCGAGGCAGGTCGCCGAGCCGCTGCGTGCGTCGGTCACGGCGCGCCGGTCGACGGCATCGCGGCGCAGCGAAGCGCCGGCATACTCCGTCACGCGGTCGAAGGCGGTCGCGGCATCGTGCGTCGTCACGCGGCAGGGCCGCACGTCGTCGGCCCGGATCGGCAGCGGCTCCGCAAGGCGCATGGTCTCGGCGCGCCCCACGTCGGGGCCGTCGTGCAGCAGGATGCCCTGCCAGTTGTCGGCATTGATGGCCGCGGCATAGCTTCCCGCGTGGTAGTTCCCCGCGACATGGAGCCTCGGATAGTCGTAGTGCTGCGCCTTGTCGCCCGCATAGAGCGCATCGGCATCCACGAAGTAGTTGCGCACACGCGACGCCGGCCCGGGCTTGTAGTAGTTGCCCACGATGTTGAAGCGGCCGTCCTCGCCGCCGTAGGTCAGGTTGTCGAGCCAGTTGTAGATCACGTTGTTGCGGAAATCGACGTTGCCGCGGTGGGTCGCGGTGCGGCCGCCGTAGATCTTCGGATGGTCGAGCCGGGCGTTGCGGCTCTTGTTGTGGGCCAGCAGGTTGTGGTGGAACGAGGCGTTGCGGCCGCCCCAAATGCCGCCGTAGCCGTGTTCGCCCTTAGGGTGTCCCGAGGCGTTGAGGCTCTCGGCGATCAGGCACCACTGCATGGTGAAGTTGCGGTTGCCGTAGAACGACGCGCACTCGTCCATCGACCACGACATCGAGCAGTGGTCGAAAATGATGTTTTCGTGGAAACGCCCGCCGACGCAATCCTCCTGCGGCGACTGCTCCCCCTTCGTGGCGTCGCCGAGCCGGAAGCGGACGAAGCGGACGATCACGTTGTCGGCAGCGATCTTGACCGCGTAGTTGCGCAGGCAGATGCCGTCGCCCGGGGCCGTTTGCCCGGCGATCGTCAGGTCGCCCTTGGTGATGCTCAGTTCGGAGGCGAGGTCGATGGTTCCCGCCACGTCGAAGACGATGGTCCGGGGCCCCGACTTGCGGACGGCGTAGCGGAGCGTCCCCTCCGAACCGTCGTCGGTGAGTTTGGTGACGTGGTAGACCTTGCCGCCGCGGCCGCCCGTGGCGTACATGCCGCCGCCCTCGGCGCCCGGGAAAGCCCGGACCACGCCGTCGTCCTCGCCCGCCAGCGGCAGTCCGACGTCGACCTTCGGAGCGTCGGACGCAGGCCGTGCCGCCGCGGTCGTCGCGGCACCGGAGAGGCTCCCCAGCATAAGGAGCGGATACAGGATGAAGTTTCGCAACATGTTATTTACAAAATTAGCGCGCAGCAGTCGATCCCGATAGGATTTTTTGACCGAAAGGCTGCACTTTTCGTCACTTTCTACCGCACGCGGACCACCTCGGCGGGCCGGAGTTCGCGGCGGACGTTCCGCATGGCGGCATCGAGCAGTTCGTCGTCGCTCTCGGCGGCGAGCCACTCGCTCTTGCGCCAGATCATCTCGAACGTGCAGTCGATGCGTCCGCGCCCGTCGGGCGTGAGCTGGTAGAGGTAGCTCGTCGGGTCGTCGATCTCGGAGACGACCTGCTCCTGCGGCACGGCCACGGCCAGCGCCACCCGCTCCCGCTCCCACTTGAGCGTGTCGTTCTCGGGGAAGTCGCAGCCCAGGACACCCGCCACGGGCCCCTCGCGGCGCACGCGGTGTTCGGCCATCTTCATCACGCCGGTGGTGAAGACCAGCCCCTGCACATCGCCCTCGAAACGGTTTTCGACCCGCACGTCGCCGTGACCGGCGTAGAGGATGTAGCGCGAGGTCATCGCGATCTCGCGGCCGCCGTAGCGCCACCCCTCGACACGCATCTCGACCACCGTGCGCAGCGGCCCCCGAGCCAGGATGCGGGCCTCGCGGCGCTTCATGTCGGTGATGTGGGTCATCCGCCCCTTCGCGGCGTCCCACCCCTTGAGCACCCCGACGCCCCCCGAGCCGAAGACCCGCAGGTTGTCGTGGCCGTAGCCCGCGGCGAGCTGCTCGTCGGAGGGGTACCACATCGTCTCGGCGAGCTCCAGCCGCTGCCGCTTCTTGCCGTAGGTGTCGATGGTCTGCTTCTTGTCGAAGTAGACGCGGTAGGCCGCCCGTTCGGACTCGAAGGCCGGGCCGTGGTGGTGCAGCTTGCGATACATGTCGTCCTTCTCGGAGGCGAGCGTGTCGGCCGCCCGGAGCGTCTTGTCGGGGTTCTTCCACCACATCTGCGCATGGACGCGCGGTGCGGGGAGGGATTTCGCCGGTGCCGACGAGAACTTCACGCGGTACTCCCGGACATCGGTCAGGTCGTCGAGGAAGACCAGTTCGCCGAGCGGACGGTCGAGCTGGCAGGGGATCGTCCGCCCGCCGCCCGTCACCTCGGCGCTCGCGGCCCAGACGGGCACGTCGCCGATAACGACGGGGCACTCGGTGCGCGGCACGTCGACCGACACGCGGTAAAGGCGCTTCTCGGTCCGGGCCTGGGCTCCGGAGAGCAGGCCGAGCGCCAGCAGCAAAGCAAGGATTCGTTTCATGGTTATTTCAGTTTTTCGATCATTCGTTCCAGTTCCCGGCGCGACCGCACGGCCCCCTGAGGCAGCCGTCCGTCGGGAAAAGCATGCAATTCGGTTTCGTCGGCGAGATCCTCCTCCCGCTCCGCAGCGCGCGCCGCGTCGAGCCCCAGCGCCTCGCCCAGGAAGTCGTAGACAGCCCGGCGCTTCGAGGGTCCGAAGTCGTGTCGCTCGTCGGGCAGATGGACGTTGCGCAGCCGGTCCGCCGCCCCGTAGAACGACCAGATGCGCCGCAGGAAGGGGTATTCGAGTTCGGGCCAGGTCGCCGTCCAGTCGCCGCCGTCGCTTACAGCCAGCACCGGACGCGGCGCCATCGCGGCGGCCAGCAATTCGGGCAGGCAGCTGCCGCCCCCGGCCAGCGTCACGGGGCGCCCGCTCTCGCAGGGGCATCCGCCGTCGAAGTGCGACACCAGGTGCACGACGGGCGCCAGAGCCGCGAACCGGCCGTCGAGGGCCGCCAGCAGCAGCGCGTGCGTCGCACCGCCCGAACCGCCCGTCGCCGCCATACGCGCCGTGTCGATCTCGGGGCAGGCGGCGATCACCCGGTCGGTGACGACCTTCGACCACAGCGCCTGCATCTGCATGGCGTAAGGGGTCGTGTGGGCCTCGATGCCGATCTGCCGCTCCGATTCGCCCCAGCCGAAGATATCCATATCGACGGCCACGGCCCCCATGCGGGCCAGCCCGATCATCAGCAACTGATGATCGGCCCGATAGCGGCCGCCGGCCCAGTGGCCCGAGGGGGCGACGACCAGCGGCAGCGACGCCGGGCGGCTCCGGTCGGCGTCCGGGGCGTAGATCGTGCCGCAGACGTAGAGCCCCGGCAGGGTTTCGAAGGCATAGTTGCGGGTCGTATAGCCGTCGCGGCGAACCTCCCGGCCGAACCGGTCGCGGGGCTGCGGCGCGAGGCCTCGCAGGAACGGCCCGAGCTCCAGCGCCTCCCTAAGGTCGGCGAGCAGCCGGACCCGGCGCTCCTCCCACGATGCGCGGTCGTCGTACTGCGCCGAGAGCCACGCCAGCAGCTTCGCGCCGTCGGCCGGCTTGCGGCGGTAGTATTCGTAGGGCTGCACGGTAATCTTCCGTTCGCCGGTCCAGGCCAGCGAGAGGGGCCGCAGCACGTTGTCGAGGGTCTCTTCGAGCGAGTAGGGACGGATGCGGAACGCCGCGCAGGCGACCGTCACCGTATCGGGATCGAAGCGTTTGCACGAGATCCGCACCCCGAAGCGCTCCGCCACCTCCCCCAGCACTTCCGGCAGCGGCCGGTCGAAGCGCTCCGTCGCGACGGGCTGCGCCGCCGCACGGCCGACCGCGAGGCCGAGGAGCAGAAAGAGGACGCAGCTCACGCGCCGCAGCCCGCGGAGGTGTTCGCAACCTAAGCGAGCGGGCCTCCGCACCCGGGAGGCTGCGGCCCGCACGGCTTGCGGAACCGCCGGTATGTGCAAGTGTACGATCATTCACACAAAGATAACGAATTTTCGGGATTTTACGGTCCTCTATCAACAAAAAGGGGCCGTCTGCTTCGAAGCAGACGGCCCCACATCGTAATCAACGGATCATTAACGGGTCTCGACCCACTTCACGTCGACGAAGTTGATCGCACCGGCGACGGAGATATATACCGTCTGACCGGCCTGAACATCCGAGCAGTCGATCTCCACGGCCTCCGTATTCGTGCTGGCGGGGCAAGTCGCCGAGCTGTAAACATTGCCTGCGAGATAGGCTTTGGCGCTCGAATCGTAGTAGATCTTGTCTGCCGACACGGCCCAGGCTCTGTTCGTATCCGAAGCGCTGGCCGATTTCATCGTCAGATAAAGCACGCCCGGACCCTGTGCGACGAACGAAAGAGCACGTCCCGTAGCCGTATAGGAACCGTCGCCGTCCGCATGGGCTACGAACTTCGAGGCACCGCCGGATTTCAGCTGCTTGCCGGCATCCAGCGTCCAGTTCGAACCGGTGGAAAGGACGTTCAGCACACGGCTCTCGTTGCTGTTCGCATCCGTTGCCAGATAGGTGTCGTCCGCCAGCAGCTTGCTGGAAGAGTCCATCTGAGCGGCTTCGGACGGAGTGTAGGCCGTCATGTCCCAGTCATACGTATACTCGGCACCCTTGTCGTTCGGATCCACGTAGTCGAACCGGACGCTCACGGCGTTATTGCCGTCCGAGTGGATATAGACCGTCTCGCCGCCTTCGAGGGCATTCAGATCGACGACATCCGTGGTCTCGGTAAGGATCTTGTCGCCCTTGAATACCGTCTTCGCCACGCCGTCGGTCACGACGGTAACATACAGACCGCGAGCCGTCGACGAATTGGCCGACTTATGCACTACGGTCAGCGTTCCCGGATAGGGAGCCGTGAAGTAGAGAGCCTTCTGGTTGGGGGTCGTATCCATCGTCGTGAAACCGCTCAGCTTGGCCACCGACTGCGATGCGGCAACTGCCACACCCTTCATAATGGTCAGCGGAGTAGCCTCGTACAGCGACCAAACCGCGTTGTTGACGAATGCGGTATTGTCCGTCCACTTTTCGTCGGCCTGCGTCGTGAGGTTGCTGCCGTCGAACTTGGCGAACTCCCAGAAAAGGGTCTTTACGGTTCCGTCCACCTTGATGCTGAACGAAGCCTCGCCGGCCTCCGAAGGCGTGTACTTGGTCGACGTAGCCACCGGCTTGGCGACTACCGAAACCGGATACGATCCGTTCCGGAGCGAAGCCACCGTAGCGGCGTCGATCACGAACTGCGTCTCGGCAACGGTCGCTTTCTTGCCGTTGAACGTCACCTCGTATTCGGCGGCGTTCTCGACTGCGGCCCACGAAGCCGTCACGGCCTCCATCGTACCCTCGAAGAGGCTTGCGGGATCGACCGTCACGACGGGAGCGGCGAGCGCCGTCGTCGTCGCCTCGGGCGTCAGGTCGTCGGTCCAGGCGATGTTCGTGACGGTGCAGGGGGCACCGGCCAGCACGTAGATGTTGTTCTCGCCCGAGAGGTCGCCGAGGATCACCTTGTGCGTAGCGCCGTCGGCCAGCACCGAGTAGGCATCGCTGCCCACGACGATCTGAACCGTGGAGCTTACGGTATTGCCCTGAGCGGTCACCTCGACGGCGCCCACGCCCTGAGCCAGGAAGCCGAATGCGTTGGTCTGCGGCACGTTGCGGTCGTTGACCGTAGCGGCCGAAGCGAACGTGACGCCCTCGTTCATCACGATCTCGGCGGGGCCGTAGATGCGGATGTTCTCGATGATGGTCGAAGTCTCGACGGTCTCGGTCTGGAACTTGGTCTTCTCGGTGAAGTCCCAGACGGTAGGCTCGGTCACGACCGTGAGCTCGGTCGGACGCACGATGACGGGCTCCGAAGCGTTCCACCAGCGCGGGTCGCCGGCACGGTTGGCCGTGATGATGCCGTTCTTGAGGTACATCTTGCCGGCGATCGAGTTCGAGCAGGGATCCTCTTCGAGCATCATGCCGCCTTCGGCCAGCGCCAGGGCTGCCGTGAAGGCTTCGCCGTCGAGATTCAGCGATTTGGTCGGGAAGAACGTGTTCTGACCGCCGTTCAGGCCATCGTACATATGGCCGATGTTGTAGAAGATGTTGCCGACGCAGGTCGGAGCGTAGTTCTCGTTGCTGTCGCGGGTCAGACGAACCCACCAGCTGTTCTCGGTCTCGGCATCGTTGTTCATGTTCAGGAACACGCAGTTGGTCAGCGTGAACGAACCGAGCTTCAGATATTCGGCGGGCTTCGACGTCGGGCTGTAACGCACGTGGAAGATACCCGAGTTGTTGCTCGACGTGCTGGTCGCGGTAACCTGGTTGAACGTACAGTTCGACACGTTGATGCTGCCGACCTCCTGGGTAGCCGTTTCCGAAATACGCAGGAAAGTACGGGCTGCGGCGTAGAACGTGGAGTTCACGACGTCGACCTTGCCGTAATTACCGCCGCGGATGTCGATGAAGTCGCCGGCGCCCTCACCCAGCGGGTTGATGTCGTGGGCATATACGCCGTCGAAGATCAGATCTCCGCAGTCGCAGCCCGCAGCACCGTTATAGAGACCCTTCGAGAAACCGGTGATTTCGCAGTTGATCATCTCGAAACCGACGACCTTGGCACCCGTCACGAAGAAGACGCCCGAGCGGTTGCCGCCGTCGATCATGATATCCTCGAAGTGGAAAGCAGCCTCGCCCGAGTTCTTCAGCGCCATGTTGACCACGGGCTTCAGGCCGTCCTCGGTCGACTCGCCGTAGATCTCCAGTCCGTAAGCGAACTCGAAGGGATCGTAGATATTCTCCGAAGCGTTCAGCGTCATGATCGGGGTCAGGTCGTAGGTAGCGCCGTCGTTGTAGGCGAGCAGCAGCTTCAGATCGCCCGCAGCGTCCGAAATGGCGTTCACGAAGGCCTCCGAGCTCTCGATACGCGTCGTACCCTCGGTGTCGGGACGCGTCCAGGCGGTAACGACACCGCGCGAACCCGACTTGCCGAAGAGCAGCGTGAACTTATAGTTCGTGCAGGCTACCAGGCCATCGATCGCAAAGGAGCAGTTCTCGATCTCTTCGTCGGTGAGAGCGACGGTCACCGCCTCGATACCCTCGGCAGCGACTACGGGCTCGCAACGCACGGACGTAAGGTCGGTCTTGTCCTCGGCGTCGTCCCAGCTGATCGTAACGGACTTTTCGGTACGCTCCTTGACGACGGGATTCAGATTCGAGCGGACGGCCGACGTCGACACGTAGTCGGTCAGATAGGCCCAATGCGACCCGGCGATCGACGCAGCGACAGCGCGGACACGGGCATAGTAGGATTTGTCGACCGTCATATCGGCGATGGTGAACGGCACCTCGTCGGGGTTCACGTCGAACGTATAGTCGGGCAGCGCCGTCGTGTAGTCGGGCTCGACGACGATTGCCTTGCCGGCGTCGTCCGTCGAATCGATACCGGCGAAGACTTCGAGAACATAGGAGTCGGCGTTCGCGACGGAGCTCCAGGAGAACGTGATGGAAGTACCCACCGATGCGACGACCTCGGCCTCGAAATTCAGCGGCGTGAGGGTACGCGAATAGGGAATATCCTCGATGACGTCATCTACATCCGCGCAGCCCGCGAAGAGACCGCCGCAGAGCAACAGACCGCATGTCAGATTTCTAAGTATCTTTTTCATAATTCGTTTATGCTTGTCGATTATAAATTATCGTAACCGTAGTCGTTGACGAGCGAACCCTGCGAATTGCTCAGGTTCTGACCGAAGAGCGGCCAGGTCGCACGCGGATAGGGATCGTTGTAGGCATTCTCGTAGAAGTGCATCCAGCGATAGGAGCTCTCGGCCTGGTAGGTAGCCTCGGTCGAAGATCCCGACGATACCTGATAGAAAGCTACCGGCGAGAGATATTCGAGCCGGTTCCAGCCGCCGGTCTCCTCCTTGCTTACATACTCGGCCGGCACCTTGCCGATCTGGTCGGTCTCCAGGCCGTAGACCTCGATACCCTGGCCCTTCTCGCGCCAGTAGACGTAGTAAACCGGGTATTGTCCGATGACCGTTTCCACCTTGTTGACAGTCAGTTTCAGATCCTTAGGCTCCGTGTAGGCGGCATAGGCGGCATAGGCGCCCTCCATCTTGGCCAGCGACTTCATATCCTCCTTGGCATCGTCGAGCTTGATCTTGAGCAGACCCCAGCGGATCAGATCCTGCTTGCGGAGGAACTCGCCGGCGAACTCCAGCGCACGCTCGTCGATGACGGCCTTCATGATGGTGCCTTCGGACTTGAAGTCGTCGATGGCGGCTCGGTCGCTGCCTGCGGCCGTGCCGAGGTTGAGCGAGTTGACATACGCCTCGGCCAGCTGCTCGTTACCCTTGTAGGCACGCTTGCGGACTACGCCCAGATACTCGCGGGCAGCGTCGATATCGCCGGCCCAGGCAGCCAGCTCGGCAGCCATCAGGTAGACGTCGGCATAACGCATCACGATGGGTTTGCAACCGTCGCCCGTACCGCCGGGATAGTCGATCATCCACTCGTCGCGCTACTTGCCCCAGTACATGTTCGATACGTTGCGCATCTCCCAGCCGCCGGCGCCG
>CAMWWU010000045.1 GCA_947178025.1 uncultured Alistipes sp. | reverse complement strand
CTAGTCTCGTGGGGTCGGAGATGTTTATCAGAGACAGCCTATATTTGTGGGAAATTGCATTACTTAAAAAACGCAGAAAAAGCATGGTAAAACCTACATTACTCGTTCTGGCTGCGGGCATGGGCTCGCGCTACGGCTCTCTGAAGCAGATGGACGGCGTCGGCCCCAATAACGAGGCCATCATCGACTACTCGATCTACGACGCCATTCGGGCCGGTTTCGGCAAGGTCGTGTTCGTCATCCGCCACTCCTTCGCCAAGGAGTTCCAGGAGGTCTTCTCGGCAGAGCGCTTCGGCGGTCGTATCGCCGTGGACTATGTGTTCCAGGAGCTCGATTATCTGCCCGAGGGCTGCACGGTTCCCGCCGACCGCGTGAAGCCGTGGGGCACGAATCATGCCGTGATGATGGCTGCCAAGTCGATCGCGGAGCCGTTCGCGGTCATCAACGCCGACGACTTCTACGGCGCCGAGGCTTACCGGACGATCGGCGACTACCTCTCGCAGCTCGGCGATTCGAAGAACCGCTACTGCATGGTGGCCTACGAGCTGGACAAGACCCTTTCGGAGAACGGTACCGTTTCGCGCGGCGTCTGCGGCGTGGATGAGGAGGGTAACCTCGCTTCGATGGTCGAGCGCACGCAGATCGAGCGCATGCCCGACGGCCGGATTCTCTACCACGATGGCGGTGCCGACGAGCAGCTGGCCGACGATACGCCGGTGTCGATGAACCTCTTCGGCTTCACGCCCGACTACTTCGACTACTCGGAGGGCTATTTCAAGAGCTGGTACGAGGCGAACTGCGAGAACCTCAAGTCGGAGTTCTACATCCCGACGATGGTCAACAAGCTCATCGGCGACGGTACGGCATCGCTGCGCGTGCTGCGCTCCTCGGCGCAGTGGTTCGGCGTGACCTACAAGGAGGACAAACCTGCGCTGGTGGCGTCGATCGAGAAGATGATCGCCGAGGGCAAGTACCCGCGCGACCTCTGGAAGTAGGGTGCTGCTTCCTGCACGACGTAAAAATCCGTCCGGCCGATGCCGGGCGGATTTTTCGTTGCCGCTGCGGGACGGGGGACATCGCGGGGTGCCTGCTCGGATGGCAGATCTGTCGTTTTCGGCCGTAGTGAGGTCCGGTCGAAGCCGACGTTTCCGGCAGTGGCGGTTGCGGCGGCTCCGTCTTTTCCCGATCATGCCGCGGACGGTGCCGGGCGCCTCGACAGCGGTTGTCGTCGTTCCGTCTTGCTCGGCCGCAGGGCAGTCGGGCGCGATGGCCCCGAAGGAGCGGCCGCAGCCGGCTGCCGATAAAAAATCCGGACCGCAAAAACGGTCCGGATCATTCGAATCGGAGTGAGGGAAACGGGCTTGCGATGCAGAGTGCCCGCTTTTCCGAAAAGATAGGCGCCTCGCCTTTTCCCGGTGCGTGTCAGTCCAGAAATCCCTCCCGAACCAGCTGCTCGCGGATGCGCTCCCAGTCGGCGACCGGGCGGGAGCAGCACTCCACGAATTTCACCGGGCACCCGAGGGCGGTGTCGTCGATGTAGAGATCGGCGTGCACTTTCGGCGAGGAGGTCCATTTCCGCTGCGAGGGGTTCTCGTTGACAGCCCAGAGGGGAATCTCCCGGGCGCGGAACCAATCCTCCGCCTGGCGCAGCAGCTTGCCGTGGCGCATCGTGTGGAGAATCAGCCGGCAGCCGTTCGCCGTCAGCTCTTTCAGTACGGGCACGGCCCCCGCATCCTCGCCGACGGAGGGGTAGGCGTGCGTCACGACCGTCCCGTCGAAATCTACGGCTATTACTGCATCGCGGATCGCCATCGTTATCGGTGTTTACGGTTGAGTTTGCGGAAGAACTCGACGATCCGGCGGCGGTAGCTGATCTCGCGCTTGTCGTCTTCGTACCCGTAGCCGTATCCATAGCCGTAACCGTACCCATAGCCATATCCGTAACCGTGGCGACGGGTGCGCGTGCCGTTGAGTACGACGCTCATGTTGTGGAACTTCCGATCGCGGTAGAGCCGTTCGATGTCGGGCAGCTGACGACGGTCGAGTACGCCTTCGCGCACGATGTAGATGCAGAGGTCGGCCAGACGGTCGGTGATGATCGCATCGGCGACCGACATGGCGGGCGTGCTGTCGAGGAATATGTAGTCGTAGCGTTCGCGCAGCTCGACGAGGAGCTTGTCCAGTTGCTCCGAGAGCAGCATTTCGGCCGGGTTGGGCGGCTGGATGCCCGCATAGATGGCATCCAGATTCTTATGGAGCCCCGTCGGTTTGATGAGCTTGTCGAGGTCGGTCGTCTGACCGGTCAGGTAGGCCGTGATGCCTGTCTGGCACTTGCTCTGCCCCATCGAGGAGGAGAACGCATGGCGGCGCAGGTCGAGATCCAGGATCAGCACCCGCTTGCCTGCCGAGGCGAGCGTGATCGCCAGGTTCTTGCAGACGAAAGTCTTGCCGGCATGCGGATCCGACGAGGTGATGAGGATGGTCCGAATGTTTTTACCGGCGGATACGTTCATGAACGAGATGTTCGAACGCAGGATGCGGAAAGCCTCCGAAAGCGGATCGCGGCCCGCTTCGCGCACGGTCTCCGTGCCGTCGGAGTAGGGTATGTCGCCCAGGAACGGGATGCTGAGATGCTCCTCGACGTCGCGGCGGCCGCGGATCGAGGTGTCGAGCATGCCGATCAGGAAGAGCAGGCCGAACGGAATGGCGAAGCCGCAGAGGAGCGCGGCGCCCAGAATCATCAGCGGCTTGGGCGAGACGGGAGCGTTGCTGCCGTAGGCCCGGTCGATGATGCGGGAGTTGCTCTCCGCGATGGCGTAGTTGAGCTGCGTCTCCTCCTGCTTGTTGAGCAGATAGAGGAAGAGCTCCTCCTTGATCTTCTGCTGGCGCGTGATGCTGAGCAGGGCTTTTTCCTGAGAGGGCAGCGCCGAGATGCGGTGCGTGGCCCGCACCTCCTGCTGCTGGAGGGCGTTGCGCTGCAACTCCAGCGTGGAGATGTGCGACGAGAGCGACGAGATGATCGAACGGCGCACGGCGGCCAGCCGGTTGTCCATCTCCTGGATGACCGGGCTGTGCTCCGAGGAGTTCTCGATCAGTTTGGCTCGGTGGAGTACGGCTTCGTTGTATTCGTCGATCTGCGACGAGATGGCGGCATTGGTCACCGATGCCATCATCGGGATCAGCTCCTTGGCGTTGGCCGGATCGTTCAGGTAGCTGCGGATGAACTCCGAAACCTGAATCTGGTTGTCGAGCGAGAGGCTTTCGGTCTTGTAGTGCGAACTCTCGGCCATGTTGCGTCCCGCCTCGGAGGAGATGTCGACCATTTTGTTGTCGCGCTTGAGCTGCTCGACGTCGCGGTCGACGTCGCCCAGTTCGCGGCTGATGAGCTCCAGACGGTCCTTGATGAACTTGGAGGTCGAAACCGATATCTGGCGCTTGTCGTTGATGGCGTCGTCGTTGTAGACCGTGATCAGCGTGTTGATGACGTCCTCGGCGCGTTTGGGCACGGTGTTGTCCATCGAGATGCGGACGATCGACGAGAGCTTGTTGGCCACCTCGCAGCGCACCTGCGCGCGATAGAGGCTGGTGGTCGCCGCCAGGGTGCTCTTGACGATCTGGATGGGTTTGCCGTCGTAGGCGGCGGACATGTAGTAGGTTTTGTTTACGACGACCTGGCCGAACGGCGTGGTGATCGTGTCGCCGTAGGAGCCCGGCAGTACGCGTTTGGCCTCTTCGGGCGAGGTGAATCCGTCGTTGAAGGCGGTGAGTTCGAAGCGCTCTTCGCCGCGCGGGGTGAGCTGCATCGCGAGCCGCTGGTTTTCGTTGTCGTCGATGAAGCGAACCTCCACGGGCGACTGTCCGTAGAGATCCCGATCGCGGAGCGTTCCGCGGATGATGTAGCCGGTCGTCAGGTTGAGGCGGCCGACGACCTCGCTCATGAGGCGTCGCGACTGGAGGATGAAGACCTCGTTGTCGACGTTGCGGCGGCTCTGGAAGCCGGCCAGGTCGTTGAACGCTGCGACCTCCATGTCGCCGCCCTTGCGCGAGTCCTTGACGAGAATGGTGGCCGTGCGGCTGTAGATGCGCGGGGTGCTGGCCAGGTAGAAGTATCCCAGTCCGAGGCAGACGATCATGGAGAGCGCGAACCAGTACCAGTTGGCGATCACCATGCGGAGGATGTCGTGGAGCGTGATGCCGCCGGCATCCTGATTCTCGTCGGACGACGGTACGGGCTGAGCGATGTTGGTGGATTCGGTCATGGGTCCGTCTTGATTATTTGGTGATAGTTACGATGAGGGTCGTGATCGAGATGGCGGTCGCGATGAGCGAGAGGTAGAAGTTGCGGTTCTGGCTGATGCGTCCGGTCTGCGCCTTGTAGCGGTTGGGCTTGACGTAGATGATGTCGTTCTGCTGGAGGTAGTATACCGGCGAGTCGAACGACTTGGTGGACGTGAGGTCGATCGTGTAGAACGTGCGCTGGCCGTTCTCTTCGCGCTCGACGATCACCTCCTCGCGAACGGCGTATACGGTCATGTCGCCGGCCATGGCCAGCGCGTCGAAGATCGTGACCTTGTCGCGCGTGACGTCGAAGTAGCCGGGGCGCTCCACCTCGCCGAGCACGGAGATCTTCATGTCGGCGAACTCCACGTTGACCGACGCGTCGTTGATGTATCCGGCCGCGGCGATCTTGTCGGCGATGGCCTGACCCAGCTCGCTGCGGGTCTTGCCCTGCGCCTCGATCTCGCCGATGATGGGCATGCCGAGCATTCCCCGTTCGTCGACGGTGCGGATCTGGAGCGAGGAGGCCCCCGTGGAGCCCGCGGTCTGCGTGCCCGAAAGCGAGCTGTACGAACTCCAGGAGTTGAACGGTACGGCCAGCTCGGGGTTGCGGCTGTTGACCATGATCGTGAGCCGGTCGAGCGGCTTGATGCGGATCTGTCCGTTCTGGAGGATCCGGTCTACAGTCTCGAATTGCGCGTCTTGAATATACCAGGCTTTTTTCCACGCCTTTTTCTCGGCCGAGCACGACGCGAGAAACACGACGGCCATCAGGACGGTTGCCCGTAGAATCGATTTCATAGTTTTTTGAAAAAACGGTTGTGGCCGCAAAGATAATCATTATTTTCGTTCGGGACAAATACGTTAGGGGCTATTTGTCTTTCGGACGGTCCGTAAAATCCGCCGGGCGGTGGGCCGCGGCGAATATTCGGGGCGGAGCGTGCCGTCCGGACGTTTTTTTTGTGAAAAAGTCGATGGCGGAAAGTTGCATATTCCGCGCGTTTTTATGACATTTGTATCCCGAACCGTAATTTTTATGATTGCCTGCTGCATTTTCGATCTGGACGGCGTCGTCGTCGACACCGCCCGCTATCACTACCTGGCCTGGGCCGAGTTGGCCCGCTCGCTGGGCTTCGAGTTCACGCCCGAGCAGGGCGAGGCGACCCGCGGCGTCAGCCGCATGGCGTCGCTCGACATCGTGCTGCGGGCCGGCGGCATGCAGGGCCGTTTCTCCGCGGAGGAGCGGGAGCGTCTGGCCGCTCGGAAGAACGCCCGCTATCTGGAGTACGTCTCGCGCATGACGGCCGACGAGGTGCTGCCGGGCGTCGTGCGGTTCCTCGGGGAGCTGCGCGCCCGCGGCGTGAAGGTCGTGCTGGGGTCGGCCTCGAAAAATGCGGGGACGATCCTCGACCGCTGCGCCCTGCGTCCGCTCTTCGACGCGGTGGTCGACGGCACGCTCGTCACGCGGGCGAAACCCGATCCGGAGATCTTCGTCCGGGGGGCGGAGCTGGCCGGAGTGCGTCCCGCCGACTGCGTGGTCTTCGAGGACGCTGCGGCGGGCATCGAGGCCGCGGCGCGCGCCGGCATGCGGTCGGTGGGGGTGGGCGGAAGCCCGACGCTCGCGGCGGCGACGATGCGGCTGCGGAGCTTCGAGGGCTTCGCTTTCGAAATGCTGGCGGCCGGCGTGGAGCCGCGGAGTTGAATGACGAAAAACGATCCGATTATGAATGAATATCTGAAAACCGATCCCTGGAAGCTCGTCGAGGAGCGCTTCGACCCGCTGCGCGTCGAGTCCTCCGAATCGCTTTTCGCGCTGGGCAACGGCGTGATGGGCGGTCGCGCCAACTTCGAGGAGCACTATTCGGGCCCCTCGTTGCAGGGCAACTACATCGGGGCGGTCTATTACCCCGACAAGACGCGCGTGGGGTGGTGGAAGAACGGCTATCCGGAGTATTTCGCCAAGGTGCTCAATGCGGCGTTCTGGATCGGCGTCGACGTGGCGATCGACGGCGAACGGCTCGACCTGGCGCGGGTCGAGGTGCTCGACTTCTATCGCGAGATGGACATGCGCCGCTCGGTGCTCACGCGCCGCATGCGGGTGCGGATGGCCGGCGGTGCGGAGGTGGCGGTCGAAGCCGTGCGCTTCCTCTCGCTCGAACGCCGCGAGCTGGGCGTGGTCCGCTATGCCGTCACGCCGCTCGACCGAACCGCGGAGATCGAGTTTTCGCCCTACATCGACGCCGATGTCCGCAATACCGACGCCAACTACGACGAAAAGTTCTGGGAGGAGGTCGCCACCGACGGGGATGTCGTGCGGAGCCGCACGAAGAAGAGCGGCTTCGAGGCGGCGTGGGCGCAGGCCGTGACGCTCGACGGCGCCCGGTTCCGCTGCACGACCGAACCCGAGAAGGTGCGCCATACGGCTGTCGTGCGCTGCGAGGCGGGCCGGACGGCGACGCTCTGCAAGTACGCGGGTATCTGCTCCTCGCTCAATCACGCTCCGGACGAGCTGGCGGATGCCGCCCGCGCCGTGGCCGCCGACGGCCTGGCGGCGGGATTCGACGCCCTGCTGCGGGAGCAGGAGGAGGCCTGGGCGCGCCGCTGGCACGGCTGCGACATCGTGATCGAGGGCGACGATGAGGCGCAGCAGGGCATCCGCTTCTGCATCTTCATGCTGCTGCAAACCTATACGGGCGTCGATACGCGCCTGAATATCGGCCCCAAGGGCTTCACGGGCGAGAAGTACGGCGGGGTGACCTACTGGGACACCGAGGCCTACTGCCTGCCGTTCTATCTCGCCACGGCCGGCGCCGAGGTGGCCCGCGAGCTGCTGGTCTACCGCTACGACCAGCTCGACAAGGCGATCGAGAACGCTGCGAAGCTGGGTTTCCGCGACGGCGCGGCGCTCTACCCGATGGTGACGATCAACGGCGAGGAGTGCCACAACGAGTGGGAGATCACTTTCGAGGAGATCCACCGCAACGGCGCCATCGCCTATGCCGTTTTCAACTACGTCCGCTATACGGGCGACGAGGAGTACCTGGCCGAGTGCGGGCTGGAGGTGCTGCTCTCGATCGCGCGCTTCTGGGCCCAGCGCATCACCTGGTCCGAGGCCCGCGGGCAGTACGTCATGCTGGGCGTCACGGGCCCCAACGAGTACGAGAACAACGTCAATAATAATTGGTATACCTCCTATATCGCCTGCTGGTGTCTGCGCTATGCCGCCGAGGCCGCGGCGTGGGTGCGCGAAAACCGCCCCGCCGACTACGCCCGCATCTGTGCGAAGCGTGGGTTCGACGAGGGGGCCGAAACGGCCCGCTGGCAGCGGATCGTCGAAAAGATGTACCTCGGCGAGGATCGCGAGCGGGGAATCTTCCTCCAGCAGGACGGCTACCTGGACAAGGAGCAGGTGCTCGTGGCGGATCTCGATCCCGCCGAGCGGCCGATCAACCAGAAGTGGTCGTGGGACCGCATCCTGCGTTCGTGCTTCATCAAACAGGCCGATGTTTTGCAGGGGATCTATCTCTTCCAGGAGGATTTCGATCTGGAGACCATTCGGCGCAATTTTCGCTTCTACGAGGCCCGCACGCTCCACGAATCGAGCCTCTCGCCCTGCGTGCATGCCATCCTCGCCGCGAAGATCGGCGACATGGAGAAGGCCTACGAACTCTATCTGCGCACCGCGCGCCTCGATCTGGACGACTACAACCGCGAGGTCGAGGAGGGGTGCCACGTCACCTCGATGGCCGGTTCGTGGCTCTCGGTGGTCGAGGGCTTCGGCGGCATGCGCGTGAAGGAGGGGGTGCTGACCTTCGCGCCGCACCTGCCCGAGGCGTGGCGGTCGCTCGCGTTCAAGGTGAACTACCGGGGGCGCGTGCTCACGGTGAAGTGCACCCGCGAGGCGGTCGAGGTCGCATGCGAGGGCGAACCCGTCGAGGTGGAGATCGCGGGCGTGCGGTACTGCGTTGACCGCGAATTAAGAGTTGAAAATTAATGGCGCGGGCGGCAGCCTGCGGACAGCACGCTTCGTCAGATGCGAGCCTCCGCGGGGGAAGGCTGCGGCTCGCCGAGCCCTCGGGCTCGAAAAACCGTTCAGGCTGCGGCCGACGAACTAATTTGAAAAACGAAAAACAACCGATCATGACACAGCATCCGGAGTGGAGCTATCACTCCGTAATCTATGAAATGAACGTGCGCCAGCTGACGGCGGAGGGAACCCTCCGCGCCGCTGCGGAGCATCTGCCCTTCCTGCGCGACATGGGGATCGACGTCGTGTGGCTCATGCCGGTCTATCCCATCGGCGAGGAGGGCCGCAAGGGGACGTTGGGATCCTATTACTCGATCCGCGACTATTGCGCCGTCAACCCCGAATTCGGGACGATGGCCGATTTCGACGCGTTCGTCGCCCGGGCCCACGCGCTGGGCATGAAGGTGCTGCTCGACTGGGTGGCCAACCATACGGCCCGCGACGCCCGCTGGATCGCGGAGCGTCCCGCCACGTGGTACGAGCGCGATGCGCAGGGCGAACCCGCCGTGCCGTGGGACTGGACCGATACGGCGAAGCTCGACTACGGCGAGCGGGGCGTGTGGGAGGATCAGATCGCGGCCATGGAGTTCTGGCTGCGCGAACACGCCGTCGACGGCTTCCGCTGCGACATGGCGATGCTCGTGCCGGTGGCGTTCTGGAACGAGGCCTCGCGCCGGCTGCGGAGCGTGAAGCCCGACCTTTTCCTGCTGGCCGAGGCCGAGGAGACGAACCTCTTCGAACAGCCCGCTTTCGACGCCTGCTATGCGTGGAAGATGCACCACTTGATGAACGACGTCGCGCAGCAGCGCGTGCGTGTCACGGCCCTGCGCGACTACCTCTATGCCGACCGGAACGAATATCCCGACGGGGCCATGCGGCTGACCTTCACCTCGAATCACGACGAAAATTCGTGGTCGGGTTCCGAGTTCGCGCGCCTGGGCGACGCCCGCGAGGCGATGACGGTCTTCACGTTCGTCGTGCCGCGCGGCCTGCCGCTCGTCTACACGGGCCAGGAGGTGGGCTACGACCACTCGTTCGCCTTCTTCGACCGCGATCCGATGCCGGCCTGCGGGGCCAATGCCTTCACCGACCTCTACCGGCGCCTCGCAGCGCTGCGGCACGCCAATCCGGCACTCGCTTCGGGGGAGCGCGGCGGCGGGCTCGTCGAGATCCGCAACAACGCCGAGGATTGTCTGATGATCCTCGTCCGCGAGGCCGGCGGCAGCCGCGTCGTGGCGATCATGAACCTTTCGCCCTACGCCATCCATGCCGACTACCGCACCGGGATCTACGCCGGCGGCTATACCGACGCGATGACCGGCGACGCGTATGAACTCGCTCCGCATGTCGAGGAGGATATGGCGCCGTGGAGCTATCGAATCCTGACCCGATGAATATGAAACGGATTGCATTGCTTTGCCTGGCGCTCGTCGGCCTCGTCGGTGCGACGGCCGCGACTTACCGCCCGGAACAGGTCCCCAACGTGCAGTTGCAGGACCGGAGCCGCTACGTGTCGAATCCCGACGGCATCCTGCCTGCGGAGGCCGTGGCGCATATCGACGCCGTGTGCGCCTCGCTGCGCGATCGGGGGCTGGCGCAGGTCGCCGTGGTCGCCGTCGACGACATTGCGGGCTACGACGTGTTCGACTTCGCCATCGAGCTCTTCCGCAGCTGGGGCGTGGGGAGCGCCCGCACGGACAACGGACTGGGCGTACTGCTGGTCAGGGAGCGGCGCGAGATCCGCTTCGTCACGGGCGGCGGCCTGGAGGGGATCCTGCCCGACGCCCTCTGCAAGCGGATTCAGGTCAACCTGATGCTGCCCGAGTTCCGCAAGGGGGATTACGGGGCCGGCATGGTTGCCGGAATCGATGCCGCGGCGGAGATCCTCGAAGGCGGCAAGCCCGATCTTTCGGATAGAGAGAGGGGGCCGGACGTGGGGGTGTTGGTGCTGCTGTTTATCCTGGGCTTCGTCGTGATTCCCGTCGGAGCGGCGCTGCTGCTCGCTAGACACCAGTGGCGGTGCCCCGCGTGCGGCCATGCGGCGCTGCATGAGCAGGAGCAGCGGGTCGTGGGTGTCACCCGCGAGTATCGCGAGGTGGAGCATGTCTACGTCTGCTCGCACTGCGGCCATACCGTCCGGCGCCGGAAGCGCGTGCCGCGCAACGACTACTTCGGAGGCGGCACGGGCGGCGGTATGATAATCGGCGGCGGCCGCGGTTTCGGCGGTTTCGGCGGATTCGGAGGCGGCAGCACCGGCGGAGGATTCGGCGGCGGCTCGTTCGGGGGCGGCGGTGCCGGATCGAAATGGTAAAAAAAAGAGAGAAACATCAAAAAACCAATAGCCTTATGAAAAAGAAAATCTGGATTTGGATCGTCGTAGCGGTCGTTGTCTTCGGCTACTGCTACGCTACCTACAATTCGTTCGTGAAGCTCGACGAGACGGTCAACGGCTCCTGGGCGAATGTCGAAACGCAGTATCAGCGTCGTTCGGACCTGATTCCCAACCTGGTCAACACCGTGAAGGGGTATGCCTCGCACGAGTCGCAGACGCTGGAGGAGGTGACTGCGGCGCGTGCCCGGGCCACTTCGATCAACCTCTCGGCCGACGAACTGACGCCCGAAGCCATGGAGCGTTTCCAGCAGGCGCAGGCCGGGGTGCAGTCGGCGCTCGGCCGACTGATCGCCGTGTCGGAGAACTATCCCGATCTGAAGGCCAATCAGAACTTCCTGGAGCTTCAGGCGCAGCTGGAGGGGACCGAAAACCGCATCGCCGTGGCCCGCAAGGACTTCAACGAGACGGCCCGAGCCTACAACGTCGCCGTGCGCCGCTTCCCGGCCAATCTGGTCGCCCGGATGTGCGGGTTCGATCAGAAACCCTATTTCTCGGCTGCGGAGGGGGCGGAGAAGGCTCCCGCGGTGAATTTCTGATCGGCGCATGCACTCCGCAAAGTCGCGCGGCTATCTGCTCGGTGCGATAGCCGCCGCCAGCTACGGCCTCAATCCGCTCTTCGCGCTGCCCCTCTACGGGGCGGGCGTGGGGACGGATTCGGTGCTTTTCTACCGCTATCTGCTGGCGGTCCTCCTGCTGGGGCTGCTGATGCTCGTGCAGCGGCGTTCGTTCGCCCTGCGGCGCCGCGACCTCGTGCCGCTCACGGTCATGGGGCTGCTCTTTTCGTTCTCGTCGCTCTTCCTCTTCGAGAGCTACCGCTACATGGATGCCGGCATCGCCTCGACGATCCTCTTCCTCTATCCCGTGATGGTCGCCGTCATCATGGCCGTCGGATTCCGCGAGCGGGTCACGCCGGCGACGGCCTGCTCCATCCTGCTGGCTTCGGCGGGGATTCTGCTGCTGTACAAAAGCGGCGACGGGGCGACGCTGAACCTGCTGGGCGTCGTGCTGGTGCTGCTCTCGTCGCTCTGTTATGCGATCTATATCGTCGGGGTCAACCGCTCGTCGCTCGGCGAACTGCCGACCGAGCGGCTCACGTTCTATTCGCTGCTCGTGGGGCTGACGGTCTACGTGGTCCGGCTGCGGGGCTGTGCGGACCTGCAAGCCGTGCCGACGCTGCCGCTTTGGGGGTGCGCGGTTGCGCTGGCGCTCTTCCCGACGGTCGTTTCGCTCGTGGCGCTGGCCGGAGCCATTCGGCGCATCGGCTCCACGCCTGCGGCCATTCTCGGTGCTCTGGAACCCGTCACGGCGCTTTTTTTCGGGGTGATGGTCTTCGGCGAACGCCTGACGCTCCGCATCGCGGGCGGCGTGGCGCTGATTCTGCTGGCCGTTACGCTCATCGTCGTCGCCGGAACCCTGCATCTCCCGCCGGCGCTGCGCAGTCTGCTGGGTAAAAGAGGCGGCGCATCCCGTTGAGGATGCGCCGCGGCTTTTCCGGGAGAGCGATTCCCGACCGGTCAGAGACGGTTCTTCTCCTCGGCCGAGCCGGCCTCCACGGTCTGCTTGCGGAACGCCTTGCCGGACTTGAAGTTATAGGTGACGCCGAGGAGGTAGCTTCGCGAGCTCCAGTTCTGGCGAATCCGCATCTCCCGCACGAATCCCTCGCCCTCGCTCGATATCCGCTGCCGCTCGGGCAGCAGGTTGCGCACCGAGAAGGTGCAGGTGAACCGCTCGCCGAAGCGTTTTTTGATTCCGGCGTTGAGGAACTGCTGGGCGGCGATCCTCACGTTGCCTAACGTGGCGGCGCTTTGGCACGAGTAGGAGAGGTCGATGAAGAACTTCGCCGGAAGCGTGAAGGTCGTCGAGGCGTTCGCCTGCCAGAAGTTGCGGTAGATCTCCGCCTCGTGCTGATCCATCCGCTGGCCCCACCGCATGTAGCGCGCATTGACGTTGAGGCTCCACCATTTCGTCGGTTGGAACGGCAGGTTCGCCAAGATGTAATACTGGTGCGTGCGGTCGTAGTTGACCCAGCGCATCGCGAGCATGTCGGGATTGTCGGTGTCGGGCAGGACTGTCTGGTTGATCTCCCCGTGCTGGATGTTCACGCCGCCCGTGATCGTATATTTGTAGGCGAGGACGAGCGTGAGCGAGATGCTCTGCGAATAGGCGGGGGCGAGCTCCGGATTTCCGCACTGGTAGGTGTAGTCCGAGATCTGCGTCCGCTGCGGGTTGAGGCTCCAGAAGTTCGGGCGCGCGATCGTTCGGGCATACTGCCCCACGAGCGAGTAGGCGCCGTTTTCGGTCAGCGACCACGAGACGTTGGCGTTGGGGAAGAGCGAGAAGTAGTCCTGTCCCACGTCGTTGCGGCCGTCGGTGTGCGTGTACTCGCCGCGCACTCCCGCCGCGAGACTCCAGCGGCCCAGCCGGGCGGTCGCGATGGCGTAGGCCGCCGCGATGTTCTCCGTGTAGTCGATGTCGACGCTCTGCTCCTCGTCGCGGAGCCACGAATCCCCCTTCAGATACTCGTAAAGCGCCTCGTTGCGCATGTCGTTGCGCGTGTATTTGGCGCCAGCCTTGAACGACCAACGCTCCGAGAACTTCTTTTCGAGCGCCAGCGTCGCCGTCGTCACCAGGTAGCGGCTCGCCGAGGTGTCGTAGTAGGTCGAGTCGACGGCCGGAAGCCCCGGTGTCGTCGTGCGGCTGAACTTGTCGTTGCGGCCGTCGCTGATGCGGCGCGTGTGGTCGGCCAGCAGCTTGAGCGTCGAGCCGAGCGTGTCGAGCTTCCAGATGTAGTTGAAGGTCGCCGAGTAGTTGCGGAGTTTGCTCTGCGAGTCGTAGCGGCTGTCGGTGCGGGTCGTGATTCCGGCCCGGGTGTAGTCGGTGTAGCTCTCTGTGGGCCCCCCTTCGCCGTTCTCCCAGTATTCGAACTCGGCGCCGATGCTGTGTTGCGGAGCGAGCTCCACTACGGCTCCCGCATTGCCGCCCCAGTTGGGCGCCCGGTCGATCATTTCGGAGTGAGCCGTGAGCGCGGCGTCGCGCGCGGTGTAGTCGGTGCACTCGTCGGAGTGGGTCGTCAGCTTGCCCAGCCATCCCCAGGCCGAGGCGTAGAGGTCGAGCCGGCCCGAGTGGATGTTGATGTTGCCCGAGGGGGCGTAGGAGCTGACGGCGGAGCCTTGCGTGCTCTTCATCGCCAGCGAACCGTCGAGCCCGTTCTCGCGGCGCTTGCGCAGCGTGATGCGGATCACGCCGCCCGACGAGTCGGCATCGTAGTCGGCGCCGGTCGTCGGCACCACCTCGATCTTCTGGATCTCCTCGGCCCGCAACGACCGGAGGTAGGTGAGCAGCTGCTCGGGCTCCATGCGCAGCTCGCGGTCGTTGACGTAGACCTTCGAGCCGCTGCGGCCGTTGACGGTGATCCGGTCGTTGTCGATCCAGATTCCCGGGGCATATTCCAACAGCTCCACGCCGTCCTTGCCGATGGCCGAGGGGGCGTTGGCCACGTCGACCACGAAGCGGTCGGCCTCGCGGCGGATCAGCTGCCCGCGAACCACCACGCCCTCGATCTCGGTGGCGTTGTCGTGCAGGGCGATCTCGCCCAGGTCGGTCTGTTCGGCGACGGTCACCTGCCGCGTCACGGGATCGTAGCCCAGATACTGCACCGAGAGGGTGTATTCGCCTTCGGGAACACTCAGGCTGAATCGCCCGTCGGTGTCGGTGGCAGCGCCCGCCACCTGCTGTCCGTCGCGTTGCAGCACGACCGTGGCGTATTCGACCGCCGCGCCGTCGCCGTCGACCACCCGGCCCGTGACGGGCGCCGTGCGGGCCGCATGTACTTCGCTGAGCGCCGTCAGCAGGGAGATCAGCAAGAGGAGAATTTTTTTCATAACGATATTCTGTTTTGAATTGTAATTTGCGCTGCGTTTTATTTTACGATGCAAATATATGTAAAAATAAATATACTTTGTGCTGCATAGTACTGAATTTGCAAAGAAATTTTCGATACCTATTTTTATAAGCATCGGGCGTTTGTCGGGGAGCCGTCCGATTCGGAACAGCCGTCGGAGTGCTCCGGCGAGTCTTCGTGCGATGAGTACGCAGCCGATGGCCGAGGCGGCGATCGGGACGCAACGGACCGGCGGCGGTTCGAAACGGTCGGAGAGCGAAACGGGGTGCAGGAGGCTGAGGCAGAGCGGGTGCGGCAGGTCGATCGTGCCGAACGCCCGGTCGGTTCGGGGAGCTAAATTACCCCCCCCCAGCCGCAGCGCGGGAGGTGAGCGGAAAGCAGGTGCTTCCGGGCGAACGAGCCGGGGATGAACCGCGCGGCGAAAGCGTGCGTGCGGAAGATCGGGGACCGCCCGACGGCCGGAAGCGCCGCGATGCCGCGCAATATTTGCTGGGATCGGATCATCGATCGGGATTTTTCGGGGGTAAAGATACGCTTTTTATTGGGAAATGTTGGTGTCGCCGATTGGGAATCCCGAAAAAAAATCGCTAATTTTGCAGGATGAATCGGTATGTCCCGATCTCCCTATTGCCTATGTTGAGTGCGATCTATTACCTCTTTCTGGTGCTGCTGTGCACGTTGTTCATGATCCTGTCGGCCGTTGCGCTGGTGCTCTGCATGCCTTTCGACAAGGGGCGTCGGGTCGTGCACGAACTCTCGCGCATCCTGGTGCGGATCTTCTACTTCATCCCGCCGCGCTGGCGGCAGCGGATCGAGGGGCTCGAACACGTCGACCGGAGCAAGAGCTACGTCATCGTGCTCAATCACAATACGGTGATCGACATTCCGGCGCTCTACTACGTGCCGCTCAACTTCCGGTGGGTCTCCAAGCGTGAGGTCTTCCGCGTGCCCTTTTTCGGGCAGTTCCTCGTGCTGCACGGCGATATCTGCATCGACCGCGGCCGTGCGTCGGAGGCGCTCGAACAGCTGCTGCGCGAGGGGCGGAAGTGGATCGGCCGCGGCGCTTCGGTGGCGATCTTCCCGGAGGGCACGCGCTCGAAGGACGGCGAGATCCATCGCTTCAAGGCCGGGGCCTTCACGCTGGCCAAGGAGGCGGGGGTGGAGATTCTCCCCGTGGTGCTGGACGGCACGGCGACGCTCATCCGTCCGAACCTGCTCTTCAACTGGGGCAACCGCATCACGGTGCGGGTGCTGCCGCCCGTCTCGGCGGAGCACGTCTCGGCGACCGAAACGCACGCCCTGATGGCCGAGGTGCACGACGCGATGTGCGAGGCGCTGGCGCAGATCCGGGCGGAAAAATCGAAACGATAAGGATATGGCAGACTTACTCAATACGAACAACAACAACTACGGCGACGACGCGATCCGAACCCTCACGCCGCGCGAGCACGTGCGGCTGCGTCCGGGTATGTACATCGGAAAACTCGGCGACGGCACGCAGGCCGACGACGGCATCTACGTGCTCATCAAGGAGGTGACGGACAACTCGATCGACGAATACATGAACGGCTTCGGCCATCAGATCGACATCACGGTCGCCGACAACGTGGTCACCGTGCGCGACTACGGCCGCGGCATTCCGCTCAAGTCGCTCTCGGCGGCGGTGAGCGTGATGAACACCGGCGGCAAGTACGACGATGACGACGAGGGGGCGGCCTTCAAGAAGACCGTCGGCCTGAACGGCGTGGGCGTCAAGGCCGTGAACTATCTGTCGAGCTCTTTCTCGGCGCGTTCGGTGCGCGGCGGCGAGGCCCATACGGTCTACTTCGAGAAGGGACTCGAACAGAGCGACCGCTGGGAGACGGGCGTCGCCGAGAAGGACGGCACGCAGATCTCGTTCCGCGTCGACGAGGAGGTGTTCGGCGCCTACTCCTACAATCTGGAGTATGTCGAGCAGCTCGTCCGCAACTACACCTACCTGAACCGCGGTCTCACGATCCGGCTCAACGGGCAGGCCTACGCCTCGAAAAACGGTCTGTTGGACCTGCTCAACGAGAACATGACCGAGGAGCCGCTCTATCCGCCGATCCACCTGATGGGGGAGGATATCGAGCTGGTCATCTCGCACGGCTCGGGCTACGGCGAGAGCTACTACTCGTTCGTCAACGGCCAGTATACCAC
>CAMWWU010000044.1 GCA_947178025.1 uncultured Alistipes sp. | reverse complement strand
ACCTTTGTCCCTGCTAAATATCGATCATGATGAAAGACAACAAAAACGACTCGACCTCGGCGCTTCAGCGTTTCGGACGCGACAAGCGCACCCGCACCGTGACGGCTACGGCGGAACGTGTCGAGCGTCGTCCGCGAGTGCAGCGAGAGGCTGCCGATGCGGGCCACCCGTCCGGCGAGAAACCTCGCCGTGCTTCGTACAATCCGCACTTCACGGAGGACAACCGTCCCGCTTTCGGCGACGGACAGCGCCGTTCGTTCGGCGAGAAATCCCGCTTCGGATCCCGCACGTCGGGCGATCGGGAGCAGCGGTTCGGCGATCGCAAGCCTTACGGCGACCGCAAACCCTATGCAGATCGGAAACCCTTCGGGGAGAAGCCATACGACCGCAAACCTTACGGCGATCGCGAAGAGCGTTCGTTCGGCGACCGCAAACCGTTCGGCGAGCGGAAGAGTTTCGGCGACCGCAAGCCCTATGCGGAGCGCGGCGGTTTCGCGCAGCGGGAGGAGAGCGACTTCAAGCCCCGGGGCAATCGCGAGGAGCGTTCGTTCGACCGCAAACCTGCGGGAGGCCGGGAGCGCCGTTACGGCGACAAACCCGCCTACGGTGCGAAACCCGGCGCGAAGCAGTTCGGCGGCAAACCCGGCGGCAAGTTCGCGAAGCCCGGCTTCCGCAAGCGCGACGACAAGCCCGCATCCTATCCGAAATACAATCCCGAGAAGCAGATCGGCGAGATGCGTCTGAACCGCTTCATCGCCCAGTCGGGCATCTGTTCGCGCCGCGAGGCCGACGACTTCATCACGGCGGGTGTCGTGACGGTCAACGGCCAGGTGGTGACCGAGCTCGGCACCAAGGTGCTGCCGACCGACGAGGTGCGTTTCAACGACAGCCGCGTGCAGGGCGAGAAGAAGGTGTATCTGGTGCTCAACAAGCCCAAGGGCTATGTCACTTCGCTCGACGATCCGCATGCGACGAAGACGGTGATGGATCTGGTCAAGGGGGCCTGCGAGGAGCGCATCTATCCGGTGGGACGTCTGGACAAGAACAGCCTCGGACTGCTGCTGTTCACCAACGACGGCGATCTGACGAAGCAGCTGACGCATCCGTCGTACCAGAAGAAGAAGATCTACCAGGTGTCGCTCGACAAACCGCTGACCCGCGCCGACATGGATCGCATCGCCGAGGGGGTTACCCTCGAAGACGGCGAGATCCACGCCGACGAGGTCTCCTATGTCAAGGAGAACAAGCAGGAGGTGGGCGTCGAGATCCACTCGGGCCGCAACCGCATCGTGCGCCGCATCTTCGAGTTCCTCGGCTACGAGGTCAAGAAGCTCGACCGCGTGTACTACGCCGGTCTGACGAAGAAGAACCTCAAGCGGGGAGCTTGGCGTTTCCTCTCCAACGAGGAGGTGCAGCGCCTCAAGTCGGGCCAGTACGAATAGGGCCGGCATATCGGAAAAACAGCCGTCTACTCAGAGTAGACGGCTGTTTTCGTTTGCTGTCGGGTTTGCTTGCGCCGCCTGCCGGGCCCCGGGGCCGAGTGTTTGCGGCCCTTGAGCGGCGGGGCGGGCTAATTGCCCTCGGCGTGCGTCGCCTGCCACCAGGCGGTCGTGCGCTTGGCCTCGATCGTGTAGCCGCTGATGCTCGGGTCGGAGGTCGTGATGCCCGAGAAGGTGTAGATGGGATTCTCTCCGTTCGTCATCGAGTAGTACATCGGCGTGTTGCGGCGGAAATCCTCGGGGACGGTGCGTTCGAGCTGCTCCTCGAACTCTGCGAGCAGCGCCGCGTCGGTGCAGAGGTGCCGCACGTAGTCGCCCAGGTCGAAAAACCGCACGGGCGAGTAGCCGTCGAGCCGTTGCAGGTCGTCGAGCTGCCGCGCATCGAACGTATGCGTGTCGTTGATTCGGCGCATGATGGCGGCAAGCGCCTTCAGTTGGGAGCAGTTCGTGACGCCGATCGTGCCGTAGGGGTACATGTAGCCCATGTAGAAGTCGTAGAAGGCCTGGCAGATCGCCGCATAGTCGGGTTCTCCGAGCAGGTAGTGGCCCATCGTCGCGTAGGGGAAGCCGACGGCCATCACCTCGCTGGTCGATCCGATGAGGTGCCGGGCGACCTCGTGCAGGGCGTAGGCTACCTCGACCGAGGACATGTAGCAGTCGTCGAAGAGGATGTATTCCATCGTCATTCCGGCTGCGGCGATGCCCGCGGCCAGCATTTCGATGTCGGTCTGGTAGCGGGCCGACGTGCCGCCGAACCAGCGGGTCAGCGGACGGTCGTCGGAGGCGTACTCCCAGTACTCCCGTTCGGGCTCTCGGGCGGCGTTGGCGCGCAGCGCCGAGGCGGAGGCGGGAATCCACCCCATGCCGTGGCATCCGATGGTCATGGCGTAGCGCTGTGCAGGGGCCGTCGTGCGCACCTCTTCGAGAATCGAGGCGATGCCCTCAGCGGTCGTGTGGGCCGGAAGCTCCTGCACGCCCTCCTCTTCGGGCATCGAGGCGTAGCGCCGCAGCGGCAGCCGCACGGCTTCGTCGTTGTCGCGATAGATCTCGAAGAGTTCGGCGGACGAGGCCGACTCCATGAAGTAGACCAGCAGCCGGCACTCCTCCGGAGCCTCTTCGGCCACGATCCGCTCCATCTCGGCGATGTTCTGCCGGAAGTAGGAGGTGAGGGCGCCCGATGCGGTGGCGCCTCCCGACCACGGGAAGTACATCAGCACGGTTTGCTGTGCGACGGCCGCGGCCTGCGCCACGGCTACGGAGGTCGTGACGGCGCCCGTCGCGAGCGAGAGGGTCACGCTGCCCAGTTCGCGGCGGCGGCCGTCGTTCGCCTGCGTGGCGGTGAGGGTGACGAGACTTTCGCCGGCCGGACCGGTCGTCGGATCGGCCGTGAATCCTTCGCCCGTCGCGACGAGCTGCCAGGGGCCGGAGGCCGTGACGAGGAACGTCGTCGAGGACTCCGCGTCGCTGCGAAGCACGACGGTGTCGCGGCTGGCCGTCAGCTCGGGCGGCGTGCGGCTCTCCTTCTTGCAGGCCAGCAGCAGGGCCGGTGCGAGCAGCGGAAGCAGCAGGCGGATTATTTGTATTCCCGCGGTTTGAGGTTGTTGAATTGCCATGTGCGATCTCGTTTGTAGGTGTAGCCTTCGGGCTTGTTGCGGTAGATGCGGCCGAAGTCGAAATAGAATCCCTTGCGTTTCTTGCCCTCCACGACGTAGGGCGTCACCAGCGGCACGAACTCCACCGTGCGGCTGACGATGCGGCTCTTGTCGGCAGGCAGCCCTTCGGCGGCGAGCACGTCGAGGGCGTGGTCGAACATCAGGATGTGGCGGGGCGAGGATTGCGTGAGGCCGTCGCCCGAGGCGAGGATCGTGCGGATGATGCCGTTCGTGCGGTCGGAGTAGGCACGCTCCTGCGCGGTGTCGCCCAGGGCACCGTAGGCGAATGCCATCAGGTTGAGCAGCTTGGGGCTGAATGGATCCTTGGCGAGCGCATCCTGTCCGGCCGAGATCAGCGCTTCGAGCGTTTCGACGTTCGGCCGCTCGGGGTCGATCGCGGCGGCGAGCAGGAGCACCTTGTCCAGGTAGGGATTGGTTTCCAGCGGCTTGTACTCGTCCTGGTAGGCGTAGCCGTAGTAGAGGTAGTGGTAGTCCTCGTCGGTGAGCGTCGCGTCGCCGGCGTTGTAACGCATCATCAGCGCCGTGTGGTAGTAGGGCGAACCGCTGTCGAGCGTCTTGTCGAGGATATCCTCTTCGTCGGGCGTCTTGGCCGAGGCGGCCGAGGCGAGCAGCAGCAGGGCGAAAAGCAGTTTTTTCATGGTGTCGTTTTTCGGATACTAACGAACTTTCAGCATAAATCGTATGCGGAGATCAGCGCGCGGAACCGTTCGCGCAGCGCCTCCGAACCCGACACCAGCGGCAGCCGCACCCGGTCGCCGATGAGCCCCATGACTGAGAGCGCGCACTTCACGCCCACGGGGTTGCCCTCGGCGAAGAGTGCCCGCACGGCTTCGTCGAGCGACGCATACTCCTGCTCCGCCCGGTCGAAGTCGCCGGCCTTGGCGAAGTTCACGCAGCGCATGAAGCGCGTCGGGAAAGCGTCGGCCGCCACCGAAATCACGCCGTCGCCGCCGCGCCGCATCAGCTCGATGGCCATGCCGTCGTCGCCCGAGAGGACGAGGAAGTCGTCCGGACGGTTATCGAGGATCCGCTGCATCTGTTCGATGTCGCCCGAAGCCTCCTTGATGCCGATCACGTTGTCGAAGTCGCGGGCGCAGCGCAGGGTCGTTTCGGCGGTCATGTTCACGCCCGAACGTCCCGGGATGTTGTAGAGGATGATCGGCAGGGGCGAGTGCTCGGAGACGGTGCGGAAGTGCTGGTAGAGTCCCTCCTGCGAGGGCTTGTTGTAGTAGGGCGTGACGCTCAGGATGGCGTCGGCGCCGCGCAGGTCGAACTCGCGCAGCTGGTCGAGCACCTCGGAGGTCGAGTTGCCGCCTACGCCCATCACCAGCGGGACGCGGCGGGCGATGTGGTTGGTGATGAACATCGCGATCACGGCGCGTTCGGGCATGTAGAGCGTCGGGGTCTCGGCCGTGGTGCCGAGCGCCACGATGTAGTCGACGCCGCCGTCGATCACGTAGTCGATCATCCGGGCCAGCGCTTCGTAGTCGACGCGGCCGTCCGGGGTGAAGGGGGTGATCATCGCGGCGCCTACGCCGGAGAGTTTGTGTCGTAGCATATCTGTTGTCCGTTTGAGTTTCTGTCAGAAAAGTTCGCCTTGGGCGGAGGCTTGCGGCGTTTCGGCGGAGGCGGGGTCAGGAGGGGGCGTTCCGCCGGCGAGCATCGCCTCGAATTCCTCCTCGGAGATGATCCTGATTCCCAGTTTCTCGGCCTTCTTGAGCTTCGCGGGCCCCATGTTGTCGCCCGCCACGAGGAAGTCGACGCTGCCCGATACGGCGGCCAGGTTGCGGCCTCCGTTCCGTTCGATCAGCTCCTTGAGCTCGTCGCGGCTGCGGTTGCGGAACTTGCCCGAGATGACGAAGCTCCGGCCGGAGAGGGTCTCCGACTCCAGTTCGCGGGCCTCTGCCTCGAAGCGGACGCCCGCGGCGCGGAGCCGTTCGATGATACGCAGGTTCTCCGCGTCGGCGAAGTATTCGAGGATGGCGTCGGCGATCTTGTCGCCCACTTCGTCCGCTTCGACGAGCTCCTCGCGCGTGGCGCGGATCAGGGCGTCGAGCGACCGGAAGTGGTCGGCCAGGTATTTCGCGGTGGTTTCGCCCACGAAGCGGATTCCGAGGCCGAAGAGCGTGCGGCGGAACGGCACCTCGGTCGACCGGCGGATCGAGCGGATGATGTTCTCGGCCGACTTCTCGCCCAGCCGGGGCAGACAGGCCAGTTGCGGGGGCTGGAGGTCGTAGAGATCCGAGATGTCGTGGAGCAGCCCGTTTTCGTAGAGCAGTTCGACGGTCTCCTCGCCCAGACCTTCGATATTCATCGCCTTGCGGCGGATGAAGTGGATGATGCGGCCGATGATCTGGGGGCGGCAGCCGCTCTGGTTGGGGCAGTAGTGCTTCGCCTCGCCTTCGTAGCGCACGAGCGGCGTGCCGCATTCGGGGCATCGGTCGATGTATTGGAACGGCCGGCTGTCGGCCGGACGCAGCGAGAGCTCCACGCCCGTGATCTTGGGGATGATCTCGCCGCCCTTTTCGACGTACACTGTGTCGCCCGGACGGATGTCCAGCAGCGCCATCTGCTCGGCGTTGTGCAGCGTGGCGCGACGGACGGTGGTGCCGGCGAGCAGCACCGGTGCGAGGTTGGCGACCGGCGTCACGGCGCCCGTGCGGCCTACCTGGAAGTCGACGCTTTCGAGGAGCGTGAGGGCCTGCTCGGCCTTGAACTTGTAGGCTACGGCCCAGCGCGGCGATTTGGCCGTGAATCCCAGCTGACGGCGCAGGGCGAAGTCGTCGACCTTGATGACCACGCCGTCGGTGGGGAAGGGGAGCGACCGGCGCGCCTCGTCCCAATGGGCGATGAAGTCGTCGATCTCCTGCGCCGAGCGGCAGACGCGCAGGTGCTCCGAGATGCGGAAGCCCCACGCGCGGGCCTTTTCGAGGCTTTCGCGGTGGGTGGCGAAGGGCAGGTCGTCGCCCGCCACCTGATAGAGCGTGCAGTCGAGGCCGCGCCGCGCCACGACGGCCGACGACTGCTGCTTGAGCGTGCCGGCCGCGGCGTTGCGCGGATTGGCGAAGAGCGCCTCGCCGGCGGCTTCGCGTTCGGCGTTGAGCCGGTCGAACGAGGCGTAGGGCATCAGGATCTCGCCGCGGATCTCGAAGAAATCGGGCCAGTCGTCGCCCTGCAACCGCAGGGGGACCGTGCGGATCGTGCGGACGTTGGCCGTCACGTCGTCGCCCTGCGTGCCGTCGCCGCGCGTCACGGCGCGCAGCAGGCGGCCGTGCTCGTAGGTGAGCGAGATGGCCGTGCCGTCGAACTTCAGCTCGCAGACATACTCCGCGGCGCCGACTTCGCGTTCGATGCGCTCGATGAACTCGTGGAGCTCTTCGAGCGAGTAGGTGTTGCCGAGCGACAGCATCGGAAACCGATGCCGCACGGTGCGGAACTCGGCCGTCAGGTCGCTGCCCACGCGGACCGACGGCGAATTGGGATCGGCCAGCTCGGGATGCTCGCGTTCGAGATCCTGGAGCTCGCGCATCAGGGCGTCGAACTCGAAATCGGAGATCTCGGGGGCGTTTTCGACGTAGTACCTGAAGTTATGATATTCGAGCTGCCGGCGCAGCTCTTCGATTCGTTCGCTTACCATAATATACGTATATCACCTGCGTAAAGGTACATAATTTGTGACGAACGACGGGCAAAATCAAAAAAAATGCAAAAAAAAAATCCAGTTGTGGCGCGGAATGCAAATTTTGCGTATACTTGCAGAAAATTTTCAACCACTGCTATGGCTAAACAGAATATGGCGAAGAAACATATCGTAACGAGTTTTCACAATCTTCCGTCCGAATTGCAGGAAGCCGTGAAAGAGAAATACCCGCTGGGATTCACCGACGCGATGATGCGTGTGGACAAACCCAACGGAGACTTTTTTTATGCCGTGCCTTTCGACACGGACGAAGTGGCCTATCTGGTGAAGATCGACGTGCGGATCGACGACGGTTCGCAGGACGATTCGGACCAGGATTACTACGACGACGAGATCAAGGGCGCCGACGATTTGCAGGATAACGGCAGCGACGACTCCGACGCCGGCGACTCGGACGACGATCCGAATATCTGATGCCATGCGACCTCTGCTGCCCGTACTGTTGCTGCTGCCGGCGCTGACTGCCTGCGGCCTGGCCGACGACCACGGGCGGGAGGCCGAGCGCGACGTTTTCATTACCTTTACCGATGCGCGGTTCGGGGAGTTCTGCCTGCGCGAATGCGATCTGGACGGCGACGGCCGCGTCTCCCGCTACGAGGCGCAGCGCGTGCTCGCGCTGGATTGTTCCGGCTGCGGGATCCGTTCGCTGTGGGATCTGCGGGAGTTCACGCGGCTCCAGCGGCTCGACTGCTCCGCAAACGAACTCACGCAGCTCGATCTGAGTGTCTGCGAGTCGCTCGCGGAGGTCGATTGCAGCCGCAACGGGCTCACGTGGCTCGATGCGGGCGGACTGCGTTCGCTCACCGCACTCGACTGCTCGGAGAACGCCCTGGCGGGGCTCGACCTGCGCGGCGACGTGTCGCTCGTGCGGTTCGACTGCCGCGGCAACCGGCTCGCGGGGTCGCTCGACCTGAGCGGCTGCTCCGCGATGCTGCGGGCCGACGTGCGGGAGAATCCCGACTTGACGACGGTCTATTGCCGCGCGTCGCAATCCGTGCTTTGCGACGGCGGGGCCGAGCTGGTCGAACGCTGACGGCGGTATGCTGTGCCGCAGCCCGGCGCTTCGGTTTCGAAGGGCCCGGTGCTTCGTATCGGTAGGATTCGTTCCGGCTCCCCAGGGAGCCGTGCGGGCCGCAGCCGTTTCCGGCGTCGGTCCGCTTTTCTCGTTCGCGGAGCGTGTCCGGAGACGGAGGCCCGGGGCGCATGTCGTGCGGCGAAAACTCCCCGTTTCTGCGCTTCGATGCGGCCGGGTGACCGCACTCCGCCGTTTATTCTTGATTCTTTGTTGAAAAGTCTTCTCCCGGGATTGGATATTTCGGAGAATAATTCGTATCTTTGACTGCGCCTTAGATGCTCCCGCTCGGCAAAATGCAGGCAGGCTTGCTTTTGTTCTCGGCTTATTCGTGTCTTTGGTGCGCCGAAGATACTGCGCCTCGGAAAAAATGCAAGCGAGCTTGCTTTTTTCTCTCGGCTTATTCGTATCTTTGACTGCGAAAATGTCTATTGCGTAATAAAAACATACAAACGGAGACAATGAAGAAAGTAGACGTGATCCTCGGACTGCAATGGGGCGACGAGGGCAAGGGAAAAGTCGTGGATGTGCTGACGCCGGCCTACGAGGTCGTAGCTCGCTTTCAGGGCGGCCCCAATGCCGGTCACACGCTGGAGTTCAACGGCGAGAAATACGTACTCCGCTCGATTCCGTCGGGAATCTTCCAGGGCGGCAAAACCAACATCATAGGCAACGGCGTCGTCCTCGATGCCGTTCTTTTCCGTGCGGAGGCCGAGGAGCTGGCCAAGAGCGGCCACGACCTGACCAAGCAGCTCTGCATCTCGAAGAAGGCGCATCTGATCCTGCCTACGCACCGCATCCTCGATGCGGCCTACGAGGCGGCGAAGGGGAGCGCGAAGATCGGCACCACGGGCAAGGGCATCGGCCCGACCTACACGGACAAGGTGAGCCGCAACGGCATGCGCGTCGGCGACCTGCTGAGCCCCGATTTCGAGGCGATCTACGCCGCGGCCAAGGCCCGCCACGAGAAGATTCTCCGCAGCCTGGACTACAGCTACGACATCACCGAGTTGGAGCGGCAGTGGTTCGAGGCCGTCGAGTACCTCAAGCGCTTCCGCATCGTCGACAGCGAGTATTTCGTCAACGAGTGCCTGAAGGCCGACCGCAGCGTCCTGGCCGAGGGGGCGCAGGGAACGCTGCTCGACGTGGACTTCGGCTCCTATCCGTTCGTTACGTCGTCGAACACCGTCTGCGCGGGCGCCTGCACCGGTCTGGGCGTCGCGCCCAACCGCATCGGCGAGGTCTACGGCATCTTCAAGGCCTATTGCACGCGCGTGGGCAGCGGTCCGTTCCCCACGGAGCTCTTCGACGAAACGGGCTCCGAACTGCGGCGCATCGGCCATGAGTTCGGCGCCGTCACGGGGCGCGAGCGCCGCTGCGGCTGGCTCGACCTGGTGGCCCTCAAGTATTCGATCATGATCAACGGCGTCACGCAGCTCATCATGATGAAGGCCGACGTGATGAACGACTTCGAGACCATCCGCGTCGCTACGGCCTACGAGGTCGACGGCGAGCGCACGGAGGAGTTCCCCTATACGGTGACCGACGGCCTGAAGCCCGTCTACACCGACTTCGAGGGGTGGCGCTGCGACCTGCGCGGCTGCCGCAGCTACGAGGAGTTCCCCGAGGCTTTCAAGCGTTACATCGAGTTCATCGAGCGCGAAACCGGCGTTCCGGTGAAGATCGTTTCGGTCGGCCCCGACCGCGACGAAACCATCGTAAGATAGTTCAAAACACCTAATATACCTATGAACAAACCACTTAAAATCGTTGTATTGGCCAAGCAGGTGCCCGACACCCGCAACGTGGGCAAGGATGCGATGACCCCCGAAGGTACGGTCAATCGCGCGGCGCTCCCGGCCATCTTCAATCCCGAGGACCTCAATGCGCTCGAAGCGGCTCTGTCGCTCAAGGACCGCGTGGCGGGCTCGACGGTGCACGTCCTGACCATGGGACCCCAGCGTGCCGCCGACATCATCCGCGACGCCATGTTCCGCGGCGCCGACGGCGGTTATCTGCTGTCGGGACGCGAGTTCGCCGGTTCGGATACGCTGGCGACCTCCTACGCCCTTTCGTGCGCCCTGAAGAAGATTTCGCCCGACGTCATCGTCGCAGGCCGTCAGGCCATCGACGGCGATACGGCCCAGGTGGGCCCGCAGGTGGCCGAGAAACTCGGCCTGCCGCAGGTGACCTATGCCGAAGAGATCGTCGAGATACGCGAGGACGCGCTGGTCATCAAGCGCCGCCTGGAGCACGGCACGGAGGTCGTCGAGTGCCCGATTCCGGCCGTCGTGACGGTCAATGCGTCGGCCGCCGAGTGCCGTCCGCGCAACGCCAAGCGCGTGATGACCTACAAGTGCGCGCTCGCCAAGTCGGAGATCGCCGCTGCGCCCGAGTCGCCGGCCGCCCTGCCTGCCGCCGCGAAGCCCGCGTTGCAGATCGTCGAGTGGGCTGCCGCCGCCGGCGCTCCCCATCCCCAGCAGCTCGGCCTCCAGGGGTCGCCCACGAAGGTCAAGAAGATCGAGAACGTCGTTTTCCAGGCCAAGGAGGCCAAGAAGCTCACAGCTTCGGACGACGACATCAATTCCCTGATGGTTGAACTTATCGCGAGCCACACGCTCGGTTAATGCGCTGACAAGATGAACAACATTTTCGTATATATCGAGCTCGAAGGCGGCAAGGTCGCCGACGTGAGTCTCGAACTGCTGACCAAGGGCCGCGAGCTGGCCGATACGCTGAAGGTGAAACTCGAAGCCGTGGTGATCGGCGCGGGCGTTCAGGGCCTCGCGTCGGAGCTGGCCAAGTACGGCGCCGACACGGTGTGGACGGCCGACGACGAGATCTTCGCTCCGTTCCGCACGCTGCCCCACACGGCCGTGATGTGCGGTCTGATCGAGCAGGAGAAGCCCCAGATCGTGCTGTTCGGCGCAACGAGCATCGGCCGCGACTTCGCGCCGCGCGTATCGTCGGCGCTGCACAGCGGTCTGACGGCCGACTGCACGCAGCTGGTGATCGGCGACCACAAGGACCCCAAGACCGGCAAGGAGTACTCGGAGCTGCTCTATCAGATCCGTCCGGCATTCGGCGGCAACATCATCGCCACGATCGTCAACCCCGACCACCGTCCGCAGATGGCCACCGTCCGCGAGGGCGTGATGCGCAAGGAGTTCGCCGCGACGCCCGCCGCCGGCGAGCAGCGCACGATCGACTGGAAGAAATATGTCAAGGATACGGATCTTGCGGTGAAGATCATCGACCGTCAGATCGAGGAGCGCAAGATCGACATCAAGGGGGCCGGCGTGATCGTCGCCGGCGGTTACGGCATGGGCTCGAAAGAGAACTTCAAACTCGTTCACGAACTGGCTGCGGTGCTGGGCGCCGAGGTGGGCGCGAGCCGCGCCGCCGTCGATGCCGGATTCACCGAACACGCCCGTCAGGTGGGCCAGACCGGTGTCACGGTCCGTCCGAAGCTCTATATCGCCTGCGGTATCTCGGGACAGATCCAGCATACGGCCGGTATGGATCAGTCGGCGATGGTCATCTCGATCAACACCGATCCGGAGGCCCCGATCAACAAGATCGCCGACTACGCCATTACGGGCGACGTCAACGAGGTGATCCCGAAGATGATTAAGTACTACAAACAAAATTCGAAGTAATGGCTAATTTCTTTTCAGATAATAAGGATTTGCAGTTCCACCTCCAGCATCCGACGATGCGCAAGATCGTGGAACTCAAGGAGCGCGGTTTCGCCGAGAAGGATCTCTACGATCATGCGCCCCAGGATTTCGAGGATGCGATGGACTCCTACCGTCGCGTGCTGGAGATCGCCGGCGAAGTGTGCGGTGAGGTCATCGCTCCGAATGCCGAGGGCGTGGACCACGAGGGGCCGCGCGTGGTCGATGACCACGTGGAGTACGCATCGGGTACGGTGCAGAACCTCAAGGCGATCGTCGATGCGGGTCTGAGCGGTCTGACGCTTCCGCGCAAGTACGACGGCCTGAACTTCCCGCTCGTCTGCTTCGTCATGGCCAACGAAATGGTGGCCCGTGCCGATGCCGGCTTCGAGAACATCTGGGGATTGCAGGACTGCGCCGAGACGCTCAACGAGTTCGCCTCGGAGGAGATCAAGCAGAAGTTCCTGCCGTGGGTGTCGGCCGGCGCTACGTGCGCCATGGACCTTACGGAGCCCGATGCCGGTTCGGATCTGGGAGCCGTGATGCTCAAGGCCACCTGGTCGGAGGAGCGGCAGACCTGGCTGCTCAACGGCGTGAAGCGCTTCATCACCAACGGCGACGGCGACGTGTCGCTCGTGCTGGCGCGCACCGAGGAGGGGACGACCGACGCCCGCGGTCTGTCGATGCTCGTCTACGACAAGCGCGACGGCGGCGTGAAGGTCCGCCGCATCGAGAACAAGATGGGCATCAAGGGCTCGCCGACGTGCGAGCTGGTCTTCACGAATGCTCCGGCGCAGCTGGTCGGCGATCGTAAGATGGGCCTTATCAAGTACGTGATGTCGCTCATGAACGCCGCCCGTCTGGGTATCGGCGCGCAGTCGGTGGGTACGTGCGAGGCCGCCTATCGCGAGGCGCTGAAGTATGCCCACGAGCGCGAGCAGTTCGGCAAGCCGATCGTGCGCTTCGCCGCCGTGTCGGAGATGCT
This sequence comes from uncultured Alistipes sp., assembly GCA_947178025.1. Lineage (GTDB taxonomy): Bacteria > Bacteroidota > Bacteroidia > Bacteroidales > Rikenellaceae > Alistipes. The sequence continues at coordinate 4,309 of CAMWWU010000044.1, read as the reverse complement.
CTCCAACATGAAGGCCAAGTTGCAGGGTGCCCGTGCGCTGCTCTACGAGACGACGCGCTTCGTCGAGATCTACAAGCAGTACACGCATATCTCGCACGAGCGTTCGCTCGAAAGCGAGGAGCGCCAGGAGATGAAGTTCTATACGCGCCTGGCCGACGGATTCACGCCGCTCGTGAAGCTCTTCTCGTCGGAGTACGCCAACCAGCTGGCCTACGATGCCGTGCAGATTCACGGCGGTTCGGGCTTCATGAAGGATTATCCCTGCGAGCGCCTCTACCGCGACGCCCGCATCATGAATATCTACGAGGGCACCTCGCAATTGCAGGTCGTAGCGGCGATCAACGCCGTGACGAAGGGTACGTTCATGGAGCAGATCGAGCGCTATGCCGCCGCCGAGTATGCGGAGGAGATGCAGCCGATCGTCGCCAAGCTGAAGGAGCTGACCGCGAAGTTCGCCGAGATGACGGCGCGCGTCGAGGAGGTCGACAAGCAGACCGCCGGGTTCAAGGATTTCCATGCCCGCCGTCTGGTCGAGACCGCCGGCCATATCATCATCACCTACCTGCTGGCCCGTCAGAGCGGCGAGTGCGCCGATTACGCCGCTTCGGCTCGTATCTTCTGCAAGCTGGCCGAGGGGAAGATCGCTGAGGCTTACACCTATGTAATGCAGTCTACGGCCGACGACGTGGAGCTCTTCCGCGCCGTCGAGCAGGAGTGCTGAAAGCGGGGGAGCGACCACGCTCCGAACCGTTCGTAAAACGGGAGTGTTCTGCGGAACGCTCCCGTTTCGCGTTTGCGGGAATGGCTGGCAGAGGGCGGGGCGTACCTGTCGAGGCCGTGTCCGGCCGGTGGCGCGTCAGAACAGTCGCTGGTCGCGGGCTTCGGGGGCCGGAGCGTTCCGATGGAGCTGGATGAACTCCAATCCCCGGCGCAGGGCGCGCTGCACGGTGTAACGGGTGCCGCCGGGCGATCCGTCGTACCAGGCGACGAGGGTCGCGGCATGCCCTACGAGGTAGTCGTTGCGGACGAGGTAACAGCCGGTATGGTAGGTCGGGGCGAGAACGACCGTCCGGTCGGCCTGGGCGAGAATCTGTCGGTAGCGCTCGCGCTCCGTGGGCGGAAAGCGGCTCTCCTGCCCGCGGAACGGGACGACGGCGATCAGTCGGAGGTCGGGCATGTCGCTGCGGCAGGCGAGGACCGCCTCGGCAGCCGCCAGGTCGAAGCCGACGGCCATGCCGCTCAGAAAGGTGCGCAGACCTCGTGCCCGGAGGTCGGCGATCGTGCGGCGGAGTGCTTCGTCGGCACTGCCGTCGTAGGTGCGGTGTCCGGTGAATGCGGCGCAGGTGGCGGGATCGGCGATCATGATGCAAAGTTAGTTTTTTGGCCCGGACTTTGCAATTTCTCCGGCTGAATCAACAAAAACTTCAACGATTATGAAAAACACAGGAATCGTCATCACCTCGCTTGTCGGTGGTCTGATCGTGGGTTCTGCCCTCACGATGCTCTTTACGCCCCATTCGGGTCCGGAAATGCGCCGTCATCTGAAGAACTTCTTCGACGACGAGATGGACAAGATGAAGAGCGAGCTGGACAAGCTCCGCTGCAAGTGCGACGAAAACGGTCATTGCGACTGCAACGAGTAACCGTGCGCGACTGTCATGACGGATAATCGACACTCCTCCGGCGGGCACTTCGTCGCTTCGAGTCTCGCCTTTCTGTTTTCGGCCGTCACGGCCTTCTTTCTGCTGATCGCTGCGGCGGTAGCCTGGCTGGCGGCAGTGCTCGGATCGTTACTCTATGCGGTGCTGATCGTCGGGGGATTCTTCGCGCTGGTCGCCGTGCTCATCTACCTGCTGGCCATTCACCGCCCGCTGCAACGCATTCGCGAGCAGGCCGAGACGGTCTACGAAGTGGCTCGCCGCTTCCAGGCGGGGTACGATTGGGTGATGGACAAGGTTCGGCTGGTGCGAGAGCTGCTCGATCTGCATCCCGGCAAGTGATGTTTCCGTCGTGTAATGCGAAAAGGGTCGACCATGCGGGGAGGTTTTCGGAAATGGATTGTGCCGCAGGCTGTTAGCCGACATTGCGGCGCCATGCTGCCGAGGGTGCCTCCTCAATGGGCGGACTGATGCGAAAATAAACGAGGTGACGATTTGAAAATCGTCACCTCGTTTATTTTCACTTTGGATGGGCTGCACCGAAAGCTCATCGGGTGCTCCGCCGTGTTGACTTCTTGGTCTGACGATCACATTCCGGCACACCGAATAGGCCTCTCCAATTCGTATTTTCATGCGTTTTCCTGTCAAACCGTATAAAAGAAAAAACACTGCAATTTGTTGCTTTGCAGTGTTTTTTCGACTATTCGATGTCTTTCTGGCGGTGCGTAGGGGACTCGAACCCCTGACCCCGTGCGTGACAGGCACGTATTCTAACCAGCTGAACTAACGCACCGTGCTGATTGCGGATGCAAATATAGTGTAATTTTTTAAATCGACAATGATTTTTCGTCTTTTTTGAAGAAAGAAAATTGCACGCTTCCGTAACTTCTTGTCTGCCAGAAGTGTTTGTGATCGCCGAAATTCATCTTTTTCGAGTGTTCGAAGATGAGCACTCCCTCCGGACGCAGCAAATCCTCCTCGAATACCGTCTCGATCACAGCCTCGCTGCCCGGCAGGTCGTAGGGGGCGTCCGAGAAGATCAGGTCGAACTGCTTGCGGCAGCTCTTCAGATAGCGGAAGACGTTCGCCTTGACCGGATAGAAGTTCTCCGCTCCGAGCTGCACGGCCGTTTGGCGGATGAAATCGTAGTGCACGGTATTGATCTCTACGGCCGTTATGCTTCGGGCTCCGCGTGAAGCGAATTCGTAACTGATGGAACCCGTGCCGGCGAACAGGTCGAGCACGTCGCACGCTTCGAAGTCGATCAGGTTGCCCAGTACGTTGAAGAGGTTTTCTTTGGCGAAGTCCGTCGTGGGCCGCGCCCGCAGGTTGCGGGGCGGATTGATGACTCGCCCCCGATATTTGCCGCTGATTATTCGCATGATACTTTTCCGAATCTTTTGCCGAGCAGTCGGCGCAGTGATTTCGCCTCGCCGCCGGCTAAGTGCAAGTCGTATTCGCGCAACGGAAATTCCGCTCCGAGGCGCTCGATCAGGGCGAGCGTATCCGCCTCCGTCGGGGCGGGAATCACCTCTGCGAAACGAAGCGTGTCGTCGTATACCTTTATATATAACAATCCTGCCCGCAGACGGAGCAGAACCGAATGCCGCCGCGAAGCGGGCGCATCGAGCAGCGGGGTAGTGAAGCGAAGCTGCTGGCCGAAACGCTCCTGCACCTGACGCAAGGCTGCGGCGGGGAGGGCCATGACGGCGACGAGCCCCTCCTGCGGAGCGCTGCATACCGTGATTTCGTCGGCGAGTGGAGCCAGTCCGGCCGTCGCAAGCCACTCCGATGCGTTTCGGGGAGCGGCGAACGCCTCCGGAACGAGCGTCGTCCGCGGGGTCAGAATCTCAGCCGTCGCCGGTCCTGCTGCGGTCGTGTCGAGGCCGCGAACCGAAAAAGAGTGTCCATCCAACGCGAGCTGAATGGACACTTCGATATTCGGCAGAGAGGTGCTACTCCCAGTTACCTGCTTCATTGTTACCGGACTCCATGGAGCCGAACTTGATGCCGGCGTAACGGTTGAAGTTGTTCTCCTGGTCGTCGATCAGGTTGATGATCTCCTGACGGTAGGTTACCGTGTCGAGGAACATCTTGTAGGGGATGCGGCACTCTACGACGGGAATCACGACCTTCGACTCGGTGGTGATGATGCCGGCCTCCAGGATGTACTCGACCTGATTGTCCGTGCCGGGAACATAGCGCAGGTTCTCGACGTCCTGACGCGAGAGTTTCTTGGGCGAGAAGATCGTGTCGATAACGGCAACCTTGAACGTCTCGATGTTCTTGCGGCCCATTTTCTTGAGTTGTGCCAGTGCGGCCGAATCGTCCTCGTCCACGATCTTGCGCTCGAGTTCGAGGGTGTCGTTCAGCACGAAGTCGGCCAGCGAATCGAAACTGCCGGTGAAGCGCTGATACTTCGACTTGAACGAGCGCTGTGCCGTGCGGATGTCCTTGATGCGTTCGATGACCTGAGCGCTTTTCGTCTTCATCTCATCTTCGAACCGGATCGGCGTCGAAATCTGCTGATAGATGACGTAGACCAGCGCCACGATGACTACCGCGAGAATGATTTGTGCAATTTTCTTTACCATGTTAATATTTGTTATTAAGTTTGTGCAAAATTACCGCGCACATGTTCAGTACACATA
>CAMWWU010000043.1 GCA_947178025.1 uncultured Alistipes sp. | reverse complement strand
CGTCGATGTCGATCACGGCGTTGTCCACGCCGAGGGTCCAGAGGGCCGATACGATGTGCTCGATGGTCGATACGCGGTGGCCGCCGGCTTCGACGGTCGTGCCGCGCGAAGTATCGACTACGTTGTCGCACAGGGCGGGAATTATGGGTTGTCCCTCGATGTCGGTCCGGCGGAAAACGATGCCGGTGTCCGCATCCGCGGGATTCACGGTCATGGTCACTTCGACGCCCGTGTGCAGTCCTTTACCCGAAAAGGAGATCGGCGCGCAGAGCGTTTGCTGTTTGGTTGACATGGTAACGATGTACTATTAAATTTGCGCAAATATAGGAAAAAATCGTTAAAAAAACCTATTTTTGCCGAAATTATGGCGAACAACGAGATGGACAACATGCGAAACGACAAGCCGATGCCCGTGCGTCGGCCGCGCCTGCGTCTGCCTTTCGACAACCGGAAAGAGGATGCCGGCACGTGGGCCTACGACCACCGTATCGGATTGTGCGTGACACTGATCGCCTATCTGGTGCTGATGATCGCCTTCGTGTCGTCGAAAATCGTCGTGGGGCGCAAGCCCTCGACGCAGGGGATGTTCGTCGACTTGCAGACGCTGGCCGAGCTGGAGCGCGAGCGCGACCGGTTGCAGGAGCAGGTCCGCGAGCGTCAGGAGCAGGATCCCGTGGACTGGCGGAGCATCCGCAACCGGGCTTCGAACGAAAATGCGCTGAACGAGGAGCTGCGCGACGACCGCGGTACGAATGCGGCGGCGATCAACGATGCGGCGGCCGAGGCGCAGGAGCGCATGCGCGCCAACCGTGAAGCCTACGAGCAGGGGCTCGCCGAGGAGCGGGCGATCCGCGAACGGCGCGGCTCGGAGGATGGCGAGGAGCGGCGCGACAGCAAGGTCAAGGGGCGCGTGACGGTCTCCTTCTCGTTCGCCGATCCGGTCCGCACCTCGCGGTGGCTGGAGGTCCCGGCCTACCGGTGCGAGGGGGGCGGCCAGGTCGTCGTCGCGGCGGTCGTGGACCGCGGGGGCGACGTCGTGTCGGCCCGCGTGACCTCGGGCGGCGACGAGTGCATGCGCGAGGCGGCTTTGCGCGCCGCGCGTGCGTCGCGGTTCAATATCGACGAGGGGGCGCCCGCGCGGCAGACGGGCACGATCACCTATGTCTTCATTCCCCAGTAGCGGCCGGACCGGTTTTTGCCGGCTCGGGTAAAAGCGTTATCTTTGCGAAGAATCACGGATCCTCCGTCGGAGCTCCGTGTGCGGACGAATAATGACGGAACGATGATAAACATAACCGGAGAAAATATCGTATTGGTCGGCGCCCTGCTGCTCTTCGTGGCCGTGGTGGCCGGAAAGGTGGCCTATCGCTTCGGCGCTCCCGCCTTGTTGCTGTTCCTCGGTGTCGGCATGCTTTTCGGCTGGGACTTCATCTCCTACCGCTCGGTCGAGATGACGCAGTTCGTGGGCATGCTCGCCCTCTGCGTCGTCCTCTTCACGGGAGGTATGGACACCAAATTTTCGGAGATCCGGCCCATCATCGCTCCCGGCGTGGTGCTGGCTACGCTGGGCGTGCTGCTCACGGCGCTGGTCATGGCGTCGTTCGTGTGGCTCGTGGCGCCGTGGATCGGCATCGAAATACCGTTCGCGCTGGCGCTGCTGCTCGCCGCCACGATGTCGTCGACCGACTCGGCGTCGGTCTTCTCCATCCTGCGAAGCAAGAAGCAGGGCCTCAGACAGAACCTGCGGCCGCTGCTGGAGCTGGAGAGCGGTTCGAACGACCCGATGGCCTACATGCTCACGGTGCTGCTGGTCGGCGTGCTGTCGCAGGGGCGCGGCGAGGCGGGACTCGGCATGAGCGTGGTCTTTTTCCTCGTGCAGATGGTGCTCGGCGCGGGTGCCGGATACCTGATCGGCCGTCTGGCCGTCTGGACGATCAACCGCATCAACCTGGCCAACCACTCGCTCTATCCGGTGCTGCTGCTGGCCTTCATCCTCTTCTCGTTCGCCTTTACGGAGCTCATCCGCGGCAACGGATACCTGGCGGTCTATCTCTCGGGCCTGGTCGTCGGAAACTACAAACTCCGCCAGAAACGGGCGCTGACGGTCTTCTTCGACGGTTTCACGTGGCTCATGCAGATCGTCATGTTCCTGACGCTGGGGCTGTTCGTCAACAGCAACGAGCTGCTGCGGCCCGAGGTGCTGATGCTGGGCGGAGCCGTCGGCGCGTTCCTCATTCTGGTGGCGCGTCCGCTGACGGTGATGCTCTGTCTGGCTCCTTTCCGCCGCTTCACGACCAAGGCGCGGCTTTACGTGTCGTGGGTCGGATTGCGCGGGGCCGTGCCGATTCTGTTCGCCTGCTCGGCGCTGCTGGCCGGGATCGAACACGCCGATTTGCTCTTCAACGTGGTTTTTCTGACGACGATCATCTCGCTGGTGGTGCAGGGCACCACGGTGAGCGGCATGGCCAACCTGCTCGGCCTGGCCTACGAGGAGCGCGAGGCGGCGTTCGACGTCTCGATGCACGAGCAGATGAAATCGGCGCTCACGGAGGTCGAGGTCAATGCCGGCATGCTCGTCGGCGGGCATACGCTCCGGGATATCGTGCTGCCCGAGAATACGCTGGTGATGATGATCTGCCGCGACGGCGAGTATTTCGTTCCGCAGGGCAAGACCGAATTGCGCGAGGGCGACAAGCTGCTCGTGATTACGGACCGCAGCGACGAACTCGCCACGACCTATCGCGACATGGGGATCGACGACGTGGTGAAGCTCGGGTAGTAGTCGTCACTCCTCTTCGATCCCTTCGTGCGGGCGAATCCGGCCGAGCAACGCGTCGACGATGCGCGTCAGTTCGTACTCCGCGTCGGCCTCGTCGTCCGTCGGGAGGAGGCTGAAGAACTTGCCGGGCTGCGTGCTGTAGTGCACTTCGCTGAAGGCTCCGTTCGCTGCGACGACCACCGCGTCGATCCGTGCTTCGTATTCCGCCAGCCGGGCCGAGCAGGCGAGCCGCTCCTCCGGGGATTGCGGCTGCGGCAGCAGCAGTACGACCTGCTCCCGTTCCAGATCGTCGAAATTCCGGCACACCTGTGCCCCGCAACGGCCGGCGACGCTCCGTACTGCGGATTCGCCGAGCCCATACGCCACTATTCTCATCGTCGTACAGTTAAAAAAAGGCGCAGCGACCCACTTATCGACTAATCCCTACGCGTCCGTCCGTGGCAGCGGACGGACGTTTTGCGCTGCGCCTTTTTACGTTAACCGACATACGCCTCCCGTTCACCCGCAGGTGCGGGCGCGTGTCGAAATCGAAAATTCGTACTTGAACATCAACCGATATCGGAAGCCTAATCCCACGAGTGCATCCGATGTCGAATGGATTCGGCAGGTCTTCTGACTTACTCCTGTTCCGAAGCCTTCCCGCCCCTCGGGGCAGTGGCTGAGATATTCGCAACGTAGCGGAGCTTCACAGCAGCGGGACTGTCCGGGATTTCCACCCGATTCCCTTTTGATCTCGCCTTTCGTCGAAAGGTCGAGAACCGAATCTCGGGACAAAGATAGGAATTTCTTTCGAAAAAGCCAAACGTCACTCCCCGGCCCGCATCGCGAAGATCTCATGCCGGTCGAAGTCGAGCCAGTAGCGCAGGGCCAGCTCCCGGACGTATTGCCAGTAGGGCTCCGTGAGGTCGCCGTAGCAGGCGATGCCGCGCTGCACGTCCTTCCGGATGCGGTCGGCGTATTCGGGTTTGAGCGTCAGGCGGAGCGTCTTGTCCTTGAAGCGGAACACGGCTTCGGGCCTCGGCCGGTCGACTTCGGCCACCGTGATGAGCCCGTGGCCCACGGTGGCGCCGGTGCCGACCTGCAATCCGTCGTTCATGCAGCTCACGGGAGGGCGGCTGCCGGCGTAGGTCGTCACCTCGATGTCGTCGACTCCGATGTCGAAGTACTCCCGGGCCCGAATCCCCATCTTGACGCCGATCGTGGCGTAGATGCCCAGATGGCCGTGCAGCTCGTTGGTGAGCACCGCGGCGCGCCACTCGCTCGCGCCGTGGCGGGCGATCGCCTCGCCGACGATCGGCGCGACATCCGCAGCGTAGAGGCTGCCGCCGGTCGGGAAGCCGTAGAAGACGCGGCTTTCGGCGTCGGGTTTGCCGCGCAGGATCGCCGCGACCGCCTCGGGAACCCGCTGCGCCGCCTCCTCTCCGGCGAGCACGCAGCGGCAGAAGCTGCCCGTCCGCTCCTCCGTGAAGAGCTCCGGGGCGTAGAGCCTCAGGGCCGCCAGTTCGTCCCATATTTGCAGGTGGCGGGCCGCGACGAGCTGCGCGAGGGGCTCCGTCCGGTGCGTCCGCACGATCCGCCGGGCGTGGGGCGTCGGGATGCGGGCGATCGTGTCGAGCAGCGTCTCGGTGACGAAGACCGGCGCTTCGGACGAGGCGGCGACGATCTCCACCGGGACGCCGCTCGCCAGTACCCGGCGGGCCGACGTGCGGTCCGTGCGGCAGTTGGCGCCCGAGGGCGGCAGCGTCGCGCTGTCGTACCAGACGATGCGCTCGATGCGCTGTCCGAGTTCGGGGTGTTGCCGCAGGAGATCCCCCAGGTTGGTCAGCGCTCCGAGGGCGACGATCACCACCCGCTCCTCTTCGCCGCGCAATGCCTCGGCCAGGAGTTCCGTCGCAGCGGGGTATTCCCGTGCGGGATCCGGAGCCGGACCCCAGTCGATCAGGCGGGAGTGGGCGCGCCAGAGCGGCTCCGGGGCCCCGACGCTCCGCCCCTCGCCGACGGGAATTCCCTCGTGCCGGAGCGCGGCGAGCAGCGCCGCGGCGCGGTCCGCCGCTTCGTGAGGCGTCAGTGCCCCTTCGCAGGCGGTGACGGCGAGCACTTCGGCTTCGCGGTTGCCCAGCAGCATGCAGAGCGTGCGCAGGTCGTCGGCTGCGCCGTCCGTGTCTACGATCAGGTGGAAACGCGCCTTGCCCGAGTGGGCGAGAAGCGCGGGGGCCGTCGTCAGCAGCAGGACGGCGAGGAGCAGGGTAGTGCGTGTTTTCATCGGGTGTGTCGGTTGCCGGCGTGTGCGACGGCCGGATTCGTCCGCCGCTTCGCACGGCAACAACCGGGCCGCAGAGCCGCGGAGGATCCGTCGGCATACGAAAGGGGCCGTCCGGCGGATTGCGGACGGCCCCTCGTCGTATCGTGCGGCTCCTATCGGCGGATCAGCCGGTCGATGACCAGCCAGCCGCCCGCGATCTGCAACAGCATGCCCGGGATGCCGATGCGCAGGTCCTGCGTCGCGGCGTGCAGGTCGCCGAGCAGGGCCCATTCGCCGAGCGTGCCGACCGCCTGGTAGGCGGCGACTACGGCGGCCAGCAGCCACGGCGAAACCTTGCGGAACCGGGCGGCGGTCCAGCCGGCGGCGAGCGCCAGAAGCACCGATTTGAGCAGGATGGCCGGCAGCGCCGCCGCGAGCGGCATGCCGAAGAGCAGCGAGTTGGCGACGGGCGACGCGACGGCCGTCAGCAGCCCCGTGCGCCAGCCGTACTTGTAGGCGCCCACGAGCGTGAAGAAGTAGATCGGCAGCCAGGTCGGTCCGCCCAGGTGCACGGTGTGCAGGAGCTGCGGCAGGGCCATGTTGCCCAGCACGAAGAGCGCTGCCGCGAGGTAGGTCTTCGCCTCGCCGTAGTGCAGCGAATAGAGTTTTACGGAGGTAGTTTGCATGTTTTTTATTTCGTTTGATCGTTCGTTCTTCGGACGGACATCTCCCGCACGAAGGCTTCGATGCGTTCGAAGCAGGCTTCGGGCGTGGCGAGGTCCAGGCACCGGGTCTCCAGCGGGCAGAGCCCCGTTCCGGCGCGGTTGACGATGCGCTCCGCGCTGCGGCCGCAGGCGACGGCCGTACCCGCAGCTCGCAGCAGGGCGAGCGCCGGTTCGCTCACGACGTCGGCATAGAGCTCGCGGACGCCTCCCAGGATCAGCAGCGCTGCGGCGGCCTTGCCGACCACCTTGTCGGCGACGACGGCGCCGCGCAGCGTCTCGGGCTCCTCGCGCAGCAGACGGTAGAGGTCCAGCACGCCCCGTTCATGGAAGAGGCGCTGCCGTCCGTCGCGGCTCACGACGCACGAGCACCCCTCGGCATGCAGCCGATCGACGGCCGCCGTCAGTTCCGCAGAGATCATAGCGTCTCCTGCTTGAGGTGTTCGACGAAGCGGTCGATGCGCGCCATCTCCTGCGGAATGCGGATGTTCTGCGGGCAGTGCGACACGCATTCGTTGCAGCCGATGCAGTAGCTCGACTGCCGCAGGCGCGGCACGCTGCGGTCGTAGCCCACCAGGAAGGCCCGCCGGGCCCGCCGGTAGTCGGGATCCTGCCGGTCGCGGGGGATGTTGCCCTCGTTCACGCACCGGTTGTAGTGCAGCAGCACGCCCGGGATGTCGATGCCGTAGGGGCAGGGCATGCAGTATTTGCAGTCGTTGCACGGAATGGTCGGGTACTGCATCATCAGGTCGGCCGTGTCGTAGAGGAACTGCGTCTCCTCCTCCGTGAGCGGCGTGAGCGGACAGTAGGAGCGCAGGTTGTCCTGCAAGTGCTCCGGGTAGGTCATGCCGCTCAGCACGGTCAGCACGCCGGGAAGCGAGCCCGCGAAACGGAAGGCCCACGATGCGACGCTGCGGTCGGGCTCGCGCTGCTTGAGGCGGCCGACGATGTGGTCGTGGACCTTCGACAGCCGTCCGCCCAGCAGCGGCTCCATGATGACGGCCGGGATGCCGCGCTGCTGCAACTCGCCGTAGAGGTACTCGGCATCGGTGTTGCGGGGATTGATCTCCTTGGCGTGCCGCCAGTCGAGCCAGTTGAGCTGGATCTGCACGAAGTCCCAATGAAATTCGTCATGGCGCGAGAGCAGGTAGTCGAATACCCGGATGTCGCCGTGGTAGGAGAAGCCGAGGTTGCGGATGCGGCCCGCCCGACGCTCTTCGACGAGGAAGTCGAGCATGCCGTTCCGGATGTAGCGGCTCTCGAAGTCGTCCATGCCGTTGCCCATGCCGATGGCGTGCAGCAGGTAGTAGTCGATGTAGTCTACCTGCAACTCCCGCATCGAGTTGCGGTACATGGCCATCGATGCCTCGCGGCTCCAGGTCGAGGGGGCGAAGTTCGAGAGTTTGGTCGCCACGAAGTAGCTCTCGCGCGGGTGGCGCTTGAGGGCGGTGCCCGTGGCGAACTCCGAATATCCTTTGCAGTAGGCGGGCGAGGTGTCGAAGTAGTTCACGCCGTGTTCGATGGCGTAGTCGACCAGCCGGTCGACCGCCTCCTGGTCGATGTTGTTGCCGCTGTCGCCGGCACCCGGAACGGTCGGCCAGCGCATGCAGCCGTAGCCGAGCAGCGACACGCGGTCGCCCGTGGTGGGCGTCGTGCGGTAGGTCATCCGGTCGGTGGGGATCTCGCTCCCGGCGGCCGGACGCATGCCTCCCTCGGGGGCGCAGCCGTAGAGCGAAGCCGTCGTTGCGGCCGCTCCGGCGCCGAGGCGCTTGAGGAACTCTCTGCGATCTATCTTTTCCATAGCTTGCGATATTTCAGACGGTACGGTGCATGGCGTGCCCCTCGACGTAGATGGCGCTCAGCGGCCGGGCGGGGCAGTGCGTCTCGCAGGCGCCGCAGCCGATGCAGCGCTCCGTGTCGACGATGGGGATGCGCGGCGATTCGGGGTCCTCCGCATCGGTGTGCACGAGCCGGATGGCTCCGGTCGGACAGTGGCGGGCGCAGCTGTTGCACTGCACGCCGTCGCGGGCCGCCAGGCAGTTTTCGCGGATCCATACGGCGTGGCCGATCTGCGTGGCCGACTTCTCGGCGACGTCGATCGGGCGGATCGCTCCTGCGGGACATACCTCCGAGCACTTCACGCACTCGGGCCGGCAGAAGCCGCGTTCGAACGACATCTCGGGCTGCATGAGCGTTTCGAGCCGCGACGAGGGACGCAGCACGCCGTTCGGGCAGGCCGCCACGCAGAGCTGGCAGGCCGTGCAGTGCTGGGCCATGTGGCTCGCGCTCCACGAACCCGGGGGCGTGAGGGGCGTCGTGCGGACGGGGACCCGTTTCTTTTCGATGACGGCCAGACCGCCGTCGACCGTCTTCTCCTGCGCCCGGACCGCGGAGGCGGTCAGCAGCCCCGCGACGGTGAGGAATCGGCGGCGCGAAGCGGATGAGGCCGGGGCTTCGGCCGGCGTTTTCCGCCGCCGCGAGTAGGTGATGGCGCCGTGGCGGCAGGTGTCGATGCAGTCCATGCAGACCACGCAGCGCGAGTAGTCGATCGTATGCGTTTCGGGGTCGATGCAAGCCGCCTTGCAGTTGCGGGCGCAGAGCTTGCAGCCGTTGCACTTCGACGTGTCGATGCGGGGCTTGAGCAGCGAGAAGCGCGCGAGGGCGCCCAGCACGGTGCCCACCGGGCAGATCGTGTTGCACCACGTGCGGCCGTTGCGCCAGGCGAGCACGCCCACGATCGCGAGGGTCGCGGCGGCCGTGGCCAGCACGATGCCGCTCCGCACCCAGATCTCGACGCGGTAGAATGCGTAGCTGTCGAAGCGTTCGGCAGCGGCGGCCAGCAGGTTGTTGCCCCACTGCCAGACCGGGGCGAAGAGGTGGGTGACGATGCGGCCGTAGGCGCTGTACGGGGCGACGAAGGTCGCGACCGAACCCACGCCGCCGACGAGCGCCGCCAGGAAGAGCGCCAGCGCGATGCCGCGCAGCACCGTCTTGGCCGGCGAATGGGCGAAGCGGTAGCGGCGGCGTTTGCCGGCCGTCCACGAGATCGCATCCTGCATCACGCCCAGCGGACAGACGACCGAGCAGTAGATGCGGCCGAAGAGGAGCGTCAGGAGAATCAGCGCTGCGACGACGGCCGCGTTGAGAGCCAGGATGGCGGGAAGCAGCTGTACGCGGGCCATCCAGCCGAGCCAGGCGTGCAGCGAGCCCGTCAGGTCGAGCAGCAGCAGCGTGATCCCGGCCAGGAAGAGGACGGCTGCCGTCATGCGGATTTTTCGTAACATGTTCGCGTTTTCGTTAGGGTGTCGCGGCAAAGTTACCGAATTTTTCGGACCGGCGCGATTTCACGATGCAAAATTAGCCCTTCGCAGCCGTTCGGGGCCTACCTCTTTTACGGTACGTGTTACCATTTTTACGGATTGTGCCCCGCGGGGTGTGCGTCGGCGGAAAAATTGCCTAACTTTGTGTCGGACAAAATCTCCGAAAATCATGAACGACCTGCTCGCACTGGATCATATCTATCAGTACAACGACCTGCTCGGCCAGCAGACGCTCCACCCGCTGGTGAGCGTCATCGACCTGTCGGCCTGCCCGCCGATGCGCCATTCGCGGCAGCGGCTGGGATTCTATACGATTTTTCTCAAGGACGTGAAGTGCGGCGACCTGCGCTACGGCCGCGGCTATTACGACTACCAGGAAGGGACGCTCGTCTTCCTCGCGCCGGGACAGGTGGTCGGCGTCGAGGACAACGGCGAGGTGTTCCAGCCCAAGGGGTGGGCGCTGCTCTTCCATCCCGACCTGCTGCGCGGGACGTCGCTCGGCCGCAACATCGCGCAGTATACGTTCTTCTCCTATGAGTCGAACGAGGCGCTGCACCTCTCGGAGCAGGAGCGTGCCGTGGTGCTCGACACGCTGCACAACATCTCCACGGAGCTGCACCACGCCGTCGACAAGCACAGCCGGACGCTGATCGTCTCGAATATCGAGCTGCTGCTCAATTACAGCGTCCGCTTCTACGAGCGGCAGTTCATTACGCGCAGCAACGTCAACCGCGACCTGCTGTCGGGTTTCGAACGGCTGCTGAACGACTATTTCCAGGGCGACCGGCCCCAGCTGGAAGGGGTGCCGTCGGTCCGCTGGTGCGCCGGGCAGCTGCATCTGTCGGCCAACTATTTCGGCGACATGGTGAAGAAGGAGACGGGGAAGTCGGCGCAGGAGTATATCCAGCTGAAGGTCGTCGAACTCGCCCGCGAACGGCTGTTCGACACCACGCAGTCGATCGGCGAGATCGCTTACGGCCTCGGGTTCAGATACCCGCAGCACTTCACGCGGCTCTTCAAACGGATCGTCGGGATGTCGCCCAACGACTACCGCACCGCGCGGGTCGACTGATCCGTCCGGGAGACCCGAAACGACGCGGGGAGGTGCATCGGCACCTCCCCGTCGCTATTTCCGGGTGCCTACACCGGCCGTTTCGGCCATCCGGGCGGCGAGCTGTTCCGTGTCGCCCGGCAGGTAGTCGCGGCGAAGCGAGAGCCCCTCGTCGAATTCGAAGACCCACGGGGCGGCCGTCGGGATGTTGAGCCGGACGATCTCCTCGTCGGAGAGTCCTTTCAGGTGTTTGACGATGCCGCGCAGGCTGTTGCCGTGCGCCACGACCAGCACGTCGTCGCAACGCGTCAGGGCGGGCAGGATCTCGCAATGCCAGTAGGGGAGCGCCCGGGCCACCGTGTCGCGCAGCGACTCCGTGCACGGCAGCTCGGCTGCCGGCACGTCGCGGTAGCGGACGTCGTGCCGCGGGTTGCGCGGGTCCTCCGCGGCGAGCGGCTCCGGAGCCGTGTCGTAGCTGCGGCGCCAGAGCAGCACCTGCTCCTCGCCGTACTGCGCGGCGGTTTCGGCCTTGTCGAGCCCTTGCAGGGCGCCGTAGTGCTTCTCGTTGAGGCGCCAGCTCTTGCGGACGGGAATCCAGTCGCGGTCGAGCCCGTCGAGCACGATGTCGAGCGTGCGGACCGCCCGCTTGAGATAGGAGGCGAAAGCGCATCCGAAGCGGAATCCTTCCGTGCGCAGCAGCTCGGCGGCGCGTGCGGCCTCCGCCTCGCCGCGGTCGGTCAGATCGACGTCGGTCCAACCCGTGAACCGGTTCTCCCGGTTCCAGAGGCTCTCGCCGTGGCGGAGCAGTACGATGCGTTTCATAGGGCGTGTTCGGTTTCCGCACGCACCTCGTTCTCGAGCCGTCCCTCGTTCAGGAAGGACCTGACGTTCTGCAAGGTGGTGTGCGCGATGTTGTCGAGTGCTTCGCGGGTGAAGAAGGCCTGGTGCGAGGTGACGATCACGTTGTTGAACGAGAGCAGCCGCGCCAGCACGTCGTCGTCCATGATCCGGTCCGACGTATCCTCGTAGAAGTAGGCGGCCTCCTCCTCGTAGACGTCCAGGCCGGCGGCGCCGATCCGCTTCTCCTTGAGCCCCTCGATCAGCGCCTCGGTGTGTATGAGCTGGCCGCGCCCCGTGTTGATGATCGTCACGCCGGGCTTCATCCGGGCGATCGCCGCCGCGTCGATCAGGTAGCGCGTCTGGTCGGTCAGCGGGCAGTGCAGCGAGATGACGTCGGACTGCGCGAAGAGCTCCTCGCGCGGGAGGTAACGGATTCCCGTTTCGGCGGCGTAGCGCTCGTCCGGATGCGGGTCGTTGGCCAGAATCTCCATGCCGAACCCCTTGAGTATGCGGATCAGCTCGCGGGCGATCCGTCCCGTGCCCACGATCCCGGCCGTCTTGCCGCAGAGGTCGAAACCCAGAAGCCCGTGCAGCGAGAAGTTGCCGTCGCGCGTCCGCCAGTAGGCGCGGTGGACCTTGCGGTTGAGCGCGAGCAGCAGCGCCACGGCGTGCTCCGCCACGGCGTGCGGCGAGTAGGCCGGGACGCGGACCACCGGAATCCCGCAGCGGGCCGCCGCCCGCAGATCCACGTTGTTGAACCCGGCGCAGCGCAGGGCGATCAGCCGCACGCCGAACTCCGCCAGTTGGCGGATCGTTTCGGCGTCCGCCGTGTCGTTGACGAAGGCGCATACCGCATCGGCTCCGCGCGCCAGCACGGCGTTGCGGGCGTTGAGGTGGCTGCGGTGGTAGCAGATCTCCGGGTCGGATCCGGTTCGGGCCCGGTCGAACGCCTCCCGGTCGTAGGGTTGCGTTCCGAAGAGCATCAGTTTCATGTCAGGCGATCGTTACTTCGGGGTCGAGATAGACGTCCTGAATGGCATGGAGCAGCGCCACGCCCTCCTTTACCGGGCGCTGGAACGCCTTGCGTCCACTGATGAGCCCCATGCCTCCGGCGCGCTTGTTCACCACGGCCGTGACGACGGCCTCCTGCAGGTCGCCCGCGCCGTGCGACTCGCCGCCCGAGCTGATGAGCCCCACGCGCCCCATGTAGCCGTTGGCCACCTGGTAGCGGCAGAGGTCGATCGGATGGTCGGAGGCGAGTTCCGAGTATACTTCGTCGCGCGTCTTGCCGAAGCGCAGCGCGCGGAAGCCGCCATTGTTCGTCGGCAGCTTCTGTTTCACGATGTCGGCCTTGATCGTCACGCCGAGGTGGTCGGCCTGCCCCGTCAGGTCGGCCGCGGCATGGTAGTCCGTCCCCTCCTTCACGAAACCCTCGTTGCGCAGGTAGCACCAGAGGATCGTCGCCATGCCCAGCTCGTGGGCCAGGTCGAACGCCTGCGCGATCTCGACGATCTGCCGCCGGCTCTGCTGCGATCCGAAGTAGATCGTCGCCCCGACGGCCTGCGCGCCCATGTTCCAGGCGTCGCGCACGGTGCCGAAGAGCACCTGGTCGTGGGTGTTGGGGTAGGAGAGCAGCTCGTTGTGGTTGATCTTGACGATGAACGGGATCTTGTGCGCATAGCGGCGCGCCACGGCCCCCAGCACGCCGAAGGTCGAGGCCACGGCGTTGCAGCCGCCCTCGATGGCGAGCTCCACGATCCGCTTCGGATCGAAATAGGCGGGATTCGGGGCGAACGAGGCGCCGGCCGAGTGTTCGATGCCCTGGTCCACCGGCAGAATCGAGACGTAGCCCGTGCCGGCGAGCCGCCCGCTGTCGAGGATGCGTTGCAGGCTGCCCAGCGTGCGGAGGCTGCGGTCCGATTCGGCCCACACGCGGTCCACCGTGTCGGGCGCCGGAAGGTAAAGCGTGCGCCTGTCGATCGTGCGGCAGACGTGTTCGAGGTAAAATTCGGCCAGATTGCCGAGTATCTCTGCGGTTTTGTACATTTTGCGCGGTGTTTTCGGTTTGCCGATGCCCCTGCAATTCGGATTCCAAAAACGTCGCGCCGCGGGAGGTGCCGCTATTTTTTCGTGTTGCGGAACTCCGAAGGGGTCATTCCCGCGTGTTTTTTGAAATAGCGCCCCAGATACGACAGGTCCGGGAAGCGGAGCCGGTCGGCGATCTCCTGCATCGTCAGGTCGGTCGATTGCAGCAGGATCTTGATCTCCAGCGTCACCGCATGGTCGATGATATCCTTCGCCGAACAGCGCACGACGTTGCGGACGATGGTCGACAGATAGCGGGTCGAGATACAGAGCCGGTCGGCGTAGAAGCTCACCTCCCGCTGGCGGGTGCAGTGTTCGTGGACGAGCTCGGCGAAGCGGTGGAACAGCTCGGTCTGGCGCGTGGTCGTCTCGGGCAGCGTCTGCGCGGGGGAGTAGCGCAGCAGCTTGTCGTAGCTGTCGAGCAGGATGTTTTGCAGGCGGTTCTTGATGATCGTGTCGCGGAACACGTTGTCTTTGTCGCGATAGGTATACTCCGCCATGCGGAACCAGGCATCCGCACCCTGGGTGTGAGGGGGCGTGGGGTAGGAGATCGGCCGGCTGCTCAGCACCTGGAAGAAGGTGGGGGCCAGGCGGAATGCCGCTTCGGCGAATAGTTCGCGCGAGAAGACGCAGTAGCTCATCCGGAAATCCTCCGTCCGTCCGGTCAGCATGAAGAACGATCCGGGGAGCAGCAGGACGAGCGCCCCCTCGTGCAGCTCCTCCGAAACCTGATTGGCCAGCGCCTCCGCGTGTCCGGAGCGACAGAGCATGAGAGCCGCGCCTTCGGCCCTTCCCGCATGATTGCTGAAAAAGGCGAAGTCCGATTCTCCGACCACGAATTGCTCTTCGGGCGAGGTCTTCAGGGGATTGCTCGATGGCATACGATCTCTTTTTTCGAACAAAAATAGCGGTTTTTTCCGAAAAATGCGATTTTTTGTTCCGAAAATTACCAATGTTATTCGTAAAACGAATGCGCGATTGCAGGATATTTAGGGTACTTTTGCAGCGAAAAAAGTTTTTATGGGCGGCTGCCGGAGCAGGCTGCCGCCGAAAAAACACGAAATGATACAATATGTATCTCGGACAATCGTTGGCATGTATTGGGAGGATATGTCGGCGACATGTTCGATTTGTGTGCATTTTTTAGCTTAATTACAATTAATAACAGTGTTATGAAGAAAACAATCGTGAAAGCAGTATGCGCAGCCTGCTGCTTGACCGCCGCTTCCTGCGGACAGGCCCCGATGACGATGGGGCCCGGCGAGTACGCCGTGCTGAACGTCGCTACGGCGGACCGGACCATTCCGACCAACTACTCCGCATCGATCCGCGGACGTCAGGATATCAACATCTATCCGCAGGTTTCGGGTACGATCTCCCAGCTCTGCGTGTCGGAGGGACAGACCGTTTCGAAGGGGCAGACCCTCTTCATCATCGACCAGGTGCCCTACAAGGCCGCTTTGCAGACCGCCGAGGCCAACGTAGCCGCAGCCAAGGCCGGTGTGGCCACGGCGCAGCTGACCTATGATTCGCACAAGGAGCTCTTCGCCCGCAACGTCGTGTCGCAGTTCGATCTGTCGACGGCCGAGAACCAGCTGCTGACCGCCAAGGCGCAGCTCGCGCAGGCCGAGGCGCAGCGTGTCAACGCAGCCAACAGCCTCTCCTATACGGTCGTGAAGGCTCCGTCGGCCGGTGTCGTCGGTACGCTGCCGTATCGGGTCGGTGCGCTGGTGAGTCCCTCGCTGCCGCAGCCTCTCACCACCGTATCGGACAACTCGCAGATGTACGTCTACTTCTCGATGACCGAGAATCAGCTGCTCGATCTGACCCGCCAGTGGGGTTCGATCGCCGCCACGTTGCAGAACATGCCCGACGTGCAGCTGCTGCTCAACGACGGTTCGCTCTACGACACGACGGGCCGCATCGAGTCGATCAGCGGTGTGATCGACACGTCGACGGGCAGCGTGCAGCTGCGTGCCGTGTTCGACAACAAGGGCGGCCTGCTCCACAGCGGCGGCTCCGGCAATGTCATCATCCCCAGCACGTTCAAGGACTGCATCGTCATTCCGCAGGGCGCAACGTTCGAGTTGCAGGACAAGGTATATGTATATAAGGTAGTGGACGGCAAGGCTTCGGCCGGCATGATCGACGTGGAGAAGATCTCCGACGGCCGCGAGTACATCGTGCGCTCGGGTCTTACGCCGGGCGAGGTGATCGTCGCCGAGGGCGTAGGTCTGCTGCGCGAGGGTACGCCCATCGTGGCCAAGGGCTCGCAGCCTGCCGCAGCCCCCGCAGCCGCCCCTGCCGCTGAAACCGAAACCGCAAAGGAGGAATAAACTATGACACTCAAACATTTTATCGAACGCCCCGTATTGGCGTCCGTCATATCCATTCTGATAGTAATCGCCGGTCTGATCGGTCTGGCGACGCTTCCGGTGGAGCAATATCCCGATATCGCACCTCCGCAGGTCATGGTGCGCGCCTCCTATCCCGGCGCCAGCGCCGAGACGATCCAGAAGTCGGTGGTCGTGCCGCTGGAGGAGGCGATCAACGGCGTGGAGGACATGACCTACATCATGTCCGACGCCTCGAACGCCGGCTCCGCTTCGATCTCGGTCTACTTCAAACAGGGTACCGATGCCGACATGGCGACGGTGAACGTGCAGAACAAGATCGCGACGGCTACCGGTTCGCTGCCCGCCGAGGTGACGAAGATCGGTGTCACGACCATGAAGCGTCAGAACTCCATGCTGATGGTCTTCGCCCTGAACAGCCCCGACGATTCGTATGACGAGGTGTTCCTGGCCAACTACATGAACATCAACATCAAGCCGCGTATTCAGCGTATCCAGGGCGTCGGCGAGTTCATGGCCCTCGGCGCCGACTATTCGATGCGTATCTGGCTCAAGCCCGACGTGATGGCCCAGTACAAGATGGTGCCTGCGGACGTCACCTATGCCCTTGCCGAGCAGAATATCGAGTCGGCCGTAGGTCAGCTGGGCGAGAACTCCGACAACATGTTCCAGTACACGATGAAATACCGCGGTCGTAAGATGACGCCCGAGGAGTTCGGCGAGATCGTGATCCGTTCGACGCAGGACGGTCAGGTGCTGCGGCTCAAGGACGTGGCCGACATCGAACTCGGCGGCGAGTCCTATGCTTACAAGGGATACGCCAACGGTCATCCGGGTATCGCGGCCCTCGTGTTCCAGACGGCGGGCTCCAACGCGACGAAGACCATCGAGGAGATCGAAGACCTGCTCGACGAGATCCGTACCGAACTGCCCAAGGGCGTCGAGATCGTTCGTCTTCAGAACGTGAACGACTTCCTCTACGCCTCGATCCACGAGGTGCTCAAGACCCTGATCGAGGCCATCATCCTCGTGGTGCTGGTGGTATACGTCTTCTTGCAGGATATCCGGTCGACGCTCATTCCTACGGTGTCGATTCTCGTGGCCCTGATCGGTACGTTCGCATTCCTTTCGGTGGCGGGCTTCTCGATCAACCTGCTGACGCTCTTCGCCCTCGTGCTCGCGATCGGTACGGTCGTCGACGACGCCATCATCGTCGTCGAAGCGGTGCAGGCCCGTTTCGATGCGGGTTACAAATCCTCCTACATGGCTACCATCGACGCCATGTCGGGCATCACGTCGGCGATCGTCACCTCGACGCTGGTCTTCATGGCCGTGTTCATCCCCGTCGCCATGATGGGCGGTACGTCGGGTATCTTCTACACGCAGTTCGGTCTGACGATGGCCGTGGCCGTAGGTCTTTCGGCGCTCAACGCACTGACGCTTTCGCCGGCCCTCTGCGCCCTCATCATGAAACCCTACCTCGACGAGAACGGCGAGATGCGCGATAACTTCGCCGCCCGTTTCCGCAAGGCATTCAACACGGCTTTCGACGCCATGATCGGCAAATACAAGCACGGCGTGCTGCTCTTCATCAAGCATCGCTGGCTGATGTGGTCGACGCTCGTGCTGGCGCTGGGCGTGCTGGTCGTGCTGATGAACAACACCAATACGGGTCTGGTGCCCGACGAGGACCAGGGTACGATCAGG
>CAMWWU010000042.1 GCA_947178025.1 uncultured Alistipes sp. | reverse complement strand
TTTTTTTTCCCCCCCCAGCCCCCAACCCCCCCCCCTCCGTTGGGTCGGGGGCGCTGAGATGTTTATCACCCACTCTGACGACTACGGCCCGGGCCGCCGACCGGCTGGCGCGCGACATCGCCCGCAAGCCGCTGCCCGAGCAGGTCGTGGCGATGCTCGACCGTTCGGGGCGCATCGACCTGGGGGCCCGCTTCCGGGGGCAGCTTTCGTCGTTCGACGTGCGCCTGAAGGCGGCCACGGGAGCGGGGGCCGTCGATGTCGACGTCGAGCTCAAGCCGCAGGGGCGCGGTCTGAGCGGACTGAACGGCCGCGTCGCGGCGAACGACCTGCGCCTGGGCGAGCTGCTCGGCCGGAGCGATCTGCTGGGCGACGCCACCCTCGCGGCCCGCATCGACGGCACGGTGGGGCGCGGATACGCCGACGCCCGGGTCTCGGGCGATGTCGTGCGGCTGGAGTTCAACGATTATGCCTACGACTCGCTGCGCCTCGACGGCCGGCTGCGGAACAAGCGGTTCGACGGGCTGATTACGGCCCGCGACCCCAATCTCGATTTCGACTTCTCGGGCATGGTCGACCTGAACGATACGGTGCCCCGCTACGACTTCACGCTCGACCTGCGGCACGCCGACCTGGCGAAGCTGCACGTCAACCGGCGCGACAGCGTGTCGCTGCTCTCGGCCCGTCTGGCGGCGCGGGCGAGCGGCCGCGATCTCGACGATCTGAACGGCCGGATCCGGATCACCGACGCCCGCTACCGCTACAACGACCGCGAGATCGCGGCCGACTCGCTGGCGATCACGGGCGTGAACTCCGCCGGCAGCAAGTTCGTGGAGCTGCGCTCCGATTTCGCCGACGCCACGTTCCGCAGCCGGACCAGCTACCGCGAGGTGTTCGGCTACCTGCGGCAGAGCGCCTGGAAATACCTCCCCATCCTCGGGCGCCGCGACCGGCGCGACGTCGCTCGCGAGGCCGGTCCGTCGGCTGCCGACAACTATTCGCTGCTTACGGTGGATGTCCGCCGCGGCAGCGACCTGACCGACGCCGTGGCGCCCGGATTGCAGATCGCCGACGGTTCGTCGCTGCGGCTGCTCTTCAATCCGGCGGACAACAAACTCTCGTTCCGCGCCTCGTCGGAGTACGTCGAGCGCAGGCGGCTGCTCGCCACGCGCCTCAATATCAACGCTTCGAACCAGGGCGATTCGCTCGCCGTCTACGCCTCGGCCGAAGATCTTTACGCCGGGGCGCTGCATCTGCCGCACCTTTCGGTGACCGGAGGCGCCCGCGAGGGGCTCGTGGAGCTTTCGGCCGGGTTCAACGATACGCTGCGCAAGCTCTCGGGCCTGGTCGGTCTGCGGGCCGGGGTGGTCGAGGAGGAGAGCCCGAACGGTCGGGTCGTCGGGGTGCGGCTGTTGCCGTCGCACCTGACCAAGGGCGACGAAACGTGGCAGATCTTCGCCCGGGGGCTGCGGGTCGATACCGCACAGGTCGTCGTCGACCGGTTCTACGTCACTAACGACGGCCAGCAGCTGCTGCTCGACGGCGTGGCGTCGCGCAATCCGGACGATTCGCTGACCCTCCGCCTGCGCAACTTCGATATTTCGCCCGTCTCGCAGATCGTCGACCGCATGGGATACGTCGTCGAGGGGCGTTCGAGCGGCGAGGCGATGATGACGGCCGTGCTGGGGCGCGGCCGGATGTCGGCCGATATCCGGATCGACAGCGTGGCCGTGAACGGCATCGCCGGACCGCCGCTGCAACTCGCCTCGCGGTGGGATATGGCCCGCAACCGGGCCGGGGTCTTCGTCGTCGACCGCACGAGGCGCGATACGCTCGTGAGGGGATTCTACGCCCCCGACCGGCGGCGCTACTATGCCCGGATGCAGGTCGACAGCCTCGACATGGGGCTGCTCGATCCGGTGCTTTCGGGCGTCGTCTCCTCGACGCGGGGAACGGCGCGTGCCGATCTGGTCTTGCAGGGCGAAGGGCGCGAAGCCGATCTCTCGGGCGAGATCCGCGTCGCGGATCTGCGCACGACGGTGGACTTCACGCAGGTGACCTATTCGATGCCCGAGGCGCGGCTCGCCGTCGAGGGCAACCGCTTCACGGCTTCGAACGTTCCGATTTACGACCCGGAGGGCAACAGCGGTCGCTTCGACATCGACCTGAGCCTGCAACACCTCTCGAATATCTCCTACGACGTGCGGGTGACGCCCGACCGGATGCTGGTGCTCGATACCGACGAGCAGGACAACGACGCTTTCTACGGGCGGGTCTACGCCTCGGGCCGGGCCCGTATTTCGGGCGACAAGCGCGGTGTCGATATGGATATCTCCGCGGCGACGGACGACAATTCGTCGTTCTTCATGCCGCTCTCGGGCAAGTCGAACATCTCCAATGCCGACTTCGTGACCTTCCTCAAGCCGCGGACGATCGACACAGCCGACCGCATCGCCTGGAAGAAGCTCGCTTTCGAGCGGCGGCGCAAGCAGCGTTCGAGCGCTGCCGGGCAGATGAATATCGCCATGGCGCTCGACGTGCGGCCCAATGCGGAGGTCGAACTGACGGTCTCGGGCAACACGCTGCGGGCGCGCGGCGAGGGGACGCTCAACATGCAGATCAATCCGCGGTCGAACATCTTCGAGATGTACGGCGACTACACGATCAGCGACGGAAGTTTCCTCTTCTCGCTGCAAAATATCATCAACCGCAAGTTCCTGCTCGAACCCGGATCGACGATCCAGTGGACCGGCTCGCCCGTGAACGCCCTGCTCGACATCGAGGCGGTCTACAAACTCAAGGCGTCGCTGCAACCGCTGCTCTCGGGAACCTCCGACCGCCTGACCGCCGACAGGTCGGTGCCGGTGGAGTGCGTCATCCTGCTCGGCGACCGGCTCTCCGATCCGTCGGTGACCTTCGACGTGCGGGTGCCGGGCTCCGACCCCGAGACGCAGACCATCATCGCCAATGCGCTCAATGCCCCCGAAACGGTCGACATGCAGTTCCTCTACCTGCTGCTCTTCAAGAGCTTCATGGCCGAGAACAACGCCGCATCGCAGAATATCGGTGCTTCGGTGTCGTACAATACGGGGTTGGAGTTCCTGACCGGCCAGCTGAGCAATCTGCTCTCGGCCGACGACTACAACGTCGTGATCCGCTATCGGCCCAAGTCGGACCTGACGAGCGACGAGGTGGATTTCGGGCTCTCGAAGAGCCTCATCAACAACCGCCTCTTCGTCGAGGTCGAGGGCAACTACCTGATCGATAACAAGCAGGCCGTGAAGAGCTCGATGTCGAACTTCATGGGCGAGGCCTATATCACCTACCTGATCGACCGCGCAGGAACGCTCAAGCTGAAGGCTTTCACGCAGACGATCGACCGCTTCGACGAGAACCAGGGTTTGCAGGAGACGGGTATCGGCATCTACTTCAAGGAGGATTTCGACAACTTCCGCGACCTGCCCCGCCGGCTCAAGGAGCGTTTTACGAACAAAAAACGGAAACAGAAAAAAGCGAAAGATTGATAACGGTGCCGGGCCTCCGCCGGGGCGGGGCCACGGGCCGCAAGGGTATAACAGATAAAAGCAACCGAACCGAACGACAAATTACAAACAATAAAATCCGTAACGACCTCTCGACCGGAAGTCCCCTCCGAGGAGGGGATTTAGGGGAGGGTCGGATTTATAAATGCGGCCACGGGCCGCAAGGGTACGACAGACAAAAGCAACCGAACCGAACGACAAATTACAAACAATAAAATCCGTAACGACCTCTCGACCGGAAGTCCCCTCCGAGGAGGGGATTTAGGGGAGGGTCGGATTTATAAATGCGGCCACGGGCCGCAAGGGTACGACAGACAAAAGCAACCGAACCGAACGACAAATTACAAACAATAAAATCCGTAACGACTATGACTACTTTTTTGCAGGCTGCCGAGGCGGTGGCCGTAAGTGAGGAAACCCGCATGGGACTTTGGGCGCTCTTTACCAAGGGCGGATGGCTGATGTGGCCGCTGCTGCTGCTGGGCGGCGTCACGATCTTCATCTTCGTCGAACGCTTCATGGCCATCCGCAAGGCCTCGGTGCTCGACATGAACTTCATGAACCGCATCCGCGACTACATTTCGGACGGCAAGATCGGCGTGGCCGTGAAACTCTGCAAGCAGACCGACACGCCCATCGCCCGCATGATCGAGAAGGGCATCGAGCGCATCGGACGTCCGATGAGCGACGTGCAGACGGCCATCGAGAACGTCGCCAACCTGGAGGTTTCGAAGCTCGAAAACGGCCTGCCGTTCCTGGCCACGATCGCCGGCGGCGCCCCGATGATCGGTTTCCTCGGCACGGTGCTCGGCATGGTGCAGACCTTCATGGACATGTCCGCGGCGGGCGGCACGGTCGACCTGGCGCTGCTGTCGAGCGGTATGTACGTGGCGATGGTCACCACGGTGATGGGTCTGCTGGTCGGCATCCCGGCCTACTTCGGCTACAACTACCTGGTGGCCCGCATCGAGAAGCTGGTCTTCCAGATGGAGGCCAACTCGATCGCATTCATGGACATTCTGAATCAACCCGTTCAAAAATAGGCGACTATGGCAATCAAACACGGCTCGAAGGTAGACAAGAGCTTTTCGGCATCGTCGATGACCGACCTGATGTTCCTGCTGCTGCTGTTCCTGCTCATCGCCACGACGCTCATCAACCCCAACGCCCTGAAGCTGATGCTTCCGAAGAGTTCGAACCAGCTCAAGGACAAGGCGATGACGACTGTTTCGATCCGCAACGACGGCGGAACATACCGCTACTACGTCGAGTTGCAGGAGGTCGGGTCGCTCGAAGGAGTGGAGCGGGCGCTCAAGGCGCGCCTCGACGGACAGGAGGAGCCCACCGTGTCGCTGCACGCCGAGAAGACGGTCGTGTGGGACGAGGTGGTCAAGGTGATGAATGTCGCCAAGCGCAACGGCTACAAGTTGCAGGCGGCGACCCAACCCGAATGATATGTACTATTACGACCCGAACGACCGGAAACCCCGCCGCTGGGCGACGATCGCGGCCGCGGCCTATGCGCTGCTGCTGACGCTCGCCTTTGCGTTCGTTTCGTTCGACTTCACGCGCACGGCGGAGCTCGGCGAGGAGATCGAGATCGAGTTCGTCGAGCCGGTGCCGGAACCTCCGCGCCCCGTCCGGGCTCCCTCCGAGCCGCGCGTGCACGACCGGGCGGCCGTCGAGGAGCAGACGGCCCAGGTCGAGGGGCGCGACGAACAGACCCGCACGCCCAACCCGCGGGCGCTCTTCAAGATGGACCGGAGCGGTGCCGACGAGCCCGACAATGCCGGAAATCCCCACGCCCGCGAGGGCGAGGAGCAGACCCGCGGCACGGGCCCCGGCCTCGCACCCGACGGACTGGACCAGCTCGACAAAGGGTTGCAGGGGCGCGGTCTGGTGGGGGCGCTGCCCCGCCCGGCTTACCCCGGCACGAAGAGCGGCAAGGTGGTGGTGCGCGTGACCGTAGGCCCGAAGGGCGACGTCACGGGCGCTGCGTTCGAACCCAAGGGGTCGACGACCGATGCCGCCGAGCTGGTCGCGGCTGCTGTCGCTGCGGCACGCAAAGCCCGCTTCACGGAGAGCGCCGCGGCGGTGCAGGGCGGTACGATAACCTATATTTTCCGCATGGAATGAAACGATTTTTGTTGCTATTTATCCTCGGCTGCTGCCCGGTGGCGGGCGGCACGGCCGTTGCCCAGAGCCGCGGCGCCGAACTCCGATTCGCCGAGACGAACCACGACTTCGGCGACGTGCCCCAGAAGGGCGGGGAGCAGACCTGTGACTTCGCCTTCACGAACGGCGGCGACGTGCCGCTGGTCATCACGCGCGTGGTCACCTCCTGCTCCTGCATCCGGGCGTCGTACCCGCGGCGGCCGGTCGCTCCGGGCGGTTCGGGGACGATCCGCATCGTCTACGAGCCGATCAAGAGTGCTCCGGGAGCCTTCAACAAGGTGATTCAGATCTACTCGAATGCGCTGTCGAAGCGCGACGTGATCACGGTGCAGGGCAACTCGCTCGAAGGCGATGCCCCGCAGAAGATCGAGACGGACGGAACGAAAGTGAAAATCAGATAACGATTCGATATGAACATTCTCTTTACCGATGCGACGGTGCTGCCCATGACGGCGGCCGCGGGTGAACCGCAGACTTTCACCGGTTCGCTGGGCATTTCGGGCAACCGGATCGAGTTCGTGTCGGCTTCGGCGGCCGATGCGGAAGCGTTCCGGGCTGCGCATCCCGATGCGCGGACGATCGACTGCCGCGGAAAGCTCCTCATGCCGGGACTCATCAATACGCACTGCCACGCGGCGATGACGCTCCAGCGCAGCTATGCCGACGATATTGCGCTCATGGAGTGGCTCAACGACTACATCTGGCCCTTCGAGGCGCGGCAGACGCCCGACGACGTGGCGCTGGGCATGACGCTGGGCATCGTCGAGATGCTGCTGGGCGGCGTGACGTCGTTCGTGGACATGTACTACTTCGAGGATCGCGGCGTGGAAGTGGTGCGCCGGACGGGCATCCGCGCCGTGCTGGGCTGCAACTACTTCGATACGAACGTCGAGGAGGTGTTCCCGCAGATGGAGCGGGCCCTGGAGCTCGCGGCCGGCTGCGACCGGATCCGCATCGCGGCGGCGCCCCATGCCCCCTATACCGTTTCGCCGGAGAATATGGTGCGCGGCAAGGAGTTCTGCCGGCAGCGCGGAATGCTCTTCATGACGCATGCCGCCGAGACGGTCGACGAGGCGCGTATCGTTCGCGAACGCTTCGGCAAGTCGCCCGTGCAGTACCTCGACGGACTGGGCGTGCTCGACGACCGGACGATCGCCGCGCACTGCGTCCACCTGGACGAGGCGGACATCGCGACGCTCGCTGCGCGGCAGGTCGTCGTGTCGCACAATCCGCAGAGCAACATGAAGATTTCGAGCGGCGTGGCGCCCATTGAGCGGCTGCGCGAGGCCGGGGCGCTGGTGACGGTGGCGACCGACGGCCCCTGTTCGAACAACGATCTGGATCTCTTCGAGGAGCTGCGCACGGCGGCTTTCCTCCAGAAATCCGCCACGGGCAACCCGCTGGCGCTGCCGGCCTGCGAGGCGCTGAAGCTGGCGACGGTGAACGGCGCCCGGGCCATGGGATACGCTGCGGGCGAGTTGGGGGTGCTGAAAGCGGGAGCGCTGGCCGACGTGATCGTCGTCGACTTGCAGAAACCGCATTTGCAGCCGATTCACGATCCGGTGTCGAATCTGGTCTACTGCGCCAAGGCTTCGGATGTCGAAACGGTGGTCGTCGACGGCGAGCTGCTCGTCGAGGAGCGCCGGGTGCGGGGCATCGACCTGCCGAAGCTCTTCGCCGACGTGGCGGAGGCGGTGAAACGAATCAAGCGTTGACGATACGCTCCGACGACAAAAGGGGACCCTGCCAGGGTCCCCTTTTTCATACTGCGGGCAGGTGTCGCGTTCCAGCCTCTTTCGGCATGCCTCCTCGGTGAGTTCGGCGTTTTGCGCACGCGCCGGAGGCGCAGGCACGGCCTGTCCGTCAATTCTTATTAAGGTACACCGTCGCCGTGCGCGAGGTGTTGTAGATGCGCAGTCGGGGATGGGGGGCCCCCTCCTCGTCGGCGACGTCGAACGAGAAGTGTTCGGCCTGCATCTCCTGCCGGCCTGCGCCTCCGAAGCGTTTTTCGTCGGTCGAGAGCAGCGGCACGTATTTGCCCGGCTCCCGCACCGGGAGCTCGTAGTCGGGAATCGATGCCGCGGGGTGCCAGTTGAAGACGAAGAGCAGCGGTCCGTGCGCGAAGACGATCGTCTGGTTCGCCTCGTCCATTTGCAGGTTCCAGGGGTATCCGTCGGCGAGGACGCCGTATTTTTTCACGAGCCCGATCATCGCCTTGTCGAAGTCGCCCAGGTAGCTGTAACGCAGGAATCCGTTGTCGGCCAGCGACCATTGGCGCCGGGCGTGGGCGTAGCTCCAGCCGTTGCCCTCGCGCGGGAAGTCTATCCACTCGGGGTGGCCGAACTCGTTGCCCATGAAGTTGAGGTAGGCCTGCCCGCCCGTTGCGATGGTCATCAGCCGGATCATTTTGTGCAGCGCGATGCCGCGGTCGATGACCAGGCTCTCCGCCGCGCGGTCCATGTTGAAGTACATCTCCTTGTCCATCAGGCGGAATGCGAGTGTCTTATCGCCCACGAGCGCCTGGTCGTGCGACTCGGCATAGGCCACGGTCTTCACCTCGGGCAGACGGCCTGTCAGAACGGACCACATCTCCCAGATGTTCCACTCTTCGTCGGGCACCTCCTTGAGCAGGCGGATCCAGAAGTCGGGGATCGCCATGCCGAGCCGGTAGTCGAAGCCGACGCCGCCGTCGTCGATCGGGATGCACATTCCGGGCATGCCGCTCACGTCCTCGGCGATGGTCACCGCGTCGGGACGCAGGTCGTGGACGAGGCGGTTGGCCAGCGTGAGGTAGACCAGGGCGTCCTCGTTGACCCCCTCGTCGAAAAACCGCTCCCGGCTGTCGAACTCGACGTAGCCGTGGTGGCGGTAGATCATCGAGGTCACGCCGTCGAAGCGGTAGCCGTCGAAACGGAACTCGTCGAGCCAGTATTTGACGTTCGAAAGCAGGAAGTGCTGCACCTCGCGCTTGCCGTAGTCGAAGAGTTTCGAGTCCCAGTAGGGCTGATAGCCCGCTTCGCCCGGCAGCGAGTAGAGGTGATCGGTGCCGTCCAGCTCGTTGATGCCCTCGTTGAGGTTCTTCACGTAGTGGGCGTGCACGAGGTCCATGATCACCGCCAGCCCCAGCTCGTGGGCGCGGCGTATCAGCTCCTTGAGCTCCTCGGGCGTGCCGCAGCGCGACGAGGGAGCGAAGAAGTTGGCCACGTGATAGCCGAACGACCCGTAGTAGGGGTGCTCGGCGATGGCCATCAGCTGCACGGCGTTGTAACCCTCCTCCTTGATCCGGGGGAGGATCTCCTCGGTAAATTCGCGGTAGGTGCCCACGCCCTCGCGCTCCTGCGCCATGCCCACGTGAGCCTCGTAGATCAGCAGGTTGCCCAGCTTCGAGACGTCGAACGCGTCGCCCCGCCAGTCGAACGGCCCGGGATTCCAGAACTGCGCCGTGTAGTCTTTGGTTTCGTCGTTCTGCACCACGCGCGAGGCGTAGGCCGGGATGCGGTCGAGCCAGCCGTTGTCGCCGTGGACGTGCATCTTGTAGAGCGATCCGTGCGTGAGGCGGTCGCGGTACATCGCCGCCGGGAAAAAGGCGCTCCAGACACCCTCCGCATCGCGGTGGAGCCGGAGCTCGGTGCGCTGCCAGTTGTTGAAGTCGCCGAAGAGGTAGACGTCGTGCGCCCCCGGAAGCCATTCGCGGAACCACCAGCCGTCGAGCGTGTCGTCCCACTGCCAGCCGAAGTAGCGGTAACCGTTGGCGTAGTCGGCCAGCGAGCCGGCGTGGCGGCGGATGTCGTCGAGTTTCTCGGCGTAGCGGTTATGGCGTGCGACGAGCTGCTCCTCGACGGGGCGCAGCCACTCGTCGCGTTCGACGATGGGTAGACGGAATTGCTTTCGGGTCATAAGTAACGCGTTTATTACAAATATACGAAAATTTTTCTATCTTTGTGCGAAACGTAAAAATTCTAATACCCAAAATTCTATGTTCAAAGGACAACCCAAAGGTTTGTACGCGCTGGCGCTCGCCAATACGGGAGAGCGTTTCGGCTACTACACGATGCTGGCCATCTTCCTGCTCTTCATCCAGGCGAAGTTCGGTTTCAGCGCGGCTGTCGCGACGCAGATCTACTCGATCTTCCTGGCTGCGGTCTATTTCATGCCTCTGTTCGGCGGTATTCTGGCCGACCGGATCGGCTACGGCAAGTGCGTGACGCTCGGTATCGGCGTGATGTTCGCGGGCTACTGCTGCCTCTCGATTCCCACGGGGCCCGATCTGGCGGGCAAGGTGCTGATGTTCGGCGCGCTGGCGCTGATCGCCATCGGTACGGGCCTCTTCAAGGGCAACCTCCAGGTGATGGTCGGCAATCTTTACGACGATCCCCGCTATGCCTCCAAGCGCGACGCAGCCTTCAGTCTTTTCTACATGGCGATCAACATCGGTGCCATGTTCGCGCCGTCGATGGCCAAGTACGTCACCAACTTCTTCCTCGGCAAGTCGGGGCTGTTCTACGACGCGAGCATCCCGTCGCTGGCCCACCAGTGCCTCGACGGTACGATCTCGGCCGAGAACGCCGACAAGCTCTCGGCGCTCGCCGCGCAGATGACCGGCGGTGCAGGCATGGACCTCGCGACGTTCAGCGGACACTATATAGATAAACTCTCGGCGGCCTACAACTACGGCTTCGCCGTGGCCTGCGTCTCGCTGATCGTCTCCGTGCTGATCTACTACGCCTGCCGTTCGTGGTACCGCGTTGCCGAAACGGGCTCCAAGCCGGCCGCCGCGAAGAGCGCCGAGACGACCGTCGAACTCACGCCCGCCCAGGTGCGCAGCCGCATCACCGCGCTGCTGCTGGTCTTCGCCGTGGTGATCTTCTTCTGGATGGCGTTCCATCAGAACGGTGCTACCATGACGCTCTTCGCCCGCGACTATACGGCCAAGATCGCCACGGGAATCACCCGTATCGGCTTCAACATCTGGAGTCTGTTCCTCATCGCCGTGTCGGTCTACACGCTCTTCGGCGCTTTCCAGGCCCGGACGACCCGCAGCCGCACGGGACTGGGTATCGCGACGCTCGGCCTGTGGGGTGCCGCCGGTGCCATCTACGCCTCGATGCCCTCCGTCGTGGAGATTCTGCCTTCCGACTTCCAGCAGTTCAATCCCTTCTTCGTCGTGGCCCTGACGCCCGTTTCGCTGGCGATCTTCGGGGCGCTTGCGAGCCGCGGCAAGGAGCCCTCGGCCCCGCGCAAGATCGGTATGGGTATGTTGATCGCCGCTTTGGGCTTCCTGATTCTCACGGTCGGTTCGATCGGCCTTCAGTCGCCGCGCGAACTTCACGGTACGGTGAGCGACGTGCTGGTGTCGCCCGACTGGCTGATCTCGACCTATCTGGTGCTGACCTTCGCTGAGCTGCTCCTCTCGCCCATGGGCATCTCGTTCGTATCGAAGGTAGCGCCTCCCAAATACAAGGGTATGATGATGGGCTGCTGGTTCGTCGCTACGGCCGTGGGCAACTACCTGGTGTCCGTTCCCGGTCTGCTGTGGGACAAGTCCTCTCTGTGGAGCATCTGGACGCTGCTCATCGTGCTGTGTCTGATTTCGGCGCTCTTCATCTTCTCGATCATGCGCAAACTCGAAAGCGCGACGGAAGCCTGACCCGCGTGCGGCGGGAGTCTTCTCCTGCCGACCGCGCTCCCGCGCTCCGGCCGAGTGGCTCGATGGAGTGTCGGGAAGGGTTGATGCCCGCTATCTCGCAAGGCCGCTGCGGAATCGTCCGCAGCGGCTTTTTTTGGGGGCCGATGCCGGCGGTTTCGGGGTGTCGCGATGGCGTTTTCGTCGTGCGGACGGGCGCGGAATGACTTTGCGGTCGCCGATTCGGGCTTTTTCGTTGTCCGAATGGGTGTTAGGGGTAATTTATTTTTGTTGTGCGTCGTTGTAAATCGTTGATTATTAAGGTAGAAATTTTAGGGGGGGGGGATTTTTCGGGTCGAAAAACACACGAAAGTTTGGCTGTTCACGCTTTTTTATCTACTTTTGTGCTGGTGAAATTATCGCATTGTCACTGAGCGATATCGGGGCAATGCGGCCGGGCTCACGGCTCTCATCACGGATTCGTGTATGAACCGCGTGTCGATGTGTTTGATACACAGTGCGATCGGGCCTTTTCTTACTGCGTTCGGAGGCGATAGTCCGTAGTCCGGCGGGGGAGAAGAGGGTATGTAGATTCCGGATCGGCAAGGTAGTCCTTTTAAAATGAACGCTACTCACTCTCAAGAGTATTGGTACGCATATAAAGTTTACTATAATAAAACTGCCGCGATAAAACTTCGGGCGGAGCAGTCGGGGTTACGCTGTTTCATCCCGATGCGTCTGGTCGAGACGGAGGAGGCCGGCAAGAAGGTGAGCCGGGAGGTGCCGGTCATCGCTTCGCTGATCTTCATCCGATCCGATCGCGAATACATGGAGCGGATCCGCAAAACTCCGCAGAGCCATGTCGGTGTCTACTGCTACCCCGGCACGTCGACGCCCGCCGAGATCTCCGACCGCGAGATGGAGCGGTTCATCTTCATCACGACGAAAGGGTGCCGCACGCTGGAGGCCGTCGACGAACGGATCGTCCGCGGCGACCGGGTCCGTATTACGGGCGGCACGTTCGCGGGGGCAGAGGGGTATATCACCCGGATTCACGGCACGAAACGCTTCGTCGTGGTGATCGAGGGAGTGGCGGCGATCGCCACGACATTCATCCCTCGGGCCTATATCGAAAAAATCGAAAAATAAAATAAACGGAACGTCGGTTTCCGACGGAAAATCTTGCATGACTATGTATCGTCTTTTGGAAAAGCTGCGTTTGGATCGTTATCTGAATTCGACTTTAGTTCTGTTCATGGACCTCCTGATGTCGGTCGGGGCCTCTTTATGTACGTTGCAGCTTGTCACTCTGTTTCTGGGCCTGACCCCGGTTCCGGTACGGTTCGGTATTTTGTGGCTTTCGTGTTCGGTTCTCTATTCGTTCGGTTTTTTCTATGCGCTTCGGACGTATCGCAGCGTTATCCGCCACTCGACGCTTCGCGAGATCGCACGGTTCACGGAGGCCGTCGTGGGCAAGGAGATTCTGCTGGGGATCACGGTTTGGCTCTTTCCGATCGTATCGCTCGCGGGTCACCGTCTTCCTGCGCTGCTGCTTTTGGACCTGCTTCTTTCGCTGTGCGCTCTGATGCTGATCCGGGTTGCGATGATCGTTTGCTACGACATCGTGAAGAACAACCTTCGCTACCGCAAGCAGCGGCAGCGGGTGCTGGTTTACGGGATCAGCGACAAGTCGGCCTCTTTGGTCACGCGCCTTCAGAACTCCCCGCACTATAAGGTCGTGGGCTTCGTGACCTACGGTCATTCGCGCAGGAACCTGATGATCGCCGAGTGCCCGGTCTACTATTTCGAGACGGTCGGCAGCCTTCGGTATCTGCAAAACCGGACGGATATCGACTCGGTTCTGTTCGCGAACAAGGACGAGGCGCTCTCGGAGCAGGAGCGTCTGATCCGTTACTGCACGGATTGCGGCGTGAAGGTGCTCATCGCCCCGCCGATCGACGAGGTGATCGACGGGAAGCTGATGAAGCAGACGATCCGCGAGATCAAGATCGAGGACCTGCTGGGCCGCCCGGAGATCGAGATCTCGATGGACGAGATCGTCGCGAGCTTCCGCGGCAAGACGGTGCTGGTAACGGGAGCCGCAGGTTCGATCGGTTCGGAGCTTTGCCGTCAGCTGGCGACGTTCGGAATCGAGAAGCTGGTTCTGTTCGACAACGGGGAGACGCCGATGCACAACATCCGGCTCGAACTGGAGTCCCGGTTCCCGGAATTGCAGTTCGTTCCGGTGATCGGCGACGTGCGCATCCAAGCGCGTCTGGACTACGTGTTCCGGACGCATCATCCGCAGGTTGTCTTCCATGCTGCGGCCTACAAGCACGTACCGCTGATGGAGGAGAACCCTTGCGAGGCGGTTCTGGTCAACGTCGCCGGTTCGCGCAACGTGGCCGACAAGTGTCTGGAGTACGGGGTGGAGAAGATGGTGATGATCTCGACGGACAAGGCGGTGAACCCTACGAATATCATGGGCTGCACGAAGCGTCTGGCCGAGATCTACGTTCAGTCGCTGGGTCTTGCGATCGAGACGGGCCGGATCAAGGGTCGGACGACCTTCGTGACGACGCGTTTCGGCAACGTGCTGGGGTCGAACGGTTCGGTGATACCTCGTTTCCGGGAGCAGATCGCCAACGGCGGTCCTGTTACCGTGACGCATCCTGAGATCACGCGCTTCTTCATGACGATCCCCGAGGCGTGCCGTCTGGTGATGGAGGCCGCGACGATGGCCACGGGTACGCAGATCTTCGTCTTCGACATGGGCAAGTCGGTGAAGATCGCCCACCTGGCCAAGCGGATGATCGAGCTGGCGGGGCTGGAGGTCGACAAGGACATCAAGATCGAGTATACGGGGCTTCGTCCGGGCGAGAAGCTCTACGAGGAGGTGCTTTCGAACACGGAGAACACGCTTCCGACGACGCACGACCGCATCCGCATCGCGATGGTTCGCGAATACGACTACGCCGATGCGGCATCGGCCGCCGACCAGCTGGAGACCCTCTCCCGGGCCGTCAGCATCCCCGACATGGTGCGGCTAATGAAACGGACCGTCCCCGAGTTCATATCCAAGAACTCCAAGTTCGAGGTCTACGATCGGGAGGTGGAGAAGGATAAGGTGGCTTGTCGTTAATTGGAGATATGGCTGTCAGTCAATTAAAAGCCGGAGCAATACTTAATTATGTCGTGCTGGGGTTGAGTAATCTCGTGGGGTTACTCTATACTCCATATATGTTGCGAATGATGGGGCAGAGCGAATACGGATTGTATTCGCTTGTTGCGTCTGTGATCGCTTATCTGACGATCATGGATTTCGGGTTCGGCAATGCTATCATTCGTTATACGGCGAAGTACCGGGCTGAGGGAAAATTTGAAGAGCAATATGCCATGTTCGGCATGTTCCTAATTTTGTATTCAGCTATTGGCGTTATTGCGTTTTGTGGCGGATTGGGACTCTATTTCAATGTCGATGCTCTGTTCGGAGATACGATGTCGACAGTGGAGTTGGAGCGAGCCCGTGTGCTGATGCTGATTATGTTGTTCAATCTCGGCATTACTTTCCCGTTGAGTATTTTCGGATCTATTATAACTGCATACGAAGATTTTATATTTCAGAAAACAGTACAGATCGTGCGTATCGTGTTGAATACGTTGGTCATGATCTTTTTATTGCAGAAGGGGTATAAGGCCGTTGCTATGGTAGTAGTACAGACGGTTTTCAATTTCCTGACTTTGATATTGAATCTGTTCTATTGCAAATATAAAATCCGAATCCGATTTATTTTCGGAAAGTTCAAATGGGGATTTTTAAAAGAAGTGTCGATCTATTCGTTTTGGATATTTCTCGGAATAATTATAGACCGTATCTACTGGAGTACGGGACAATTCGTGCTGGGCACGACGGAGGGAGCGGTTGCTGTAGCCGTCTTTGCTGTGGCCATACAGTTCCAAAATATGTACATGTCGTTTTCGACGGCAATATCCGGAGTGGTATTTCCTCGAATTACCGCATTGGTTGCCAATCATCGGACTGATCGGGAAATATCTGATATTTTCATTCGGGTCGGTCGTATTCAATATATGGTTGTCGCTTTTATTCTTTCCGGGTTTGTCATATTCGGGCGGCAATTCATCATACAATGGGCTGGGGCTGATTACGAAGAGGCGTATACGATTGCTTTATTATTTTTTGCGGCCTTGACTATTCCGTTGATTCAGAATGTGGGAATTTCCGTGTTGCAGGCCAGAAATCAGATGAAATTCAGGTCTTTGTCATATGTCGTGATAGCAGTAGGCAGTCTCGTAGGACAGGTATTGTTAGCCCGAAAGTTCGGAAGCATAGGTTGTGCGGTTGCGATTGCGGGAGCTTTGTTCGTCGGACAAGGACTTGTTATGAATATTTATTATTATAAAGTACAGAAACTCGATATTCTGAAATTTTGGCAAGAAATCGCCAGAATGTCTGTTGCCCCGATCTTTTTGACGTTAGGGTGTCGATATCTTGTGACTCAATTGAATTTGTCTGATTTCGGTAGATTGGGCGGTGCCATCATGTTGTATACAATAGTTTATATTCCGATGTTTTGGTGCTTCGGAATGAATGAATCCGAACGATCGATGATAGGACAGCCTATTCAACGAGTATTTAAACTTATATTCAAGTGATTGTATTGCAGGGGTCACAGGATTGTGTCGGATGTGAAGCTTGTGTTCAACGTTGCCCCAAACGATGTATTCGGATGCAGAGCGATGCGGAGGGCTTTCTATATCCGACGATAGATAAGGAGATCTGTGTCGAGTGCGGGATGTGTGAGCGTGTCTGTCCCGTAATTAACCGTGCAGAGACACGACGTCCTTTATCGGTATATGCCGCAAAGAATCCGGATGATGCAATTCGACTGAAGAGTTCTTCCGGAGGGATCTTTACTCTTTTGGCTGAATGGATTATTGCAGAAGAAGGCGTAGTATTCGGGGCCCGGTTCGACAAGGATTGGAATGTCATCCATGATTATACCGAAACGCTTGATGGGATTGCCGCTTTCAGAGGAAGTAAATACGTGCAGAGTCGTATCGGAAGTGCATTCGAGGAGGCTGAAAAGTTTTTGAAAGTCGGTCGCAAAGTGCTGTTTTCCGGCACTCCGGGTCAAATTGCCGGATTGAAAAGATTTCTGGGCCGCATGTATACCGGTTTGTTTACGGTGGATATCGTTTGCCATGGTGTGCCGAGTCCGTTGATTTGGAACGAATATCTGCGGAGCGTGGCAGATCGGTCCCGGATTACGGATATCGATATGCGTAATAAAGCGACCGGATGGCGCAATTATTCGGTTCGTATCGCGAAGGGGGGGGGACAGGCCCTGGTTAACGATTTAGCATGTAATAATACGTTTATGAGCGGATTTATGCACAATCTGTATTTACGTCCCTCATGTCATGTCTGTCCGGTGAAGTCTGGCAGAAGCCAAAGTGATATTACGATCGGTGATTTTTGGAAAATCGATGATTGTTTGCCGGAATTTAACAGAGACGATAAAGGGGTGACCCTGTTGTTGATCAATACCGAAGCGGGGGCGATGTTGTTCGATGGTTTGCGGGTAGATGGAGTCGAGGCCGATTACGAATGCGCTTTGGTTGGAAATCCGAGCCTGATACATTCGACAACTCTGACGGCGAGCAGGTCGAAGTTTTGGAAATTATATGAGAAGAGGGGGATCGGGGCGATTCCGGTTGTATGTCGCAAGTTGGAACCCTCTTTCGTGAAAGTAATGATGTGGAGATTGAAGTGCGGATTAATGAAAATAATCAAAAGATGAAGATCGGAATATTGACTCAGGCTTTGCATTGTAACTATGGCGGGCTTCTTCAGAATTATGCGCTTCAGACGATTTTGAAAAGGATGGGGCATGAGCCGATTACGATTGATCGGCATATTTATCGATCTTCCAACTGGCCCAAGACCGTCGCCAAATGGCTGATTCGATATGTGAAGCCGT
>CAMWWU010000041.1 GCA_947178025.1 uncultured Alistipes sp. | reverse complement strand
GGGTGGCATCGGCCTTCCGGATCTCTTCGCCCGTGAGTACGCGCGTCGCGATCGGAGCGTCCTTGAGCAGACGCGGCGTGCGCGTTCCGGTCACGACGACCAGATCCATGCCGATCAGATCCTCCTCCAGCCGGAAGTCGACCGGCTCCGAGGCATCGGCCCGGACGCTCCGGGCCACCGTAGTATAACCGACGAACGAGGCGCGGAGCGTGCAGCTGCGTCCGTCGTCGGGCAGCTGCAACGCATAACGCCCGTCGGCATCGGTCGTCGTTCCGACCGCAGCCCGTTCGGCGACCGTCACCGTCGCACCGACGACCGGACGCCCCTGTTTGTCGAGCACCGTCCCGGAGACGACGCGCGAGGCAGCCGAGGCGCACAGGGAGGCGCACACCGCCACAGCCGTGAGCAATCTTCTTATTCGGGTTTTCATAGTCGTTTCAGGATTCGAACGGATAACGGTAATCGACGGTCAGCACCCCCTTCGTGCCGGAAGCATCCATGAAGTCGGCCAGTTGCAGGGCGACATGGGTGCCGTCGGCCAGCCGGACGACATAGACCCGGTGCGACAGCGTGTAGACGGGCGGCATTTCGCTGGTGTCGACATCGAGCCACTTCGACACTTCGGCATTGTAGTCCGAAACGGCGTAGATCAGGTAGCCGTCCATCATGTGCGACATGTCGTAGGAGATGCGGTTCTGCGTGAGCGGCTCGTCCGCCACGTATCCTTCGGCCGGCAGTCCGGCGGCTTGCAGCGCGCCGAAATCCGAATACTCGGTTTCGAGTGCGCTGCCGCCGTTGGTCTTCACGTCGTAGCGATGCACGGCGATATCCCACGAGGCGGGCACCCCCGCCGTCGGGTCGTCCTTGTCGATGGCGGACGTCTCGACCGTCAGCCGGTGGAAGTCGATGTACACCCAGTCGGTGTAGCTCGAAGCATCGACACGGATCCGTCCCGAACCGCTCTCCCGGTCGACGGAGACGAACCCGTACTCGTCGACCGCGACGGGCCGGTCGTAGATCCCCTCCAAGATACCGTCGCAAGCCGGGAGCAGCACGGCCGCTCCCAGCCAGACGATCGGTTTGCAGCATCCGAAATTCATCTCGTTCCGGAATTACTCCTCCGCGGCAGGCGCCGAACCCGGACGCAGCGTAACGGTCAGACCACCCATGACCGCCGGCATGGAGAAGGCGATCTCGAAATGCTCCTTGCCGGCATCGGTCCGGCCGGCGAGCGTCGCGGCATATTCGGTCTTCGTCTCGCCCATACCCATCAGCGCCGTACCCGAAGCCGTGAACAGATACGCCTCGCCGTCGCGGACTACGGCCAGATCGGAGAACGAGAACTCGCCCCACGATTCGGAGACGAACGCGCACGAGAGCCCGCCGTCCGCCGTCTCGGCGATCGTCGCGGTCTCTCCGTCGGCATACATCCCGCTGAAATAGGCCGACGACGCCTCCGAATAGCCGGAATAGGTGCCGGCGATGCTGGCCACGGGCGCAGCCGCCTCCTCCTTGTCGTTGCAGGCGATCGCGCCGAATACGAGGGCTGCAAGAGCCATTCCTTTGATAAGTTTCGATCCTTTCATGTTATCCTTGTTTTTGATTAGATTTTCCGGGTGCAAAATTAGCCCGTCGGCCGACGGCCGGCAATACCCACTTCCGGGTGTTTTCCGCACCGCGACATCCCCACTTGTGGGTATGAAAACGACGACACCCCCGCGTTCGGACGCGGGGGTGTCGGGATGGAACCGGATGAAACCGAGTTACAGGAAGAGCAGGGCCAATATCGCGACGGCGAAGCCGCCGAAGAATCCGGCGGCGACCTGCGCCCCGTTGTGGCACCCCAGATAGAGGCGCGCCGAGGCGAGGGCTCCGGCCCCCAGCAGGGCGACCGTCAGCGGCACGAACATACGCCCCGCACCGACGACGTTCATGACGACGAGCAGCGCCACGAAAGCCCCCATACCCGTAAGATGCAGGCTGATTTTCCAGCGCAGCGACACGAGCAGGCACATCGCCTCGCAGCAGGCGGCGGCGATCATGAACTTGCGCACGAAGATCGCCGACGGCACCCGGGCGATCGTCACGGCGCACAGCACGTAGCACACCGCGCCGAGCAGCAGCGGGAGGGCCCGTTCGCGCCGGTCGTCGACGCGGAAGTCGGAGATTCGGCCCAGCGAGCGCAGCACGCCGAGCGCCAGCACGGGAATCACCGTCGTATAGAGCGTCACGACCCATGCCAGGTAGAGTTTCACTCCGACGGGATAGTAGGCGAAAGCGGTCATCGTCAGCAGCAGCGCCATCATGTACAGCGGCAGCAGCAAGGGGTGCAGCACCCAGGAGAGACCTGCGGAGAGCTTCCGCAGCGTGAGTTTCTTCATCGGTTATATCTGTTTGCGTAGGCGCGCCACGGGAATCCCGAGCATTTCGCGGTACTTCGCCACCGTGCGGCGGGCGATGCGATACCCCTTGGCATTGAGGATATCCATGAGCGTCTCGTCGGTCAGCGGGCGCCGCTTGTCCTCCTCCTCGATGCACTCCTTGAGGATGTTCTTGATCTCGTAGCTCGACACCTCCTCGCCGCTCTCGGTCTGCATGGCCTCCGAGAAGAGCGATTTGAGCAGGATGATGCCGAACTGCGTCTGCACG
Source organism: uncultured Alistipes sp. (assembly GCA_947178025.1). GTDB lineage: Bacteria > Bacteroidota > Bacteroidia > Bacteroidales > Rikenellaceae > Alistipes. Next base: position 14,735 of record CAMWWU010000041.1, on the reverse strand, counting down.
TACTTGCTGTTCACCACGCGCGAGATGGTCGAGACGTCGAGCCCCGTGCGGTCGGCGATATCCTTGAGGATCATCGGCCGGAGCTTCGACTTGTCGCCGTCGCGGAAATACTCGGTCTGGTAGTCCAGAATGGTCTGCATCGTCCGCATCAGCGTGTCGTGACGCTGCTTGATGGCCGAGATGAACCACTTGGCCGAGTCGATCTTGTTCTTGACGAACTGAATCGCCTCGCGATCCTTCTCGCGCACGGTGCCGTCGGGCGACACCATGTCGCGGATCATCTCCACGTAGCGGCGGTTGACCCGCACCTCGGGCACGCTGCCCGAGTTGAGCGAGAGCTGGAACCGGCCGTCCTGACAGTCGAGGATGAAGTCCGGAATGATATAAGGCGTCGTGTCGGTCCCGCCCTCCGCGTAGAGGTTGCCGGGCTTGGGCGCGAGGCGCTTGATCTCGGCGATCGCATTGCGGAAATCCTCCTCCGAGATCTGGAGCCGGGCGATCAGCTTCTCGTAATGCTTCTTGACGAACTCCTCGAAATAGGAGGTCAGGATCTTGCGGGCCAGGCGCCGCGGCCGGGTGTCGATCGACATCTGCGCCATCTGCAACAGCAGGCACTCCTGGAGGTTGCGGGCGCCGATGCCGGCCGGTTCGAGTTCGTGGATGATCTTCAGCAGCCGTTCGAGCTCCGCGGCCGTGGTTTCGAGCCCCACCGTGAAGGCGATATCGTCGGCCACGGACTCCAGGTCGCGCCGCAGATAGCCGTCCTCGTCGATGCTGCCGATCAGATAGACCGCCAGCCGCATGTCGCGCTCCGAGAGGTTGCGGTAGCCCAGCTGCTCGACCAGATACTCCTGCAACGACCGCCCCTCGGTGAGATAGACCGGACGCTGCCGGTCGTCCTTCGAGTAGTTGTTGATCCGGCTCTTGTACGACGGGGTATCGTCCTCGCGCAGATACTCCTCCACGGAGATCTGCTGGGGCTCCTCTTCGTCGGAACGCTCCTCCTCTTCGAGCACGATGTTCTCTTCGATCTCCTGCTTGATGCGCTGTTCGAGCTGCACGGTGGGCAGCTCCAGCAGCTTGATCATCTGGATCTGCTGCGGAGAGAGTTTCTGCTGAAGCGAGAGTACCTGTTTCTGATTGATTGCCATGTCGGGTCCAAATTTAAGAACAACATTCCAAATTCGGCCTCTTCATCGTCGGGTTCTCGTCCGTATCGCGTCTATTAGAAATCGGCATGCTGCGGCGTGCGCGGGAAGGGCTGCACGTCACGGATGTTGGTCAGTCCGGTGACGAAAATCAGCAGGCGGTCGAAGCCCAGGCCGAATCCCGAGTGCGGAGCCGAACCCCAGCGACGCGTATCGAGGTACCACCACAGTTCACGCTCGCTCATGCCGAGCTCCCGCACCCTTGCATGAAGTTTGCCGTAATCGGCCTCGCGCTCCGAACCGCCGATAATCTCGCCGATTCCCGGGAAAAGCACGTCCATTCCGCGCACGGTCTTGCCGTCGTCGTTCTGCTTCATGTAGAAAGCCTTGATCTCCTTCGGGTAGTTGATCAGGATCACCGGACGCTTGAAGTGCTCCTCGACCAGGTAGCGCTCGTGCTCCGACTGCAAGTCGCAGCCCCAGTCGCAGGGGAACTCGAACTTGCGGCCCGAAGCCTTCAGAATCTCGATACCCTCCGTGTAGTCGAGACGCTTGAAATCGTTCTCCACGACGAAGTGCAGCCGGTCGAGCAGCCCCGGATCCCACATCTTGTTCATGAACGCCAGATCCTCGGCGCAGTTGTCGAGGGCGTAGCGGATCAGGTACTTGAGGAAGTCCTCGGCCAGCTCCATGTTATCCTCCAGCTCGAAGAACGCGGCTTCGGGCTCGATCATCCAGAACTCCGAGGCGTGACGCGGCGTATTGGAGTTCTCGGCGCGGAACGTGGGGCCGAAGGTGTAGATGCGGCCCAGGGCCAGGGCGCCCAGCTCGCCTTCGAGCTGGCCCGACACGGTGAGGTTGCAGGGTTTGCCGAAGAAGTCCTTCGTGTAGTCGACCTTGCCCTCCTCGGTGCGCGGCGGCTCGTTCACGTCGAGGGTCGTCACCTGGAACATCGCGCCGGCGCCCTCGCAGTCCGAAGCGGTGATGATCGGCGTGTGGAAGTAGTAGAAACCGTTCTTGTTGAAGTATTCGTGGATGGCGTAGGCCATGGCGTGACGGATGCGCAGCACGGCGCCGAACGTGTTCGTGCGGGGACGCAGGTAGGCGATTTCACGCAGGAACTCCAGCGAGTGGCCCTTCTTCTGCAAGGGGTAGGTCTCGGGGTCGGCCGTGCCGTAGACCTCGATCCTGGCGGCCTGCACCTCGACGCCCTGACCCGAGCCGGGCGATGCGACGAGCCGGCCGTCGACCCGGATGCAGGCGCCCGTCGTCACGGGCTTGAGCACCTCCTCGCCGATCGCGGCCAGGTCGACGACGATCTGGATGTTGGCCACGCACGAGCCGTCGTTCAGCGCGATGAACGCCACGTTCTTGTTACCGCGCTTGGTGCGCACCCAACCCTTGACCACAATGTCGGTGTCGACGACTCCCGACTTCAGAATTTCAACGATTCTCTGCGTTTTCATATCATCGATTTTATCTATGTTCGCTAAAGGCTTTTCGAATTTACAAAGGTAGGATTAATTTGCGATTTGTCAAAATAAAAAGTACCTTTGTCCGATTCTTTACGCTTTCGAACGATCATGAAAAGAACGATACTTCCGCTCCTCTTCCTCGGCAGCGTCACGGCGCTGCCGGCTCAGGAGAGCGCCCGCATCTACCGCACCGAGGCGATCCCCTACGACACGCGACACGACGCCGAGGCCCGCCGCACGGACGCTTCGGGCCACACGATCGACTTCCGCCCCGAAGTGCGGATGACGACCGAGGGTCCGCTCCACGCCCTGCTGGAGCAGCGCATCGAGATCCCCTACACCTGGACCGACGGCTGCGTCTACCTCCATCTGGAGAATCCGCAGACGGGCTACGAACTGTGGGTCAACGACCGCCAGGTCGCCGACGCGGACGATGCGCTGACCCCGGCCGAATTCGACCTCACGGAGTATATCCGGCAGGGCGAGAACGAGTTCAAGCTGCTGATGTTCAACGACCGGGGAGCGCTCGACGCCCCGGCCGCCTCCCGGCTGAAACCCTTCGCCGGCAGCTACCTCTACTATCAGGAGAAGCGGTCGATCCGCGACTTCGAGATCGCGCTGGTGCCCGACACGCTGGGCCGCGACTTCGCGATGCTCGATCTGAAGATCATCGCGCAGAACCGGTTCAACTACGAGGAGCCCGTGACGGTCGGCTACGACATCTACTCGCCGCAGGGCAAGCTCCTCGACTTCAACATCACCGAGACAATCCTCCCGGGGCGCTCGGTCGACACGCTGCACTTCACGCCCTTCATCTACGGAGCGTTCGGCAACAAGTGGGAGCCCGCGGGCAAGAACCCGCCCCTGTATCGGGTGATGCTCTTCACCAAGCGCGACGGCGCCTACCGCGAATACATGCCGCTGAAGGTCGGATTCGGCCGCACGGAGTTCGCCGACGGCAAATTCATGCGCTTCGGCAAGGAGTTCAAGCCGAAGACGAAAGTCTACAACGTCGCGACGGCCGACCGCAAGGCGGTGCTCGCCGATCTCAAAGCGCTGCGCGCGCAAGGCTACAACACGCTGACGCCCGACTACCCGCAGCCGGCATGGTTCTACGAACTGTGCGACGAGACGGGTCTCTGCGTCATCGACCGGGCCGACATCCACGACGCCGACGCCGACCGTCGCGCCGACCGTCGCCGCTCGCTGTCGAACGACCCGACGCTCGCCGACGAATACCTCGACCGCGTGAAGGCGATGTACTACCGTTCGCGCAACTTCACCTGCGTGATCGCCTACGCCCTGGGTGGCCGGGCCGGCAACGGATACAACATGTACAAGGCCTATCAGTGGCTCAAGTCGGTCGAACGGAACCGCCCGGTGATCTACGAGGATGCCGACGGAGAGTGGAACACCGATCTGGATTAAGAATCAAACAAGCAATCGCACCTTGACTATCGAGCTCATCGTTATCGGAAAGACCGACTCGAAAGAGGTCGCCGCGCTGGTCGAGATGTACGCCCGGCGCGTGAATTTCTATTGCCGGTTCGCCATGACGACGATCCCCGACGTGCGCAACACCAAGCACCTGTCCGCCCGTCAGCAGTCGACGGCCGAGGGCGAGGCGATCCTGCGGCAGATCACCGAAGGCGACTTCGTGGTACTGCTCGACGAACGGGGCGACGAACTGCGTTCGACGGAGTTCGCGCTCTGGCTCCAGAAGCGCCTCAACAGCGGCATGAAGCGCCTCGTGCTCGTCATCGGCGGCCCCTACGGCTTCTCGGAGGCGGTCTACGCCCGTGCCGACGCCAAGCTGTCGCTCTCGCGCATGACCTTCTCGCACCAGATCGTGCGGGCGATCTTCGCCGAGCAGCTCTACCGGGCCTTCACGATCCTCCGCAACGAACCCTACCACCACGAATAGGATGCGCCGCCTGCTCGCCATACTCCTCCTGCCCGCGATGCTCCCGGCCGCCGCCCGTCCGGAGAGCGCCGACACGACGATCGTCGTGGACAAGGTGCAGGTGACGGCCATCAAGCAGGGGCTGACGCTGCGCTCGCAGCCCGTGGCGGCGACCATCGTCGGCAGCCGGAGCATCGAGCGCGAACGCATCGTCGCGCTCAAGGACCTCTCGCAGGCCGTGCCGAACCTCCACCTGCCGGACTACGGTTCGCGCATGACCTCCTCGATCTACGTCCGCGGCCTCGGGGCCCGGATCGACCAGCCGGTCATCGGGCTGAACGTCGACAACGTGCCCGTGCTCAACAAGGACAACTTCGACTCCGAACTCGCCGATGCCGAACGCATCGAGGTGCTGCGGGGCCCCCAGTCGACGCTCTACGGACGCAACACGATGGGCGGCGTCATCAACGTCTACACCCTCTCGCCGCTCCTCTACCAGGGCACCCGCATCGGCATGGAGTATGCCAGCGGCGATTCGTGGCGCCTGAGGGCCTCGACCTACCGGAAGCTCGCCCCCGACCTGGGCATCTCCGTCGCGGCGTTCTGCACCCGCACGGGCGGCCTCTTCACGAACGACCATACGGGCGAGCGCTGCGACCGCGAGCAGCTCGGCGGCGGCCGCTGGAAGACGCAGTGGAACAACGGCCGCGGCCTGCGCCTCGACAACACCTTCTCGTTCTCGGTGCTCGACCAGGGAGGCTACCCCTACGCCTACGTCGGCCCCGACATCGTGCGCGACGGCCAGACGGTCGTTCGGTCGGGACGGATCGCCTACGACGACCCGTGCGGCTACCGGCGCACGACGCTCAGCGACGGTCTGACGATCCGCTACGACGCCGAACGCTTCTCCGTCTCGTCGATCACCGGCTACCAATACTCCGACGACCGGATGACCCTCGACCAGGACTTCCTGCCGCTCTCCTACTTCACGCTCAGCCAGGCCCGCCGCGAACACGGCATCACGCAGGACCTCGTATTCCGCTCGCGCGAGGCGGGCCGCTACCGCTGGCTCTTCGGCCTCTTCGGCTTCTACCGCGGCAGCCGCATGGAGGCTCCGGTGAACTTCAAACGCACGGGCATCGAGGAGCTGATCCTCAAGAACGCCAACACGATGGGCCTGCACTACGAGAGCGACGCGCAGGAGCTGCTGCTGGCCTCCGACTTCCGCATGCCCGCCTGCGGCGGCGCCCTCTACCACGAATCGGACCTGAACGTCGGCCGCTGGCGCTTCGCAGTCGGGCTGCGCGCCGACTTCGAACACACGGCGCTGAGCTACCGCAGCCGCACCGACTTCGACTACCGCCTCGGCATCGGAGACAACGAACCGCAGCCGCAGCGGGCGACGATCGACGACCGCGACCGCCTCTCCCGCACCTACTTCGAACTGCTGCCCCGCTTCTCGGTCACCTACTCGTTCGACGAACTGCGCAACCTCTACCTCTCCGTCGCCAAGGGCTACAAGACGGGCGGTTTCAACACCCAGCTCTTCTCGGACATCCTCCAGGAGAAGCTCAAGGGGCGCATGGTGTCGGGCATCGACACCACCGATCCCGCACTGATGAGCTACCGGCCCGAATACAGCTGGAACGTCGAGCTGGGCGGCCACTTCTCGTGCAGCGAGGGGGTCGTGCGCGGCGACTTCGCGCTCTTCTGGATCGACTGCCGCGATCAGCAGCTCACCGTCTTCCCGGACGGCACCTCCACGGGACGCATGATGACCAATGCCGGACGCTCCCGCTCCCTGGGCGGCGAGCTGTCGTTCCGGGTCGTGCCGCGCGACAACCTTCTCCTCGACCTCGCCTGGGGCTACACCGACGCCCGCTTCGTGCGCTACGACGACGGCCGCGAGGATTTCGCCGGCAAGCGCGTCCCCTACGTTCCGGAGCATACGCTGTCGCTGGGAGCCGAATGGAGCCTCCCCACCGGCGTCGGCTGGCTGGGCGACCTGGTGCTGCGGGCCGGCGCCCGCGGCACGGGACCGATCCGCTGGAACGAGGAGAACACCCGCACGCAGCCGTTCTACCTGCTGGCCGACGCCTCGCTGCGCATCGAGCATCCGCGCTACGCGATCGCCCTGTGGAGCCGCAACCTCAGCGACTGCGACTACGACGTCTTTTACTTCAAATCCATGGGCAACGAGTTCGTCCAGCGCGGACGGCCCCGCACCTTCGGAATCACCTTATCCATCTCATACTGACATGAAAAAACTCCTTACACTGGCTTTGGCCCTGCTGGCTTTCGCCGCCTGCGACGACGACGACGACGACGCACTCCGCTTCGCGCAGGAGAACACCAAAATCGAGAACGGACAGCTGACCGGCAGCAACATGCACTTCCTCGGCACCTCCACGGCTACGGCAGCCGACGGCACGACTTTCACCGACGACAAGGCCCTTTTCGAATTCGCCGGCTCCATCCAGGAGCTCGCCCTCTACATGCAGGGAACCCGCTTCGCCGCCGCCATGCCGGCGCTCAAGATGCGGCTGTACGACGTGCCCTACACGGGCCGAGGCAACTCCATCGCCTTCTCGCTCGACGAGATCGTCCCCGGGGTCTATCTGCCCAACGAGGTCGGCGGCGGATACAGCTACCAGCCCCTTCCGGCCTACACGCTCACGCAGGTCAGCGGCTCGATCGACGGCATCGAGTGCCGCGTGGCTTTCTCGTGCGACGTTCCGCGTCTGGGCGCATACCGCGTGGAGTACGTCGGCAAACTGCTCGAAAATTACTAAACATCAACGCAATATGAAACCCGAATACAAACCGTTCGTAGAGGAGCTCATCGAGCTCTGCATCAAGGAAGACATCGGCGACGGCGACCACACGTCGCTCTGCTGCATCCCCGCCGACGAGCACGGCCGCATGCGCCTGCTGTGCAAGCAGGAGGGCGTGATCGCCGGCATCGAAATCGCGCAGCTCGTACTGGAGCGCCTCGACCCCGAGATGCGTTTCGAACAGCTGCTGCACGACGGCGACCGCGTGAAACCCGGCGACGTGGCCTTCTACGTCTCGGGACGCCTCCGCTCGCTGTTGCAGGCCGAGCGCATCCTGCTGAACATCATGCAGCGCATGAGCGGCGTGGCGACTCAGACCGCCCGCTACGTCGAGCGCCTCGAAGGACTGCACACCCGCGTGCTCGACACGCGCAAGACGACGCCCGGCATGCGCGTGCTGGACAAGATGGCCGTGAAGATCGGCGGCGGCGAGAACCACCGCATGGGTCTGTTCGACATGATTCTCCTGAAGGACAACCACATCGACTTCGCCGGCGGCATCCGTCAGGCCATCGTCGGAGCCCGCGAGTACCTCGCGGCCCGGGGCAAGAACATTCCGATCGAGTGCGAGGTGCGCTCGCTGGAGGATATCGACGAGGTGTTCGCCGCCGGAGGCGCCGACCGCATCATGTTCGACAACTTCACGCCCGAGATGACGCGCGAGGCGGTGCAGAAGGTCGCCGGCCGCTGCGAAACCGAATCGAGCGGCGGCATCACCTTCGACACGCTGCGCGACTACGCCGCCAGCGGTGTCGACTTCATCTCGGTAGGCGCGCTGACGCACCAGATCAAGTCGCTCGACATGTCGCTCAAGGCCTGCGAGTAGACGACGCATCGGGGCCCCGTCCGGCCGCGAAAAGAGCCGGACGGGCCGCAGCCTCCCGGAAGCGCAGTCCGACACCGGACGCGCCGCTCCTCCGCAGACCGCCCCGAGGAAGACCTTTTTCGAACGAACCGAACACCTGCCGCCGTGAAACGACTGCTCCATACCCCGCTGCTGCTGACCGTGCGGCGCATCGCACTGCTCTACGTCGTGCTGATGCTCTGCCGTGCGCTCTTCTACCTCTACAATGCCGCGCAGCTCGGCCCGCTCGGCAGCGAGTGGGGCGCTCTGCTGCGCGGAGCGCTGAAGTTCGACACGGCGTCGATCGTCTACGCCGACGGACTCTTCGTCCTGCTCGCGCTGCTGCCCCTGCCGCAGCGGATCTACGATTCGCGCATCTACCGGGGCCTGCTCTACGGCTACTACCTGGCCGTCAACGCCCTGCTCGTCGTCGCAACGAACCTCGCCGACGCGGTCTACTTCCGCTATGCGCAGAAGCGCTTCACGGCCGACGAGATCTTCTTCGCCGACAACGACAACTCGGTGCAGCTCGTCGGGAAGTTCCTCGCCGAGAACTGGTACCTGGGGCTCGCGGGGGCGGTGCTGATCGGGCTGCTGGCCTGCGGCTACGGCCGCCGCATCCGCCCCGAACGGCTCGGCGGCGGGTGGCGCGGCTACGTCGTGCGCACGGCGGCGCTCGCCGCGGCGGCCGGACTCTGCATCGCCGGCATACGGGGCGGATTCACCCGCATGACGCGGCCGATCACCCTCTCGAACGCCACGCTCTACACCCCCGACAGCGGCCGGGCGAATCTTATTCTGAGCAATCCGTTCTGCATCCTGCGCACGGCCGGCAGCGGCGGCAAGGTCCGCTACGCGAAGTATTTCGCCCCGGACGAACTCGCCCGCCGCTTCACGCCCGTACACGCGGCTCCCGACAGTGCGGCCGTCGACCTCACGGGCCGCAACGTCGTGATGTGCATTCTGGAGAGCATGTCGGCCGCGCCCTCGGCCCACCTGCGCCCCGACCTCTATGCCGACCTGCCGCAGCAGGGCTTCATCCCCTTCCTCGACTCGCTCATGCGCGACGGCCTCACGTTCCGCAGGATGTACGCCAACGGCACCCGCTCGATCCAGGCCATGCCCTCGATCCTGGGCAGCATCCCGTCGCTGCGCACCCCCTTCGTGCTGATGCCCCAGTCGCTGGGGCCGAGCCGCCAACTGCCCGCCATCCTCCGCGACCGGGGGTATGCCACGGCGTTCTACTGCGGTTCGGAACGCGGCTCGATGGGCTTCGGAGCCTATGCCCGTTCGGCGGGCGTCGACCGCCTGGTCAGCCGCGAGGAGTACGAGGAGCGCCACGGCACCGGAGATTTCGACGGCTATTGGGGCATCTGGGACGAAAAGTTCCTGCAATTCGCCGGCGAGGAGTTCGCTGCGACCCCCGAACCCTTCTTCGCGGCCCTGTTCACCCTCTCGTCGCACCATCCGTTCATCGTACCGGAGGAGTATGCCGCGTCGCTCCCGGAGGGATACACCCGTATCCACCGAGGCGTGGCCTACGACGACCTGGCCTTCCGCCGTTTCTACGAGCGCTTCGGCCGCGAGGAGTGGTTCCGCCGCACGATCTTCGTCTTCGTGGCCGATCACGTATCCTCCGAGAAGTTCGCCCCCGAAACGCGCGAATACCCCGGCAACATGCACATCGTGGGCTTCATCCACACCCCCGACGGCGCCCTGCGGGGCGAGATCGGCGAGATCGTCCAGCAGCTCGACATCATGCCCACGCTGCTCGGCCTCACGGGCAACCGCGACCCCTACTTCGCCTTCGGCCGCGACGTGCTGAACGAGCCCGACCGGCCCCGCTGGTCGGTGAGCTACGACGGCGGATTCCGGGCCCTGACCGACGGGGGCGTGCTCTTCGTCCCCGACGGAGAGACAGCTCCGGAGCCGGGAGCGGAACCGCTCGACGCATTCCGAGCGCTGATCCAGCAATACTACACCCGTGTCGAGCGCAAGAACTATACGACCGATGATTGAGTTCCACCCCATACGGCTCGAAGACCGGGCGGTCATCGAGCGCTACACCATGCCCTCGGGCATCGCCAACTGCGACCTCTCCTTCGCCAACATGTACTGCTGGCAGGAGATCTACCGCAGCGCCTGGGCCGAGGTCGACGGATTTCTGGTCATCCGCTTCCAGATCGACGGCGGCGAGCGGATCGGCTACATGCAGCCCATAGGGCCCGGCGACTTCGCGCCGATCATCCCCCGGCTGCGCGAAGACGCCCACGCCCACGGACAGCGGCTCCGGATGATCGGGCTGACAGAGGAGGGGTGCGAGCGGATCCGCCGCCTGCACGCCGGGGAGTTCGCATTCGGATCGGACCGCGCGCTGGAGGACTACGTCTACCGGGCCGACGATCTGCGCAACCTTCCGGGGCGCCACTACCAGCCCAAGCGCAACCACATCAACCGCTTCACGGCCGCCTACCCCGACTACCGCTACGAGGCGCTCACGCCCGATCGGTTCGACGAGTGCATGCGCCTCGAACGAGCCTGGCGCCGCACGCACGAGGGGCACACCTCGGAGCTCTGCGCCGAACAGCGGGCCATGCAGCGGGCGTTCGCCCACTTCGAAGAGCTCGGACTGTCGGGCGGCTGCATCTACGTCGGCGACCGGCTGGTGGCTTTCACCTACGGATCGGCGGTCAACGACCACACGTTCGACATCCACGTCGAAAAGGCCGATACGGCCTACGAGGGCGCCTTCACGATCATCAACAAACGTTTCGCCGAGCAGCTCCCCGCACGCTTCACGCACATCGACCGCGAGGAGGACCTCGGCATCGAGGGGCTGCGGCGGGCGAAGCTCTCCTACCGGCCCGAGACGATCGCCCCGAAGTTCACGGCCATCCGGCTGCACTCCGACGAGATCGCCTGCAAACGGCTCTGGCAGGAGGCGTTCGGCGACGACGACGCATTCACGGACGCTTTCCTGATCCGCCATTACAGCCGGCGGCGGATGCTTTCGGTCGAGTGCGACGGCACGCTGGCCGCCATGCTCCACCTCGTACCGTTCCACAGCGAGTTGGGGCGCACGACCTATATTTACGGCGTGGCGACAGCCGCCGGATTCCGGGGGCGCGGACTGGCCTCCGCCCTGATGCGCGACGCGATGCGGACGATCGCCGAACGCGGCGACGACGCGGCGATTCTGATCCCCGCCCCGGGCAACGACCGGCTGCGGGAGTTCTACGGCCGCTTCGGCTTCGCGGGAGACCTCCCCGTCGCATTCGACACCGCCGACGGTTTCGACTTCGGCACGGGCGATCCGGCGCACGACCGAGCGATGATCTGGCGGCGCGAAGAGTCCCGGCCGCTGCCCGACCGTCTGACGGTCCGTCAAGCAAAGTGATAGACGAAAACGACCGGAGCCGAAGCCCCGGTCGTTTTTCCGTAAGGCGCCCCGCGACACAAAAGGCGGAACGGCCCCTCTGTCGTGCCGCTACCGCAGCAGCGCCATCGCTTCGAGGCACATGCGCGTATTGTGATAGGGACACTTCCAGAACCCGGCCTTGTCGTTCGCGCGGTCTTTCGTGCCGTCGGGCAATACGCCCCACCACCACTCGCCGCCCTCGGCGTCGACCATCTCGCGGCGGATATACCGCCAGCACGCCGCAGCACGCTCGTAGGCCTGCTCGTCGCCGTGGTAACGCCACAGCCAGAGCTGCCCCACCACCTGTTCGGCCTGCACCCACCAGTGCCGCTCTTCGTCCACACGGCCGTCGGCATGGCATTCGTAGACCATCGAACCGTCGGGCCGCACCCCTTCGGCCGCCGCCTCGGCAATCCGCCGCACGACGGGCATCAACCGGGCCGTCAGCGATTCGTCGCCGATCTCCAGCGCCGCCTCCAGCAGCAGCCACGAGGCCTCGATGTCGTGCCCGTAGGAGAAGCCCGCATCGCGACGGCGCCACTCCTCGTCGAAGAAGAGCCCCAGGTGGTGCGTCGCCGGATCGTAGATCCGCTCCGCGAAGACCTCGATGAGGTTGCGGATCCGCTCGCGAAGCCGTTCGTCGCGCCACACGCGATAGAGGTTGGTATAGGGTTCGAGGATATGCAGATGGGTATTCATCGTTTTACGCTCGTTGGCATCCTTGGCGCTCAGCCGCATGTCGTCCAGCTCCTGCCAGTCGCGCGTAAAAGCCTCGAAATAGCCGTTGCGAAGGCGGTCGAAGCTATGCTCCTCGATGGTATGGAACAGCTGCCGGGCATACTCCAGCGCCCGTCGGTCGCCCGTGGCCCGCGCCAGTTCGCTCAGACCGTAGACGGCGAATCCCAGGGCGTAGATCTGCTTCTTGGTATCGAGCGGCGAGCCGTCGGCCGCGAGCGACCAATAGACGCCACCGAACTGCGCATCGTAAAAGCGGTCGAGCAGGTAGTCGCGGGCCCGTTCGGCCTCGGCGCGATACTCTTCGCGCCCCGTCGCGCGATAGGCCGCCGCGAAGGCCCACAGGATGCGTGCGCAAAGCACGGCACCGCGCGGTGCATCGGGCTCCACGGCCCCCTCGCCCGTCATGCGGCCGAAATAGCCGCCGCGCGCCGGATCGGCCATGCGTTCGCGCCAGAAGCGCAGAATATTGTCGTGGAGCGTCTGCTCCACCTCTTGACGAAATGAGTGTTTATCCATCGCATCATCGGTTTTGACGTCGTTTCTCCAACTCGGCCGTAATCGGCGCCAGGCGCCGTTCGGTAAGCGGGTAACAGCAGACCGCAGCGCCAGCCAGCACGCAGCCGGCGGCCGGGATCCAACTCATCAGCATGCGCAGGCCGGTCAACGCCTCGGGCGTCTGCACGGCCGCCGAGGAGGTGTCGTATCCGTAGGCGGCCAGCAGCCAGAGGATCAGCGCACTGCCGAAGGCGCCACCGAACTTCTGAGCCATCGACGACGACGAGAAAATCAATCCCGTCGAGCCCGACCCGTGGTTGTATTCCGAGTAGTCGGCCACGTCGGCATACATCGACCACAGCAGCGGGAAGGTCATGCCGGCGAATACCGAGATGACGACTTGCAGCAGCAGCATCGTCCAGCATCCGGCCGGCGAGAGCGGCACATAGCAGAACATCGCGCTGAACAAGGCCGAGCCCGCCATCGCCAGGATGTAGGTATTCTTCTTGCCGAGGCGTTTCGAAACGGGAACGGCCAGCACCACGCCCGCCATGTTGGCGACCTCGCCCACCGAGAGGAAAAGTCCCGCCGTGAGCATCACGCCGCCGCCGAGCACGCCCTGCCCCACGTAGTCCTTGAAGTAGTAAGCCGCCGCGCCGCCGCGAATCGAGTTGAAGAGCAGCGCCGCGATCGCCGCGCCGAGCAGCCACCACCATGGGCCGTTCGCGGCCAGGGCCCGCAGGTCGCGCAGGATCGAGCCGCGCCGCCCGTCGGAGACGGGGCGGACGTGCTCGCGCGTCAAGGCGAAGCACCCGAAGAAGAGCAGCATGCAGAGCGTGCCGACCGCCCCGACGGCGTACTGCCAGGCCTGCTGCTCGCTGAAGCCCGCCCCGACGAAGGCATCGCACAGGGGCTCGTAGACGGCCAGCGCCACGAAGCTGCCCCCATAGGCGAAAAACATGCGGTAGGAGGAGAAGACCGTGCGCTCCTGCGGATCGTCGGTCATCACGCCCAGCATCGCACCGTAGGGCACGTTGACGGCCGTATAGACGGTCATCATCAGGATATACGTCGCATAAGCCCACACCAGCCGGGCGCTTTCGCCCCAGGCCGGCGTGGTGAAGGTCAGCACGCCCGCCACGCAGAACGGCACGGCGCCCCACAGCAGATAGGGACGGAACTTGCCCCAACGCGTCGAGGTGCGGTCGGCGACGATACCCATCACGGGATCCGACACGGCGTCCCACAGTTTGGTGACGAGCAGCAGCATCGCCGCATGTTCGAGGCTCAGTCCGAAGACGTTGGAGTAGAAGAACGGCAGATAGTAGGAGAAGATCTTCCAGAACATGCTCGAAGACATGTCTCCCAGGCCGTAGCCGATTTTTTCCTGTAAACGGGCCATCGCAATGCGTTTTTTACTCCATCAGTTTCCGGTTGCGGTCGATCAACGCCTTGATCTGCTCGACGGAGGCGGCGGTGGCCAGCCCGTCGGCCGGCGTATGCAGGCAGTAGTCGACCAGCCGTTCGACGGTCGACTCGGCCACATGCAGCCGCGTATCGGACGAAGCGTAGTAGATCAGCACCCGCCCGTCCTCGTCGACGATCCAGCCATTCGAAAAGAGCACGTTCATCACGTCGCCGACATACTCCCCGCCCACCGGCGCCATGAAGTAGCCGCCCGGCTCGGCGATGACGCGCGCGGGATCGTCCAGAGCCGTCATGTAAAGATACAGCACGTATCGCAAACCCGAGGCGCAGCCGCGCACTCCGTGCGCCAGATGCAGCCAGCCGTGCGGCGTGCGGATCGGATGCGGCCCCTCGCCGTTCTTCACCTCCTTGATCGTATGGTAGCGGCGGAAGTTGATGATGCGCTCCTCGCC
>CAMWWU010000040.1 GCA_947178025.1 uncultured Alistipes sp. | reverse complement strand
TTTACCATGCTTTTTCTGCGTTTTTTAAGTAATGCAATTTCCCACAAATATAGGTAATTTCGAGACGATAAACAAGCGTATTTTCGTCAAATCGGGCGACAAATGAACCGAACGGCGCCGAACGGCGGGACGACACCCCGCACACGGCATGCGCGCCCGGCTTCGCGTCGGGCCCTCCGGCGAATGCGGCATGCGCGTCCGCTCGAACTTCGCCGCGATAAATTGCCGATAAGCCGATAAAATATCGTATCTTTGCATAAAACTATTCATACTCTCATGAACTACCTGCACCGAATAGCGACGCGGTGGCACGACCTCTTCCGCAAGCGCCGTCTCAGCATGCTCAACGCCACGGACAACAGCGAGGAGTGGCACGTCCACCTCTCGCCCGCCAGCCTCTTCGCCGGAGCGGTGGCGTTCGCCCTGCTGCTCTTCATCCTCGTCCTCTCGCTGATGGCCTACACCCCCGTACTGGAGTTCCTGCCGGGCTACCGCACCGCCGCCGACCGTTCGCGCGAAAACCTCGTGCAGAACATCATCCGCCTCGATTCGATGGAGCGCATGATGAACGACATGATGACCTACAACGAGAACATCGCCCAGATCATGGAGGGCCGCACCCCCGTCGTGCGCACGATCTCCAATGCCGACAGCACCCGCACGGGCAAGGTCCTCGTGGTTCCCTCGGCGGAGGATTCGCTGCTGCGGGCCCAGATGGAGGGCGACGGCCCCTATGCACTGGCCGGACGCAGCGGCTCGCGGCGCCAGGTCCGCGAAGCCATCGAGCTCGTGACGCCGGCCGAAGGAATCATCACCGAGCGCTTCGACATCGGCGAGAGCCGCTTCGGCGTGCGCATCGCCGCGGCGCCGGGCGACCGCATCACGGCCATCGACAACGGCACGGTGCTCCAGAGCCTCTGGACCCCCGAGAACGGCTACATCATCCTGCTCCAGCACGCCGGGAGCCTCGTATCGGTCTACAAAAACCTCTCGCGGTCGCTCGTGACGACGGGGCAGGCCGTGCGCAGCGGCGAGCAGATCGGCTATAACACCGAAACCGACTCCGAAAGCGAGGAGCCGAAACTCTTCGAATTCGAACTCTGGAACAACGGCAAACCCGTAGATCCGGAGGGATACATCGTCTTTTAATCCATCATGAAACAACGACTCGCCATACTGGGATCGACCGGCTCGATCGGCGTACAGACGCTCGACATCGCCCGCGAGAATCCCGAACGTTTCGAAGTACGCACGCTGACGGCCCGCAGCAACTGGCAGCGGCTGGCCGAGCAGGCCCGGGCGTTCGACGCCGCAACGGTCGTCATCGCCGACGAACGCTGCTATGCCCCGCTGCGCGACGCGCTGGCGGACACCGACATCAAGGTCTACGCCGGCGAAGAGGCCGTGGCGCAGGTCGCGGCGGCCGGCGACATCGACGTCGCGGTCAACGCACTGGTCGGCTACGCGGGGCTCGCCCCCACGGTAGCCGCACTCACGGCCGGCAAGAAACTCGCCCTGGCCAACAAGGAGTCGCTCGTCGTGGCCGGCCGGCAGGTCATGCGGCTCGCCGCCGAGAAGCGGGCGCCGATCCTGCCCATCGACTCGGAGCACTCGGCGATCTTCCAGTGCCTGGTCGGAGAGCATGCGCCCGTCCGGCGGCTGATCGTCACGTGCAGCGGCGGCGCCTTCCGCGACCTCCCGCGCGAAGCCCTCGCCGACGTCACCGTGGAGCAGGCGCTGCGCCATCCGCAATGGCAGATGGGCGCCAAGATCACGATCGACTCCTCGACGCTCGTCAACAAGGGCTTCGAAGTGATCGAGGCCCACTGGCTCTTCGGCACGCCCCCCGAGAAGATCTCGGTGCTGCTCCATCCGCAGTCGATCGTCCACTCGATGGTCGAATTCGAGGACGGCGCCATCAAGGCGCAGCTCGGCACCCCCGACATGCGCATGCCGATCAGCTACGCGCTGCTCTTCCCCGAACGGGCGCAGCGTCCCGACGAACGCTTCAGCTTCCTCGACCACCCGCACCTCGACTTCGCCGAAGTCGACCGCACGAAGTACCCGGCCCTCGACATCGCCTACGACTGCCTGCGCCGCGGCGGCACGGCCGCCTGCACGATGAACGGCGCCAACGAAGAGGCCGTCGCGGCATTCCTCGACCGCCGCTGCGCCTGGCTCGACATCGTGGGGGCCATCGAATACGCCCTCGCACATGCGACGTTCGTCGCCGACCCCACCCTGGCGGACTACGCCGCCTCGAACGACGAAGCGCGCCGCCTGGCCGCCGAATACCTCACCCGATAACTGCATAACACATGGATATCGTCATCAAAATCGTTCAATTCTGCCTCTGCTTCACGCTGCTCGTCGGCATTCACGAACTGGGGCACTTCTTCATGGCGCGCATCTTCGGCATGCGCGTCGACAAGTTCTACATCTTCTTCGACCCGTGGTTCTCGCTCTTCAGAATCAAGCGCGGCGACACGGAGTACGGCATCGGCTGGCTGCCGCTGGGCGGCTACGTCAAGATCGCCGGCATGATCGACGAGTCGATGGACAAGGAGCAGATGAGCCAGCCGGCCCGACCCGACGAGTTCCGCTCGAAACCCGCCTGGCAGCGCTTTCTGGTGATGATCGCGGGCGTGGTGATGAACGTCGTGCTGGCCGTGGGCATCTACATCGGCATCTGCTACGCGTGGGGCGACACCTATTTCTCGAACGAGGATGCCCGCTGGGGCTACAACTTCAACGCCACGGGGCATGACCTGGGATTCCGCGACGGCGACCGCTTCGTAGCGATCGACGGCGAGCCGGTGACGAACCCCGACAAGCTGGTCAACGCACTCATCATCACCGAGAACGACCGCCGCATTACGGTCGAACGCGCAGGCGAGACCATCGAGCTGACCCTGCCGCTCGAAAAGCTGATCGCCATGCGGCAGCAGAAGGGTTACGAACAGCTCTTCGCCCTGCGCCAGCCCTTCCTGATCGACAGCGTGACGGCCCCCACGGCCGCGGCCCTGCGCCGGGGCGACGAGATCGTCGGCATCCGCTTCCCGGAGGAGAGCTACGACGGACTGGAGTTCCGCGACTACAAGGCGCTGCTGCAACTGCATGCGGGCGAAACCGCCGGCCTGCGGGTGCTGCGCGGCGCCGACACGCTGGCGCTCGACCTGCCGATCTCCGCCGAGGGCACGCTGGGCGTCCTGGCGGCCAACCCCTACACGCTGCGGACGCAGCGCTACACCCTGGCCCAGGCCATCCCGGCCGGCATCCGCAAGACGGGCCGCGTGATCGCCTCCTACTGGGAGCAGCTCAAGCTGATCGTGCAGCCCAAGACGAAGATGTACGAAGAGCTGGGCGGATTCATCGCCATCGGCAGCATCTTCCCCTCGGAGTGGAACTGGGAGGACTTCTGGATGAAGACGGCCTTTCTGTCGATCATCCTCGCGGTGATGAACATCATCCCCATCCCGGGACTCGACGGCGGTCACGCCCTCTTCACGCTCTGGGAGATCGTCACGGGCCGCAAAGTGAGCGACCGCGTACTCGAAGCTGCGCAGTACTTCGGTCTGGCGCTGATCCTGCTGCTGCTGGTCTACGCCAACGGTAACGATGTCTACCGATTTTTCCTGAAGTAACATGAAAAGCATGAAATATCTCTTCTGCGCACTGCTGGCGGCCCTGCTCGCCGGATGCGACGACTCGGAGGTCTTCTACTCCGTCCGCTACGACATCGTAAAAGCCCAGGTGCGGATCGTCACGCAGCCGCCCGTAGATCCGGAGGCCCCCGACGCAGCACCGGCCGCAGACCCGGGAGGCGATGCTCCGCTCGTCCGGGAGCTCGAACTGCCGGGCGGCGGCTGCTACCTGCTCGACTACACGCGCTACGACGGCGGCCGGCTGACAGTCCGCACCTCGGCGGATGCTTCGCCCGTGACGGGCGAGTTCGACCGGCAGCCTGCGGCGAAGACGCTGACATTCCGCTACGACGGGCAAGAGACGACCTATACGATGGAGCGCTACACCGACGAGGCGACCGGCACCTCCTGCGTGATGCTCTCGACCGACCTGACCGATAGTTACCGGGAGCTCTATCCCGACGAATACATCGTCGAAGCCTTCCGCTACGAATACACCTCGACCCGCTACTAACACAACCTTCCTTCACCATGAAACGAATCCTGCTCTATTTCGCCCTGTTCGCAGCCGCGGTCTGCCGCGCCGAATCCCCCGCCGATCGTGCGGCCGACAGCCTGCTCCAGTGCGGCGACTGGTTCGCCCTCGAACGGCTGCTCGCCGAAACGACGGGCAAGAGACGACCTATACGATGGAGCGCTACACCGACGAGGCGACCGGCACCTCCTGCGTGATGCTCTCGACCGACCTGACCGATAGTTACCGGGAGCTCTATCCCGACGAATACATCGTCGAAGCCTTCCGCTACGAATACACCTCGACCCGCTACTAACACAACCTTCCTTCACCATGAAACGAATCCTGCTCTATTTCGCCCTGTTCGCAGCCGCGGTCTGCCGCGCCGAATCCCCCGCCGATCGTGCGGCCGACAGCCTGCTCCAGTGCGGCGACTGGTTCGCCCTCGAACGGCTGCTCGCCGAAACGGACGACACGCTCACACCCGCCGCACGCCTGCGGGCCCAGGCGATGACCGACGCCCGCTTCCGGCGTTTCGGCACCAGCAACGAGGCGATCTTCGCGCTGCTCAATGATCCGCAGACCGCCCCCGAGTGGCAGGGCGCGCTCGTCGGGCAGCTCCTTTCGAACTACCGCATGGCCCGCGACTATGCCGCTGCGGCGGCGCTCTACGCACAGTTTCGGCCGCAGGATCCCTCGAACCAGGCGGCATACGAGAAGACCATCGGCTTCTTCGCCGTGCAGGCGGCCCTGCCGCCGACGCATTTGGAACGGCCGGCGGAGGCCGTGGAGGTCCCGTTCCGGCTCGATTCGCTGGGGCGCGGCATGCTGCTCCGAATCGACGCCGAAATCAATGGCCGGACCGCCCCGTTCGTGATCGACACGGGGTGCGCCGAGATGTCGTTCGCCAGCGAAGAGTTCGCCCGGGAGTACGGCATCCGCCCGCTCGATTACGAGCTCGCCCTGTCGGGCGTCAACGGCTCGCAGCAAGGCCGGCTCGGCGTGGCCGACTCGCTGCAAATCGGCCCCATGACGCTCTACAACGCCGTATTCGTGATCTCGGAGGCCCCCACGACCGAATCGTCCGAGCGGATCGATGCCGTATTGGGCTGCAATTTCCTCTTCGAGGCCGGCGTCATCGAGGTGCTCGGGGCGCAACGGCTGCTGCGCTTTCCCGCCGAAAGCGAGCCGGCCGACCGGGAGCACCCCAACATGTATATGGACACCAACGGGCTGTGCTATATCCGCGCCGAAGCCGACGGCCACCCGGTGCTGATGCAGTTCGATTCGGGCAACACGAAAAGCACGCTCTCCGACATCTATTTCGACAAATACCGCGCAGAGATCGAAGCCACCGCCACCGAGCGGGAGTTCCGCACGGGAGGCGTCGGAGGCACGCAGGAGAGCCGCGCCTACGTCAAACCGGCCGTAGCCATCGGCATCGACGGCATCCGCTGCCCGCTCTACGACGTGGAGGTCACCTATGCGACGCAGCTGGCCCATGAAACGGGCGAAGACGGATCGCTGGGAGTCGATTTCCTGCTCTCCTGCGATCGGGTGCGCATCGACTACCGGACGATGCGCATCACTCCGGCCGGCGGCGAGCTGCCCGAGATGCTGCGTGCGGCATCCCTGCCGGCACAGTCGGTCCCCGCCTCCGCCCAACCCGCGACGGAGATCTGGCAAAGCAAAAACCGCCGGGCCGCGGTCCTCGTCAACGTCCGCCCGGCAGCCCGTTAACCCCACACCGTCATGGCCAAAGTCAAGAAAGCCTACTTCTGCAAAAGCTGCGGATTCGAAGCCCCCAAATGGCTGGGCAAGTGTCCCTCGTGCGGCGAATGGAACACCTTCACCGAGGAGATCGTCGCCCGCGAAAGCGGCTCCGTCCCCTCGGTCGTCGCGGGACCGCTCCCGAAAGCCGTGCCGCAGCGCGTGCGCGATATCCGCGAGAGCGAACACCGCCGCATCGACCTCGGCATTCCCGAGGTCAACCGCGTGCTGGGCGGCGGCCTGGTCCCCGGATCGCTGATCCTCGTCGGAGGCGAACCGGGAATCGGCAAGTCGACGCTCTCGCTCCAGATCGCCCTGACGGCCAACTCGCTGAAGACCCTCTACGTCTCGGGCGAGGAGTCGGCCGAACAGATCCGCATGCGTGCCGCACGCATCGGCATCGGCAACGACGACTGCCTGGTATACCCCGAAACGCTGCTCGAAAACATCGTGGCACAGATCGCCGAGCAGCAGCCCGATCTGGTCATCATCGACTCGATACAGACCATCTACACCGAGCTGATCGACTCGTCGGCCGGCAGTGTGTCGCAGATCCGCGAGTGCGCGGCGACGCTGCTCAAATACGCCAAGTCGACCGGCACGTCGATCGTCATCATCGGCCACATCACCAAGGACGGCACGATCGCAGGTCCCAAAATCCTGGAACACATCGTCGACGTCGTACTCCAGTTCGAGGGCGACGGCAACAACGTCTACCGCATCCTGCGCGGCATCAAGAACCGTTTCGGCGCCACGTTCGAAATCGGCGTCTTCGAGATGCTCGACGCCGGGCTGCGCGGCGTGGACAACCCCTCGGAGATCCTCCTCTCGCACTACGAGGAGCCGCTGAGCGGCATCGCCGTGGGTGCCTCGGCCGACGGCGTGCGCCCCTACCTGATCGAGGTGCAGGCGCTCGTCAGCGGCGCCGCCTACGGCACGCCTCAGCGCACGGCGACCGGATTCGACACCCGTCGCATGAACATGCTGCTGGCCGTGGTCGAGAAGCGTCTCGGCATGAAGATGTTCCAGAAGGACGTCTTCCTGAACTTCGCCGGAGGATTCAAGGTCTCGGATCCGGGGCTCGACCTCGCGGTCGTGGCCGCCGTCGTCTCCTCCTACTACGACCGTCCGGTCGCCGAAGGGGTCTGCTGCGCCGGCGAAATCGGCCTCTCGGGCGAAGTGCGCCCCGCACCGCGCACCGAACAGCGCATCAGCGAGGCCGCACGCCTCGGATTCCGCCGCATCGTCGTGTCGGGCTACCTGGCCAAGAGCGTCAAACGCCCCAAAGGGATCGAGGTCGTTACGATCAACAGCATCGGCGAGCTGCCCAAGGCCCTCTTCCTGGAGTAGCGCGCAGCCCGCAGCAGCAGCCTACCTTCCGACAGCCCGTCCGCATCCGCGAACGGCCGGCGCAACGCTCCGGCCGCACCCGCCCTGCCGGCGACATCCGACACCGCACCGCCCGACACGCCGGAATTGGAACGGATTTTGCGCTCGACCCGACAAAAAGGAGGTAGAGATGCAAAAAAGAATCGTCGTTTTGGGCGGTGCGGGTTTCATCGGCACGCACCTTTGTCTTCGCCTGCTCGGGCAAGGACATGAAGTTTTCTGCGTGGATCTGCGCGAACCCGCCGGATCATCCCTGCTGCGCGACACCGTGCGGCACCCCGCATTCCGGTACGTACATCACAACGTAGTCAATACGTTCGGCATCCGCTGCGACGAGATCTACAACCTCACGGCCCCCTCGACGGTGCGCTACGACAAGCTGCTGCCCGTCGAAGCGCTCCGGACGAGCATCCTCGGGGCGATCAACACCCTCGATGCGGCACGCAGCGAACACGCCCGCGTGCTGCTCGCCTCTTCGGGGGAGATCTACGACACCAATTTCCGCGACAGCTGCTCCGCCACCTCGGCCTGCCCGCCCGACAAACGGCTCTTCGCCGAGGGAAAACGGGCGGCGGAGACGCTCCACCGCGCCTACCACGCCGAGTACGGCGTCGACACGCGCATAGCCCGTCTGTTCAACACCTACGGTCCGGGAGCCGATCCGATGGATCAGCGGGTGGTGATGAAGACGATCGTCGCCGCATTGCAGAACCGCGACATCGTGATCTACGGCAGCGGCGAACAGCTGCGGACCTTCTGCTGGGTCGGCGACATCGTAGAGGGGTTGATGCGGCTGATGGCGGCTCCGCCGACGGAACGGACGCGGATCGTCGACCTGGGGGCCGAACACGAGATATCCGTCCGGGCCCTGGCCGAGAAGATCGTGGCGGCAACCGGCAGCAGCTCGCGGATCGTGCACGTCGAGGCCCGCATCGGCGAGGCGCGCCGCCGACGCCCCGACATCTCGGGAGCGCAGCGCGACCTGGGGTGGAAGCCCACCGTGACCCTCGCCGAGGGGCTGGAGCGGACGATCGACTACGCCCGCAGCGCACTCGCCGGGCAGATTCCCGCCTCGATGACGTGGGCCGAGATGAACTGAACGACCAAAAAAATCAGAAGATATGAAGGATTTCGACAAAGTGATTTGGCGCGACGCTCTGACATTCGTCGACTTTTTCGCCACCTGGTGCGGGCCCTGCCAGATGATGCACCCCGTCATCGACAAATTCGCGGAGCAGATGAAAGGCCGCGTGGATGTTTACAAGATCGACATCGACGATCGGGAGATGATCGAGATCATTCGCCGCTACAACATCATGTCGGTACCGACGCTGATGTTTTTCCGGCGCGGCGAGGTGCTGTGGCGCGAGAGCGGCCGCACGAGCTACGAACGGCTGGTCGCCGTACTCGACGAAATCGAGAAGCGGGAGAAAACGCCGCAGTCCTGACGCCCTACTCCAGCCGCCAGGCGAGCTCCTCGCGCACGTAATCGGCAGCCGGACCGGCAGGCAGCGCCTCTGCGGCGCGAAGTACCGCCAGCCGCGCCTCCGGGCTCCGGGTCCCGAGCGCCGCGAACATGGCGACGGCTCCCTGAGCCACGAGCCGCACGGCAGCCGGCTCGGCAGGGATCGACAACGCGCCGCAGGCCGGAGCGATCCACGCTGTCGTGGAGAGCACGGAGCGTGCCGCCGCGAGCAGCGCGGCATAGCGCAGCAGCGGATCGGCATCCGCACACCACGCAGCGAAGAGCCCTTCGAGGCACTCCGCACGGGACAACAGTGCGAAAGCCGCCTCTTCGGCCAGTTCGGCATCGACGATCCCCGCAGCCCAGAATCCGGCTTCGTCCGCCAGACGGGCAGGGTCGGTCAGGTGCAGTGCGGCGAGGCGCAATTCGCGGACATCCTGCTGCCAAAGCAGGCGGGCATATGCGTGATCGGGAGTCTCGGCGCGGGCGATCTGCCGGATCGTAGGCAGGCTCACGCCGTAGTTGAGTGCGCAGGGACGGCCGTAGCGGCACATGGCGTCAGCCACGGCACCGTTGCGCTCGCGGCGCATGCGGGCCAGCAGCGCCACCATACGGGAAGTCGCGTTCATCGGCTACTTGCGGCGGGGAAGCGCAACTTGGATCGTGCGGCCGAACTCGAAGATCGGCAGCACCGTGCGGGCATACTCGCGTCCGCCGCACACCACCGTGCAGACCGAAGGATCGGCCAGCCGGCACGCCACGACGCTGCTCTCCTTCGGACCGGCTTCGAGGTCCGAAGAGAGATTGCCCGAGGGATCGATTTGCAGGACGACCATATCGCCCGAAAGGTCGCTCGCGGGGAGCAGCCCCTCCGATGCGGTGAAACGGCACACGACGTACTGTTTCTTGTCCGCCTGCGGCGATACGACGTAACGGCGGCTCTCCGCAGAGACGATCCGTTTGCCCAGGAAGAGCTCCAGATAGCCCTGTTCGAGCCGGGCGATCTCGTCCAGCGCAGCATGCAATCCCTCGCCGAAGACATTCTCGCCGGCTTCGCCCGTGATCAGCTCGACGCGGTGGCGGCGCAGCGAGAAGATCGCATTGGCAGCGTCGCGCGCGGCATCCTCCAGCGCGAGGACGGTCGACGAACTCTTGTCTACCGGCATGCGGGGGAACTCGCCGTCGGCTTCGGCATGCGACACGACCGCCGTCGACGGCCCGGCCGGAGAGTCGGCGGCGAACGCCGCAGCGGGATCGAGCAGCGCCACGGAGGCACCCTCGACCGTCCAGATCGTCTTGTCGGTCAGCGGCGCCCGGACACCGAGGTATTTCTGTGCATAGCGGGCATACGGCCCTGCGACGATCGTTTCGCAGGCGACACGCACGTCGACCGCGAGAATCGTCCGCGGCTGCGACACGGCGATGCCGTCGGCACCTTCCGTCGCGCCCTGCAAGGCGATATAGGGGTTCTGAGCCGTAACGCCGGCGGTCGTTGCGACGAGCGCCAGCACGAGAAGCAGTCGTTTCATGATTCCGAAGTTTTTTATTCCTAATGACAAATGTAGCTTATTTTTGCCGGATCGTCAAAATTTCAGGTAAAAATCGCGGGTAAGGGCCCGGTATTCGGGGGTATAGCATTCGTGTTCGCCCGTGCCGATCACCAGCTCGGAGCAGACGGGAGCTGCCGCGTCCGTTGCGGCATGCGCGAACTCCAGCAGCACCCGTTTGGGCGCGCGCCGCGGCGTGGTGCGCACGTCGGTGCGGCGCACGAGGCGGAGCCGTCCGCGCGCGATCGCCAGAAAACGCGCGGCCTCCGCAACGGGAAGCACTGCCGCGAAGCGTCCGTCGGGCGCCAGCAGCCGCACGACCGAGGCGCACAGATCGGCATAGGGCAGCAGCACGGCATGGCGCGCCGCAGTGCGTCCGGCATCGGGGCAGACGAGCGAA
The DNA here is from genome assembly GCA_947178025.1 of uncultured Alistipes sp. GTDB lineage: Bacteria > Bacteroidota > Bacteroidia > Bacteroidales > Rikenellaceae > Alistipes. The sequence goes on along the minus strand of CAMWWU010000040.1, from coordinate 6,678 downwards.
TCGACGAAAAAGGGCGGGTTCGAAACGATGAGATCGAAGGGCTCCGCGGCCGCGAACTCCTGCACGGGGCACTGCTCGAAACGGATTCGTGCCCCCCACGGCGAGGCGTCGGCGTTGGCGCGCGCCTCGGCGACGGGCTCCACGTCGACGCCCGTGATCTCGGCGTCGGGGACCCGCTGGGCCATCATCAGAGCGATCAGCCCCGTGCCGGTGCCGATATCGAGGATGCGCCGGACCTCCGGCCCGGCCGAAGTCCAGGCCCCGAGCAGCACGCCGTCGGTCCCGACCTTCATCGGGCTGCACTCCTGGCAAATCGCGAACTGTTTGAAACGAAACATACTTCTTTATCTCCTGCTTACCTATCATGAACCTCCGCCAGCCGGTCCATGCCGGCCCCGAAGAGCACGAAATCGAAACGCACGGGGTCGTCCGGATCCGCCTCGCGCAACGCGGCGGTGAGCTCCTCGACGGCCCGCCAGTCGTTCTGGCGCCGGCCGAGCAGCCCGAGCGCACGAGCCGTATCGCCGACATGCACGTCGAGCGGAATCCGCAGGGCCGACGTCGGAATCCGCGTCCACTCGCCGAAGTCGACACCCCGTTCGTCGCGGCGCACCATCCAGCGCAGATACATGCAGAGCCGCTTGCAGGCGGCCCCCCGCTCGACCGACGAGAGGTGCTTCTCGCACCGCGGAGCGTGGTCGGCCGCGAAAAATTCGCGCCGGAACTCCGCCAGCACGGCGGTCAGATCGTGCGTCGCCTCGTAACGGGATTCGAAGAAGCCGCCGAGGCCTCCGTGCAGGCGCTCCATCCGCCGCAGGGCCAGCACGAAATCGCGCAGGTCGCAGCCGTTGAACGTGCGGTGCACGAACCCCGTCAGCCCCTCCAGCTCGCGATCGGAGGCATTGCGCACGAAGTCGGCCGGCGCATCGTCCATGCAACGCATCATGCGATGGCCGTTGCGGACGATCGACTTGCGATTGCCCCAGGCGATCGTCGCAGCGAGGAAGCCCGCGATCTCCCGGTCGGCACGGTCCGCATAGCGGTGCGGCACGCAGATCGGGTCGTCGGAGATGAATTCGGGCCGGTCGTACCGGTCATAGAGCCGTTCGAGCAGCTCGCGGATCTCGGCGTTCATCGGACGATGGCACCGTCGGACATGACGATGCGGCGGTCGGCCATCGCTGCGAGCCCCTCGTCGTGGGTCACGATGACGACGGTCTGCCCCAGCCGCTCGCGCAACTCGAAGAAGAGGCGGTGGATCTCGTCGCGGTTGTGCGAATCGAGGTTTCCCGAAGGTTCGTCGGCCAGCAGCACCGCCGGGGAGTTGATGAGCGCCCGCGCGATCGCCACGCGCTGCTGCTCGCCGCCCGAAAGCTGCCCCGGCTTATGGTCGCGGCGCGCCGTGAGGCCCACCATCGCCAGCAGCTCGTCGGCCCGGCGTGCGACCTCGGCACGGGGACGCCCCCCGATCCATCCCGGAATGCAGACATTCTCCAAGGCCGTGAACTCGGGCAGCAGGTGGTGGAACTGAAAGACGAAGCCGATGCGTTCGTTGCGGAAGCACGACAGCGCCTTGTCGCCCAGGGCGAATACGTCCTGCCCGCCGATCTCGACGCGTCCGGCGTCGGGACGCGAGAGGGTGCCGACGATTTGCAGGAGCGTCGTCTTGCCGGCACCGCTGGCCCCGACGATGGAGACCACCTCGCCGTCGGCGACGTCGAGCGACACGCCCTTCAGGACTTCGAGCGTGCCGAAGCGTTTGCGGATATCGGAAATACGTATCATCGGATGCCGTTGCGTTGGAAGTGGCCGAACAGACGAACCGTGTCGACGGCCTCGCGGACGTCGTGCACGCGCAGGATCGACGCCCCCTGCCGCAGGCACTCCCACCCCAGCGCGATCGTGCCGGCGAGCGACTCGGCCGGCGTAGCGTCGAGCGCCTTATAGATCATGGATTTGCGCGAGAGGCCCGCCAACACCGGATAGCCCGAGGCCCGGAGTTCATGCAGCCCGGCAAGCAGTTCGTAGTTCTGCTCCAGGGTCTTGGCGAAACCGAAACCCGGATCGAGAATGATGTTTTCGCGACGGATCCCGGCCTCCTGCAACTCGGCGACGCGACGGGCGAAGTAGCTCACGACCTCGGAGACGATCCCGTGTCCGTAGTCGGTGAGCGACTGCATCGTCTGCGGGTCGCCCTTCATGTGCATGGCGATATAGGGCACCTCGTAACGCGCAGCGACGGCGGGCATTCGCGGGTCGAGCTCCCCGGCCGAGATGTCGTTGACGGCCAGCGGACCGAAGCGCTCCAGCGCCCGTTCGGCCACCCCGCTGCGGAACGTATCGACCGACACGGGCAGGTCGGGGGCCAGACGTCGCACGGCGGCGACCCCGAGCTCCACGCGCCGCCACTCCTCCTCCTCGGAGATCGGATCGGCCCCCGGGCGCGAAGAGTACCCGCCGACGTCGATGATCGAGGCGCCCTCCTCCACGACTTCGCGGACACGGCGTTCGACAGCCTCCGCGTCGGGCGTCCGGCTGCCGGAATAGAACGAGTCGGGCGTGACGTTCAGAATCGCCATGACCCGGGGTTGCGTAAGATCGAATATCATAAATTCATCGCTTCTTGTCGGAAAATACGATCGAGCTCCGCGACGGCGGGCTCCAGATCGGCTTCGAGGATGTTGACCACGACATGATCGGCACGTCGGGCGAGTTCGTCGTCGTCCAGCTGGGCGGCGATGCGACGGCGGATCTGCTCCTCGCTGCTCCCGTCGCGGCGGCAGGCCCGCTCCACACGCAGCGGAGCAGGTGCGAGCACGGCGACCGTGCGGTCCACCTGCCGCTCAAGCCCCGCCTCGAAGAGGATGGCGCTTTCGAGGATCACATAAGGCCCCGACTGCCGGTCGGCCCACGCCGCGAAGTCGCGCATCACGGCCGGGTGCACCAAGGCGTTGAGATCGGCCAGCGCCTGCGGGTCGGAGAAGACCCGCTCGGCCAGCAGCGGCCGGTCGAGCGTGCCCCCGGCATAGACCTCCGCACCGAAACGTGCGGCGACGGCAGCACACAGCGCCGCATCGTCGGTCATCAGGCGTTTCGCCTCGGCATCGGAGCAGTAGACTGCAACGCCCCGCTGCCCGAAGAGCCGGCAAAGGGTGCTCTTGCCGCTGCCGATCCCCCCCGTAACTCCGACCTTCATCATGGGTTCTCAGGTTTGTCGATTTCGGGGACAGCGCCGATCGAAGCGACCTTGATATCGCTGAAACGCACCGAAATGGCGTTCTGCAACGAATGGGGATCGATGACGATCTTGCCCTCGTGCCCCTCCTCGTGCGAGGGTTTGTATTTGAGTTCCGAGAGCGGAATGCGCAGCCGCTTGTTCATGTAGACGCGATAGCCGAAGAGGTTCGTACCGACACCCTCGACGACGCACGTCACCTCGAAAGGCACGCCGTCGACGCTCACCCGCACGACCTGCTCAGTGGTGTAAGTATAATTCAGTTTGGCGATATACCACAGGATGAACGACGCGACGAGCAGCACCAGAAAGACCGGCGAAACATAGCGGTGCATCCGATTCAGCAGATTCTCCATAACAACTCGATTAGGTTCGGTAAAGATAGGAAATAAAACGGAGCGGCGCAAACCGGACCCGATAATTATCCGCCCCGCCGCACACTGCCCCGGCCACGAGTTTCCCGAGGGCCCCTTCCGAACATTCGCCCAGGACCGCGCATCCCGGCCGGAAGCCATGCCCCCGACATGGGTTGCCGGCCTGTCCCAGACCCCGGCACGGACCGGCCGCCAAGCCGCCACCGTCCCGCTTACCGCAGAACCTTCCCCAACACATGCCGCCCCGAGCGGCCGCAAAAAAATCCGACCCGCACTTTCGAGCGCGGGTCGGACGATACCTTATAATATATACGGCAGCTTACTCCTTGTCGACCTTGGCACGCTTGGTCATCAGGTCGTAGGCGATCGGCGTCGCGATGAAGATCGTGGCTGCCGTACCGACGATCACACCGACCGTCAGGGCGAAGATGAAGCCGCGGATCGTCTCGCCGCCGAAGAAGAAGATGGCGAGCAGCGTAACGAGCGTCGTACCCGACGTGTTGATCGTTCGCGACAGCGTGGAGTTGATGGCGTTGTTGACGTTCTCCTTGAGGTTGCGCTTCGGATAGAGCGCCAGGAACTCGCGGATACGGTCGAAGACCACCACGGTGTCGTTGATCGCATAACCGATGATCGTCAGGATCGCAGCGATGAAGGCCTGGTTCACCTCGAGGTTGAACGGCAGCAGACCGTAGAACATCGAGAAGAGACCGATCACCAGCAGGGCGTTGAAGGCCAGAGCGGCGGTAGCACCCGTAGCCCACTGCCAGCGCTTGAAACGGAAGGTGATGTAGAGACCGATGGCGATCAGCGAGAAGAGCACCGAATAGATGGCGTTCCACGTCATGTCGCGGGCAATCGAAGGACCGATCTTGTCGGCGGTGATGATACCGTTCAGGTCCTCCTGCGTGTTGCGGAAGTTGTCGAACGAAATCTCATAGGAGTAGAGCGACTTCATCGCATCGTAGATGATCTGCTCGACCTCGCTCGTAGCCTCGTCCGACGTATCGTCGTACTTGTACTGGGTGACGATGCGCATCTGGTTGTCGTTGCCGTACTGCTTCACCTCGAAGCTGACCGACGAAGCGTCGGCATCGGCGTACTGCGCGAATGCCTCGCCCAGGTTGGCGCGCACCTCCTCGGCCGAAACGGCCTTGTCGAAGCGTACCACGTAGGCACGGCCGCCGGTGAACTCGGCGCCGAGGTTGAGTCGGCGCGTCGCGAACGAGATGCACGAGAGCAGCATCAGGGCGCCGGCGATGTAGTAGGCGGTCTTACGCACGCGGATGAAGTCGAAAGCGGTATTGTTCAGGAAGTTCTCCGACCACTTGCGCGAGAAGGAGATCGAACCCCACTTGGCGACTACCCACTCGATCAGCAGGCGCGTGATGAACACGGCGCAGAAGAACGAAGTGACGATACCGATGATGAGCGTCGTGGCGAAGCCCTGCACGGGGCCGTTGCCGAAGACGAAGAGCACGATACCCGTGATGATGGTCGTGAGGTTACCGTCGATGATCGCCGAGTAGGCCTTCGAGAAACCATCCTTGATAGCCAGCGAAAGGCCCTTGCCCTCGCGCAGCTCCTCCTTGATACGCTCGTAGATGATGACGTTGGCATCGACGGCCATACCCATCGTCAGCACGATACCGGCGATACCGGGCAGCGTCAGCACGGCACCGAACGACACGAGCACGCCCATCAGCAGGAAGACGTTCGTAAGCAGGGCGATATCGGACATCCAGCCCGCGGTCTTGTAGAACAGACCCATGTAGAGCAGGACGAGCACGAAAGCGATCAGGAACGAGAGCAGACCGGCATTGATCGACTCCTGGCCCAGCGAGGGGCCGACGACCGTATCCTGGATGATCTTCGCGGGGGCGGGAACCTTACCCGATTCGAGGACGTTGGCGAGGTCCTTGGCCTCCTGGATCGTGAAGTCGCCCGAGATCGACGAAGTACCCTTGTCGATCTTCGTGCGCACGACCGGAGCCGAGTAGACGTAGCCGTCGAGGACGATGGCCACGCACTTGCCGATGTTCTCGCCCGTGAGACGCGCCCAGCGCTGGGTGCCCTCGGCGTTCATCGTCATCGACACCTCGGCCGTAGCGCCGTGCTGCTGATACTGCTCCGTCGCGTCGGTAACTACCGAACCGTCCAGCGGAGCCTTGCCGTCGGGCGTCGAAACACGGATGGCGTAGAGGTAGTAGCGGCCGTCGATTTTGTCGTCGCCCTTGACACCCCACTTGAAGAGGATGTCGGCGGGGAAGAGATCGCGCACGGCGGGCATAGCCAGGTAGGCGTTCACGGCAGCCATGTCGGCCTTGTAGGCGGCACCGATGGCGGCGCCTCCGGCGTAGGCGGGATCGAGCACTGCGAAGAGCGGGTTCTGCTCGCGCTCGAAGCGGCCGCTCTGCGCCGTCTCGGCAGCAGCGGCTTCGCCCAGCTCGGCGATCAGACCGCTCTCGCCCTCGGCAGCGGCCTCGGTCGTCGTCTCAGCGACCTCGACGGTCTCCTCCTCGGCGGGAGCGGCCGTCAGCTCGCTGCGGAGATACTTGTCGGCGGCAACCAGCGACGGCAGCACCTCGCGGGCGTCGTAAGTCGTCCAGAACTCGAGCGAGGCGGTACCCTGAAGCAGGTCGCGCACACGCTGCGGCTCCTTCACGCCCGGCAGCTCGACGAGGATGCGGTGCGAGTTGGGCAGACGCATGATGTTGGGCTGCGTGACGCCGAAGTTGTCGATACGGCTGCGCAGCACGTTGAACGACGCGGCGATCGCCTTCTCGGTATCCTCCTTGAGGAGCTTGGCCACCTCGGCGTTCGAGCTTTCGAGGGTGATGTCGCGACGGTCGGGGCTCACGAAGATCGCGGACAGCGGACGGCCGTCCGACAGACGCTCGTAAGCCGACACGAAATCGTCGATATAATCCTTCGACGTGCCCTTGCGCATGGCCTCGTTGGCCTCGGCGATGGCCTCGACGAAAGCGGGGTCGTTCTGGCTGTCGCCGGCGAGCGCCTTGACGACATCCTCGACCTGCACCTCCAGCATGACGTTCATACCGCCCTTGA
>CAMWWU010000039.1 GCA_947178025.1 uncultured Alistipes sp. | reverse complement strand
TTTGTTCACATAGAACAGGATTTTGAATGTGCTTCTTCTCATAACAGTTTTACAGGTTGCAAAGTTAAGTCGTTATGAGTTCAGAACCAACATGAAAAACCACGCAAAATAGTGAATAAGAATATATTGCAGAAACCAATCGGGCCGGTCGTTCGATTCTTCGGCAGCCGAATCGCTGTTAACGATTTGTTAACCGAACTCCTGCTTTTCGATGCTTTGAAGTGCTCAACCGACCGTTTGCAGAATACGGTATAAATGCGCATATATCACAAACGGTCAGTTTGTTAGCCTAAATCTGCATTCGATCAGTGCGGTAATCTCGTTTTCCGCTCACGCATTTCCCTACGATCGAATGATCGCAGGGAAATTTCTTTATATACGACGGTAAAAATCGGGAAGCTCCCGCAAACGAACCTTAGCGAAAGAGAAGATCCGACCTTTTTTCGTGCGGCGGGACATCGAACGGCACGATAATCGAGACGGATTCGGGCGAACCAGAAAAACGTTCCGTCATGAAAACGACTTATCTCGGGCTGGAGCTGACCTCGCCGGTCGTGGTCGCCAGCTCGCCCTACACAGCCTCCGCATACAACGTCAGGGAGTGCGTGCACCATGGTGCCGGCGCCGTGGTGCTCAAATCGATCTTCGAGGAGCAGATTCTCCACCACGCCGCAGCTCTGGAGCGGGCTTCGCAGGAGCCTGGCATGGGCGATGCCGGGGAGTATCTCGAACGTTATCTCGGCGAGCACTACCAGGCGGAGTGCCTGCGGCTCGTCGCCGATGCCCGTGCGACGGGCGTCCCCGTCATCGCCAGCATCAACTGCATCGCCGACTCCGACGAATGGTGCGGCTATGCCGAGGCGATGGAGCGGGCCGGCGCTTCGGCCATCGAGCTGAACATCTTCCTGCAACCCACCGACCGGCACCGGACAGCGCAGGAGCTGGAGCACGGCTACGCCGAAACGGTGCGGCGCGTCGTCGGGACGGTCGGCATCCCCGTGTCGGTGAAGCTGCCGATGCGGCTGACCAACGTCCTCTCCGTCGCCGATACACTGCTCGGCTGCGGAGCCCGGGGCGTGGTGCTCTACAACCGCTTTTTCGAACCCGATATCGATATCGAACGGCTGGCGTTCGTCCCGGTTCCACCGTTCAGCACGCCCGCAGAGCTGCGCAACGTCCTGCGCAGCACGGCGCTCTGTTCGGCAGCGCTCCCGCAGCTGGACATCGCCGTCTCGACAGGCGTGCACGACGGTGCGGCAGCCGTCAAGGCGCTGCTGTGCGGCGCCCGCGTCGTGCAGCTATGCTCGGCGATTCATGAACGGGGATACGAGGTGATCGGCGAAGTCGACCGTTTCGTCGATGCGTGGGCCGAACGGCACGGATTCGCCTCGCTCAACGAGTTCCGCGGACGGATGGATTTCGGAAATGCCGGGGACGACATCTACCAGCGGGTGCAGTACATGCGCTATTTTCCGGACGGCGATCGGGTGCTTTAATGCCTCGCGGGTCCAACCAACCTGCAATCCTTTCTGTCGAACCGACAGAGCGCCGCATTTACCAATTCGCCCCTTTCACAGGAGGGGACTTTCAAATCACCCCGGAGACGGGATGTAAAGCCTACCGGCCGGATTCGGCGTCGTAGATCCCGAGGAAAAGCTCCCGCAGACGGACTTCATCGCGGATCAGCACGCGCAGCTCCTCCAGCCGGCGGGCGTTGTCCGATTCGGGGATCCACAGCTTCAGATAACCCCCTTCGGCGTATTTGGCCCGCAGGTGGTCGAGACAGCGGGCGTAGTGCTCCTCGCGGCCGAGTGCCGGATAGTGAGCCAGTCCGTACTGCACCGTGCGCCGGACGATCGTCTGCGGATCGATCAGCCGATCCGCCTCGGCGACGATGCGGCCGTAGATCGTGCGGGGCGCATGCTCGGCCGAGGCGCGATGATCCTCGACCGCCTCGCGCATCGTCGCGAGCTGTTCGTCGGTGAACCAGCGGCGCAGGTTCCCATCTTCGAAGAGGATGCGGCCCGCATCGAGATGGTGCCGCTCCCGACCGAACGCCAGCCCCGTGTCGTGATAGGCGGCGATGGCATAGACCATCCGCTCGTCGACCTCGAAGCGGGCCGCCAGTTCGAGGCTCCGCGCGATGACCGAGCGCACGTGGTCGACGCCGTGCGCTGCGTCGAAGTGCTCGTATCGCGGAATGATCTCCCGCTCGACGTAGGTTGTCAACGTATGGTCCATATCGTTCATGATTCGATCAGGCCCGCCGCCGGCGTCCCAGCGCTCGGACGGCCTCGCCGCCCGCGGCGAGCAGCGACGTCGCTCCGATCACGGCCGCCCAGTCGCTCCACGGAAGCGGTTCAGTGCGGAACACCTCGCCGCCGATCTCCACGATCGCGGCCTGCCCTACGGCGATGGCGAGCAGAATGAAAAGGAACCCGCGACAGTGGCGTACTCCGCGCAGGGCCGCATGCCGCGATGCGAACCCCTTCGCATTGAACAGGTTCCACAGCTGAAAGAAGACGAAGGTCGAAAAGAAGAGCGTCAGGTGGCGGATATCGAGGTCGCCTTCGGGCGAGGCCCATCCGAAGAGCATCGCCAGCAGCACGACGATCATCGCTCCGGCACACGCGAAGAGCGTGCGAACCATCCCCGGCGAGATGATGAACTCGTCGCGGCGGCGCGGACGGTCGCGCATCACCTCGGGATCGGGCGGCAGCGACGCCATGGCCATCGCCGCGAAGGTGTCCATGATGATGTTGACCCACAGGATCTGCACCACCGTGAGCGGCATGTCGGTCCCGACGACCGCCCCGACGCAGCAGACGACGATCGCCACGACGTTGATCGTCAGCTGGAAGAGCACGAAACGCTGGATGTTGCGGTAGAGCGAGCGGCCCCACATCACGGCCGTGGCGATCGACGAGAACGAGTCGTCGAGCAGCGTGATGTCCGAAGCGTCCTTCGCCACGGAGGTTCCCGACCCCATCGAAAGCCCCACGTCGGCGAAGTTGAGCGCCGGGGCGTCGTTCGTTCCGTCGCCCGTCACGGCCACCACCTCGCCGCGGCGTTGCAGCAGCCGCACCAGCCGCTGCTTGTCGAGCGGCCGGGCCCGGGAGAGGATCTTCAGGTCCCCGACCCGTTCGAGCAGCTCGTCGTCGGTCGCCGCCGCGAACTCCGCACCGGTCATGCGGTTGCGGTCGCCGTCCGAGGCATCGTCCCAAAGCCCGATCCGGCGGGCGATCTCGCAGGCCGTGGCCGACGTGTCGCCCGTAACGATCTTGACGGCGATACCCGCATCCGAGCACTGCCGCACGGCCGCCGGCACCTCCTCGCGCACCGGATCGGAGATCGCCGCCACGGCCGCGAAGCGCAACCCGCCCCGCTCGACCGCCCGCAGGCACTCCATCTCCCCGGTCTCGCACCAGGCGATCCCCAGCGTGCGCATGGCGCACTGCTGGAAAGCGAGCAGCCGTTCGGCAATCTCGTCGTCGCGGCCGTCGGCGGCGCACATCGTCCGCACGATCTCGGGCGCCCCCTTCACGCAGAGCAGCCGACGCCCCGTGCGGGAGCTCTCGACGATCGTCGCCATGTATTTGCGTTCGGTCGAGAAGGTCAGCCGGTCGACGATCCGCACCCCGGCGCGCAGCGCCTCGTAATCCTCGCCCTGCGCACGAAGCCACGCGAGCAGCGCCCCCTCGGTCGGATTGCCGATCGCGCCCCCCTCGCCGTCGAGGTAGGCCGTGGTGTTGGCCGCGACCGCCTCCGCCAGATCCCGCAACGGAAAGTCGTCGCAGCGCACCAGCTCCTGCACCGTCATCCGGTTGCGGGTCAGCGTACCGGTCTTATCGGTACAGATCACCGTCACGGCCCCCATCGTCTCGCAGGCGTGCATCCGGCGCACCAGATTCCCCGTGCGGAGCATCCGGCGCATCGACATCGCGAGCGACAGCGTGATCGACATCGGCAGCCCCTCCGGCACAGCCATGACGATGATCGCCACCGACACCATGAACAGGTGCAGCACCTGCTGCACCGCCTCGGCCCAGGGACGTTCGAGCAGCCCGCCCCAACCGATCGACCGGACCAACATCAGACAGAAGATCAGCGTCGACACCGCGATGCCTACGCGCCCGATCAACTTCGAGAGACGCTCCAGCTGCCGGGCCAGCGGCGTCGGTTCGCCGCTGCGGACGGTCGCCTGCTCGGTGACGCGCCCCGCCTCGGTCCCGTCGCCCACGGCCGTCACGACCATCCGGCCATAGCCGTCCGCGACAGAGGTTCCGCGCAGCAGCGCGTTCGTGGGATAGGTCGCCTCGGGATCGAAATGGGCCTCGTCCGCACTCTTGTCGACTTCGGGTTCGCCCGTGAGCGTCGACTCGTCGATCTTCAGCGACACGGCCTCGACCAACACGCCGTCGGCCGGCACCGTCTCGCCACACTCGACCACCACCACGTCGCCCACCACCACATCGCGGCGCGGCACCAGCGACACGCTTCCTCCGCGCACCGTCTTCACCGGCACGTCGTCGTTCACGCGGTTCAGCCGCCGGAAGCGCTGCCGGGCGTCCCATTCGAACCAGAAGCCGACACCCGTAGCGAGCACGATGGCGCAGACGATGCCGAGCGACTCGGTGAAGTCGCCGTGCACCGTCCCGATAGCGATCGAGAGCGCAGCGGCCAGGAGCAGGATCCGGATGATCGGATCGGAGAACTTCTCGGCCAGCAGCCGCCAGGCGGAGTCGTCGCGGGGCGGCGTGATGACGTTGGAACCGTGGCGGCGACGGCTTTCGCACACCTCCTCGGAGGTGAGTCCCTGCGGATTGTATTCGGTCATGGAGTTTTCAGAATTTGTCGAGCGAGAACTGTCGGGTCGAGGCATCGAGACGCACGGCGATGAACAGCAGCATCGTGAAAGCGATCAGCGACGAGCCGCCGTAGCTCATCAGCGGCAGCGGAATACCCATCACGGGCATCAGTCCGATGGTCATTCCGACGTTGACCAGCACGTGGAAAAGCAGAATCGAGGCCGCGCAGTAGCAGTAGATGCGGCCGAAGGGCTCCTCCTGCCGCTCGCCCATGCGCATCAGGCGCAGGATCAGCAGGCACAAGAGCGTCAGCACGGTCATCGTCCCGAGGAATCCCCACTCCTCGCCCACCGTGCAGAAGATGAAGTCGGTATGGCGTTCGGGCACGAAGCCGTACTTGATCTGGGTGCCTTCGAGAAACCCCTTGCCGAAGAAGCCGCCCGAGCCGATGGCGATCTTCGACTGGTTGACGTTGTAGTCGGTGCCGAGCGGATCGCTGATGATGCCCAGGAAGCTGAGGATGCGGTCGCGCTGGTGCTGCTTGAGGATCGAATTGAAGATGTAGTCGGTCGTGGGCAGGAAGATCATCGCCCCGACGAAGAGTCCCAGCGAGAGGAAGATGTTCGTCAAGGTGGTCCGGTAGGCGTAGACCGCCACGCCGACGAGCGAGAGGAGCGTCACCGCGAGCAGGCAGTGGTAGAGGTCGGCCCATCCGGGGGATACGAGCGCCAGCACGAGGTAGAGCAGCCCGCTGGCCAGAGCCAGTCCCGCCAGGAAGACGATGCGCGAACGCCACATGCCGTTCATCATCGCCTCCGAGAGCGTGCAGACCAGAATCAGCAGCACGAGCAGCGCCATGGGCGACAGCAGGAACGAAACGATGAAGAGGGCAGCGATCAGCAGCACCGGAATGCAGAGCCACTTGTTGAGTCCCTCGCGGTAGAGCACGAAGAGGAACGACCCGAGCACGATGCCCGACCCGGTGTCGTTCTGGAGGATGATGATGAAGAGCGGCGCGCAGATCACCATGCCGACCTTCGTCAGGTCGCCGAGCCGGTCGATCGAGAACGAATAGGCGCTCATGACGCGCGCCAGCGCCAGCGCCGTGGCGATCTTGGCGAACTCGACGGGCTGCACGCGGAACGAGCCGAACTCGAACCACGCCTTGGCGCCGTTGACCTCGCGGCCGAAGAGCAGCGCCGCGACGAGCATCGCCAGGCCCGCGAAGTAGGCCGGGTAGGCGAACATGTGGTAGAAGCGTTCGTCGAGCAGCAGCACCACGAGCGCCACGGCCCAGGCCGCACCGACCCAGATCAGCTGCTTCATGTAGAAGTGCGAGAAGGAGAACGGGTCGGGGAGGCCGGCCTCGTAGGAGGCCGCCGTGATGGAGACGCACCCCGCGATGACGATCAGCACGTAGAGGATTACCGTCCAGAGGTCGACCCCCTCGAAAATTCGGTCACGACGATCAGCGATCATAGGCGGGATAATAGATTTGCATGTTCTTGATCCGCGCCAGCAGCTCGGGACGGCGGATCGTATCCGTGAGGTAGTACTCTTCGAGCAGGCTGGCGATGGGCAGCGCCGCCGAAGCGCCGAATCCGCCGTTCTCGACATAGACCGAGATCGCGATGCGCGGATTGTCCTTCGGGGCGAACGAGAGGAACGTCGAGTGGTCGCGGCCGCGGGGGTTCTGGGCCGTGCCGGTCTTGCCGCAGACGTCGAGCCCCGGCAGCTGCGCCGCAGTCGAGGTGCCGCCGACGTTCACGCCGCGCCACATGCCCTCGACGATCGGCTCGAAGTGCTTCGGATCGACCTTCGTGTAGTGCCGCTCGTAGAAACGGCGGTCGATCGAATCCTGCCCCTCGATCCGCTTGACGATGTGCGGGATGTAGTAGTAGCCGCGGTTGGCGACGATGCAGGCGAGGTTGGCCAGCTGCAAAGGCGTGCAGCCCAGCTCGCCCTGCCCGATCGAGAGCGAGAGCACCGTGAGCGAGTTCCACGAGCCGCGGTAGCGGCGGTCGTAGAACTCCCGGTCGGGGACGTAGCCGTTGCCCTCGTCGAGGAAGTCGGAGCCGAGCTTGCGGCCGAAGCCGAAGCTCTCGACATACTCTTTCCAGACATCGAAGCCCTCCTTGACGCCTCCGTACTTCGGATTGTCGAGGATATCGCGGAAGACGTAGCAGAAGTAGGCGTTGCACGAGGTGGCCACCGCGAACCGCAGGTCGATCGGCGAAGCGTGGGCGTGGCACGCCATCTTCAGACGCCCGGCCTGGTAGCCCATGTGGCAGGAGTGCAGATCCGAGGGGCGCAGCACGCCCTCCTGCAACCCGATGAGGCCCTGCACCAGCTTGAAGGTCGACCCCGGAGGGTATTTGGCCTTCACGGCGCGGTTGAAGAGCGGGTTGCGCTTGTTGCGCAGGAGCGACATGTAGTGATTGCCGCGTTCGCGGCCCAGCAGCTCGTCGGGATCGTAGGTCGGCGAGGAGACCATCATCAGGATCTCGCCCGTCGAGGGTTCGATGGCCACGGCCGCCCCGACCTTGCCGCGCATGAGCTCCTCGCCCAGCAGTTGCAGCCGGGCGTCGATCGTGCTGACGAGATAGCGGCCCGGTTCGGGCACCGAGTCGTAGCGGCCGTCCATATAGGAGCCCTTGATCGCCCCGTGGGTGTCGACCTCCTGCACCTTGACGCCCTTGACGCCCTTGAGCAGCCGTTCGTAGGAGGATTCGACGCCGCTCATCCCCACGTAGTCGCCCGCCCGATAGTCGGGATAGCGCTTGAGCATCTCGGCGCTCACCTCGCCCACGTAGCCCAGCAGGTTGCCGCCGATCTTGCGCGGATATTGCCGCATGGTGCGGTAGACGGTGAAGAATCCCGGGAAGTTGCACTCGTCGAAACGGAGCTTGTCCTCGGTCGAGAGGTAGCTGGCGATGACACGCGCGGCCCGCGGACGCATGCGGGCATTGGCCAGTTCGCGCCGCAGCTTCTCGACCGACACGCCCGTCACGGCGCAGAACCGGGCCGTGTCGAATCCCTGCTTGCCGATGTCGCGGTAGACGACCATCAGGTCGTAGCAGGCGCGGCTCTGCACGACATACTCGCCGTTGCGGTCGAAGACCTCGCCGCGCGGCGGAAACTGCACCACGTGCCGCAGCGCATTGGCCCGCGCCAGCTCGGCATAACGCTTGTCGACGAGCTGGAGGTAGGCCAGACGCCCCGCGAGCAGCGCGAAGATGAACAGCACGACGCACTGCAACGTCCGCATGCGGACGAACCCTTCGGAGTTGCCGATCATACTCTCACGGGGAATTTGGCGGTGAAGATCCGGGCGATCAGCCACACGAAAGCCGTCGACACGACGCCGCTCGCCGCGATGCGCAGCACGAGGCGCCACGCATGGCTCAACGAGAGCGTTTCGAGCGAGAAGAAGATCAGGTGATGGAGCAGCACGCCCAGCAGCAGGTAGTTGACGAAGCGCCACGGCCCCAGACGCTCCGGCGAGGGGATTCCGCCCTCCCGGGCATCGTCGCGGTTGTAGGCGAGTCCGACGATCCACGGACGCAGGAAAGCCACGGGAAGCGTCGCGATCGTATTGAGTCCGGCGGCCCCCATCGCACAGTCCATCACGAGGCCCGTCGCCAGTCCGGCGCCGAGCAGCGCCACATGGGGGGCATCGAGCGGCAGAAGCAAAACGAAGGCGATATATATCAGCGGATTGAGATAGACGCTGATCGAAAGGTTATCGAACAGAAACAGCTGCAAGAGCGCCGTCGACACGAAGAGCAGCAGATAGGGGACCAAGCGATACATGGCGATTATACCGGGTAAGTTCTTATTGTATTTTTTCGCTGCCGAGCAGATCCTGAATCTCGTACAGGTCGCGGTTTTCGACCAGCAGCACGTCCGACAGCTGCGAGATGTGCGCCGCCAGACGGACCCGGACCGTGTAGGCGGTCCGCGTCTCGTTGAGTTCGGCGCTCTCGACCTCGCCGATCGTCACCCCCTCCGGAAAGTAGAGCGAGAATCCGGTCGTCACGACCTGCTGCCCGGGCTGGGGCTCGGCATATTTCGAGAGTTCGCCCATCGTCACCGCATGGGGGTCGGAACCGTCCCAGTAGATCGAACCGAAGTACTCGGAGTCGGCGAGCTTGCCGCTGGCGCGGAACGAGGTGTTGAGCACCGAGATCGCCACCGCGTAGCGGTCCGTGCAGTCCGCCACGTAGCCGACCATCGCCCCCGAGGGCGAGAGCACGGCCATGCCGTCCGTCACGCCGTCGCGGCGGCCGCGGTTGAGCACGATGAGGTTCTGCGCCCGGTTGACCGTGTTGGCGATCACCGCGGCGTTCATCACCCGGAGCCGCGACTCGCCGATCTCGGCCAGCCGCTCGTCGAACGCAGCGGCGGTTTCGGCCTCCTCGTAGCGGGCGAGCCGCTCGGTCAGCTCGGCGACCCGCTCCAGCAGATCGCGGTTTTCGCGACCGAGCACGAAGTAACGGCGCACACCGGCCAGCACCCCGTGCACGCCGCCGACGACATGATTCGACCGCGCGAGCAGCCGGGCCCGGGTATAGCTGGTCGAACGGGCGTAATAGCTGACGGCCAGCACCTCCAGCAGCACGAACAGCACGACCACGTAGATGCTGCGTATGAACTCGAAAAGTTTATGCACGGGACTTCCCTAATTCAAGATTGCGGGCTTTTGCCCGCAATCCGATAACACGTCGGTCCGACACCGGCGAGGCTGCGCCCCGCTGCCGCCGGACGTTTCTATTTCATCAGGAACGAGAAGCGGTTGATGTTCTTCAGCGCGATTCCCGTACCGCGCGCGATGGCACGCAGCGGATCCTCGGCGATGTGGAACGGAATGCCGGTCTTCTCGTACAGACGCCGGTCGAGGCCCTTGATGAGCGCGCCGCCGCCGGCCAGGTAGATACCGTTCTTGACGATATCGGCATAGAGCTCGGGAGGCATCGACTGCAACACGCGCATAAGCGCCTCGTCGATCTTCGAGAGCGACTTTTCGAGCGCGTAGGCGATCTCGGTGTAGCTCAGCGAGACGGTCTGCGGCAGGGCCGTGAGCATGTTGGGGCCCGTGACGACGAAATCTTCGGGAGCCTGCTCCAGATCGGAGTAGGCGGCACCGATCGAGCACTTGATCGCCTCGGCCGTGCGCTCGCCGATGCGGATGTTGTGCTGCTGGCGCACGTAGTTCTGAATATCGTTGGTGAAGACGTCGCCCGCGAAGTTGATCGACTCCGAGCAGACGATGCCGCCCAGCGAGATGCAGGCGATCTCCGACGTACCGCCGCCGATGTCGATCACCATGTTGCCTTCGGGCGCCTCGACGTCGAGGCCGGCACCCAGTGCGGCGGCCATCGGCTCGTAGATCATGTATACCTCGCGGCCTCCGGCATGCTCGGCCGAGTCGCGCACGGCGCGGATCTCGACATTCGTGGAGCCCGACGGGATGCAGACGACCATGCGGAGCGACGGGGCGAAGAGACTGCCCGAAGTCTTGACCTTCTTGATCATGCCCCGCAGCATCAGCTCCGTCGCGTTGAAGTCGGCGATCACGCCGTCCTTGAGCGGGCGGATCGTCTTGATGTTCGGATTGGTCTTCTCGTGCATCTGACGCGCCTGATGGCCGATGGCCACCAGCTTGCCCGTGTGCACGTCGAGCGCCACGATCGAAGGTTCGTCGACGACGACCTTCCCGTTATGGATTATCAGCGTATTGGCCGTACCGAGGTCGATGGCCAGCTCCTGTGTCAGTGAAAAAAGTCCCATAGGTCGAAAACCCAACTGTATTTGCTATTTTTGCTCCTTCTTCCGGGCCCGGCGCGGGCCTGCGGGATACAATGTATATATATCCGGACAAAGATAGGAAAAAGCAGCGGATTATTCGGCGTCCCTCGCGTTTTTTTTAGGCGATTACGCACAATTTCACACGACGCCGGCCTCAACACGCTGCCACTTTGCGGGTTGCCCCTCCGGGCAGGGGTTTGGAGCGGACTCATCGCCCAGCGCAGCCGCCCCGGCTGCCCGACACGAGGAGTTATCGCCGGGTAACATATGCGACGGAGGCCGTCTGCGTCCGGTCGGCCGGGATCTCCGACGTCAAAATTTCCGGTATCGGCAACAAGCCCGTTTCATCGAGCAGTCCGTCTATCTTCGACAGGGTTTCGTGGTACAGAATCACTTTGAGAGCGGCCTCGTTGTAGTCGCACGTCCAGCCGATCGCATCGGCCACAGCGGCACCGTCGAAATACTTCGCAAACGATTCGGCCGCAGCCTGCGCCCAGACTTCGGCGGCCTGGCTTATTTCATCCGTTCCGTCGAGTATCGGTACGGTCAACCGGTCCTGCTCGTCGAACACGCCGAATCTCCGGCAGTCCCGCATCATCTCCTCGCTCAGATCCTCGCCGTTCAACAGACATCGAAGCGCTTCCAGAATCCGGGTTTTGATAAAAACGGTGCACAGGTAGGCATTCGAATTATTTCCCCATGCGAATTTGAACAGATGCCTATCGTCCAACCCCATGCCGTTGGTTCCGTACACGCCGGGCACCACGGGGCGATAGAAATAAAACGTCCCGCTCCATGTCATCCCGTCCACGGAACATATGGTCGAATTTTCCGTCGACACACCGATGCTTCTCCATATCAAATCATCGAAAACGAGCGAGTGAACCAGCGAGAAAGCGGACTTCGCGCAACCGGCTCGATCCAAGGCGGATAAGAATGCCTTCATCTGCGGCCGAGTCTCCCCGACCATGCGCTCCGCCAATGCGGCAGCCCGGCCCCGCAGATTATGCGCAGCAAGACTGTCGATGAACGGAATGGCCGAATAATAACTCCCGCGCTTCCGGTAGATCATCCCCTGGCGCGACAACAGCGCCGTATCGACATCCGCCCAATCGAAACCCGCTTTTTGCAGCCTCCGCAAGGACTGCGGCTTCTTCCAAAGCGTTTCAAGCAGCTCGAAATTACGGCCCTGTCCGATTATTTCGGCAGGCGATTGTCCGCTGTAACTGATAAAAGGCAGATAGTCCCAGTCCGGAATAGCCGAAAAGGCTGCAAACGGAATAAGCAGCAATACCGAAAGAATTTTTTTCATCCCTCACAAGTTTTCGCCCCCTCTTGGCTCGACGACGGGATCGACTACAAAAAGAAACGTGAGCCAACTATGCCACGTCGTGATTTGAAGGTCGTAGGAAACCATTTGAGCAGATGTAACAATAGCAGCCCACGCTATGCGCGTGAGAACCACTATGCCCTCCTTGCCCGATCGAAAATTTCCTACGTTCTCAAATCACAGGATTAAGCATAACGCTTCTTATGTCCGATATATCGCGGAACGGTTGCAACCGTTCCGACGGTAAAGTTACGAATTAAATTTGAAAAAATAAGGCCGACGAACGATATTTTAGCCGCTCTCCGATCCCGCTGCCGTCCGGCGGCCCGCGCAAGCGGACTGCCGTCTCTCGGGAGGGCAGTCCGCCAACCGGCGAGGGGCAAAGTTGCATGCAGTCACTTTTTTTCGTATATTTGTCTTACGAAACGCAAACTGAAGATCATGGAATACAAAATAGGGCGCGACGCCCGCTGCGCGGTAATCGGCTACGGAAGCTGGGCTACGGCTATCACCGGGCTGCTCGCCGCCAACGAAGAGCGCGTGGGCTGGTACGTGCGCAATCCCGAAGTGCTCGAATCGCTCCGCACCGAGGGGCGCAATCCGCGCTATCTGAACGACGTGGAGTTCGACCCCGCGCGCATCGCGCCGTCGGACGACCTCGACGCGGTGGTCCGCGACGCCGAGATCATCGTCCTGGCCTGCCCGTCGGCCTACCTGAAGAGTTTTCTGGAACCACTCACCGTGTCGCTCGCCGACAAGTTCGTCGTGTCGGCCATCAAGGGCATCGTCCCGGGCGACTACGAGACCGTCGTCGACTACATGCACACCCGCTACGGCCTCCCCTACGGACAGCTGGGCCTCTTCACCGGCCCTTCGCACGCCGAGGAGGTGTCGCGCGGCAAGCTCTCCTACCTGACGGCCGTCTGCACCGACCCCGAAAATGCCCGGCTGCTCGGCGAGAAGTTCGCGACGCCGGGCATCCGGCTGAGCTACTCGACCGACCTCTACGGCATCGAGTACGCCTCGATCCTCAAGAACATCTACGCCCTCGCGGTGGGCATGGCCTGCGGACTGGGCTACGGCGACAACTTCCTGGCGGTGCTGATCGCCAACTCGGCCGGCGAGATGACCCGCTTCCTGGCCGAAAGCTCCCCGGCCGAACGCGACACGCAGGTGTCGGCCTACCTGGGCGACCTGCTCGTGACCTGCTACTCGACATACAGCCGCAACCGCCGGCTGGGACTGCTCATCGGCCACGGCCACACGGTCAAGAGCGCCCTGAACGAGATGACGATGGTCGCCGAAGGGTATTTCGCCGCCGAGTGCATCCGCCATGTCAACCTCCGCCACCGGATCGGCATGCCGATTGCCGAAATGGTCTACGACGTGCTCTACCGCGGCGCATCGGTCCGCAAGCGCATGCAGGAACTCGCATCCAAATTAATCTGACAGATATGGAAACTTTCAAACTGGACATCTCCAAAACGGGCATCGAGGTTTCGGCCGAGATGCAGGCCGCAGCGCAGCGCGCCAACGCGCTGCTCGAATCGGGCGAAGGCGCCGGCAACGACTTCCTGGGGTGGGTGCACCTCCCCTCGTCGATCGACGACGCACAGATCGCAGCCATCGAGGCGCAGGCCGCGAAGCTGCGCGCCAAGGCCGACCTGATCGTCTGCATCGGCATCGGCGGCTCGTACCTGGGCGCCAAGGCGGTGCTCGAAGCCATGACCGATCCGTTCCGGCTGCTGCGCAAGGAGCAGCAGGATCCGACGGTGGTATTCGCCGGCCAGAACATCTCCGAGGAGTACATCCACGCCCTGATGGAGGCTTCGAAAGAGCACTCGATCGCCGCCATCGTCATCTCGAAGTCGGGCACCACGACCGAGCCGGCCATCGCCTTCCGCCTCATCAAGGCCGAAATCGAGAAGCGTTACGGCAAGCAGGAGGCCGCCGAGCGCATCGTGGCCGTCACGGACAAAGCCCGCGGCGCCCTGAAGACCCTCGCCACGCAGGAGGGCTACCCGACGTTCGTCATTCCGGACGACGTGGGCGGCCGCTTCTCGGTGCTCACCCCCGTCGGGCTGCTGCCGCTGGCCGCCGCCGGCGTGGACATCGCGGCACTGGTCCGCGGCGCACAGCGCATGGAGCAGGCCACGGGCACCGACGTCGCATTCGGGCAGAACCCGGCAGCCATCTACGCCGCCGCACGCAACACGCTCTACGCCCAGGGCAAGAAGATCGAGATCCTGGGTTCCTACGAGCCCAAGCTGCAATACGTCAACGAGTGGTGGAAGCAGCTCTACGGCGAGAGCGAAGGCAAGCAGGGCAAAGGCATCTTCCCCGCGAGCGTCACGCTGACGGCCGACCTGCACTCGATGGGCCAGTACATCCAGGAGGGCGAGCGCACGCTCTTCGAAACGATCATCTCGGTGGCGAAGCCCGGTGCCGAAGTGGTCATCGAGGCCGATGCCGAAAACCTCGACGGTCTCAACTTCATGGCCGGCAAGCGCATTTCGGAGGTCAACCGCATGGCCGAGCTGGGCGTGCAGCTGGCCCACGTCGACGGCGGCGTGCCGAACATCCGCATCGAGATCCCGCAGATCGACGCCGAAGCCGTCGGCGCCCTGCTCTACTTCTTCGAGCGCGCCTGCGGCATCAGCGGCTATATGCTGGGCGTGAACCCCTTCGACCAGCCCGGCGTGGAGGCTTACAAGAAGAACATGTTCGCCCTGCTCGACAAACCCGGCTACGAGGAGGCTTCGAAGGCCATCAAGGCCCGGCTGTAATTCCGGCCGACCGCAATGTAAAAAGGCTGTCCTTTACGGACAGCCTTTTTATGTTATCGGAGCGGAGGCGAATCCCCGCCCTGCCGCGTTCCTGCGCAGCGTGCGTCGTCAAAGAATCGAAGCACCTCGTGCGACGGCCGGCAGCGTCGCCTCTTGCTTCACCCAGTCGGGAATCGTCGTCCGCTCGTACACCGACACGGCCCCCGCAGCGGTGCCCGTCAGCGTCATCCGCTCCTTGTCGGCCTCCACCGCATAGCTGTCGCCCAGCGGCGTCCCGTCGGTGTAGGTTCCGGTCAGCAGATTGCCCGCCCCTACGGCATAATCCCCCGTGAAACGGGCGAAACCCAACTGATCGACATGCTGATAGAGCGTAAAACGCTTCTCGCGCGTCAGCTCCAGATAGACCTTTCCGGCCAATGCCGCATCGCCCGACCAGGAGGCCAGCCCCCACTCGCCGACCCACAGATCGATCTCTTCGAAGGTGATGCTCGTCGTCACGGGCGTCGGATAGAGCGGCGTGCGCACGGTCAGCGTCGTCGTGCCGGGAGCCACGCACGTCACGACACCCGTCGCCGAAACCGAAGCGACCGACGGATCGCTCACGCTCCAGGTCATCGAGTAGGGATTCTCGTCCGCATCGTAGACGCTCTCCTGCGTCTGCGTCACGATCCGGATCAGCAGCCGAGGAGTCAGGCTCTCGCCGCTCTCGGTATAGGCGGACTGCTCGAATCGCAGCGACTCGATCAACAGCACGGGCTCCTCGTCGGAGGAGCCGCAACCGAACGCCCCCCATGCGAGGCAGGCGATCATCAGATATTTCAGTTTCGACTTCATAAATATTCGGGAAAAGACGGATAAAATTAGGCATTCGAATCGGAAAAACAAAATCCCGAAGAAAAAAAAATCGCTTCGCGATTCCCGCCCCGGCTGCTGGCACAAAAAATGCGCATTCCCGACATCATGAAATTACGTCCGCTCTTCGTCCTGCTGCTCTTCGCCGTGTCGGCCGCCGTCCTCGGCTGGATCTACTACGCCGCCACGCACGAGCACCCCGAACGTCACACCTCCCCGTGGGTCGAGACGCTCGGGGACCTCGACGCATGCGGCCGTCGCAAACACGTCAAATCGATTCAATACGAACACTTCGCCTCCATCGCCGACGAAGAGTCCCGCAGCGACGTTTCGCGGCTCTTCCGGGCGCTGGCGCAGGCCGAACGGGTGCAGGAGAACAACTGCGCCAACGCCATCGTCCAGCTGGGCGGCCACTACATTCCGCCGGGCCGGGTCGTGGTCTTCCGGGGCACGACCGACGGAAACCTCGAACGCAGCATCGCCTACGAGCGGCAGTCGCTCCACGACCTCGGCGACGAAGAGATCCGCCGGGCCCTCGCCCGGAGCAACCGCTACGCAGCCCGCGTGCTGGTCTGGAACATGGCGGGCGACCTGCGGGAGGTGCTGCTGCTGGAGCGCTGCCGCAACACCGCCACTCCCGCCGGCTATCTGGTCTGCCCGCGCTGCGGCAACATCTACGTGCTGGAGGAGAGCGACCCGTTCTGCCCCTGCTGCATGACCGAACGCCCGCGCTTCATCCGGTTCGAATAACCGCCGCATCCGCCGTCCGGCACCGCACACCGCACACCGCACACCGCGTTCCGGCACACCTCCGCACCTCTCCGACGCCGGCACCGCACACCTCCGACGGTCGCCTCCGAACACAAGTTCGCCCGGAACCATACCGTTCCGGGCGAACCGATCGCTCTGCGAAGAGGTGCGGATTACTCCTCCTCGACCTCCTTCATCGTGTGGTATACGTTCACCACGTCGTCGTCCTCTTCGAGCTTCTCGACGAGCTTCTCGACCGACTCGCGGCCCTCGGCGTCGAGCTCCTTCGTGTCGGTCGGGATGCGCACCGACTCACCCGACACGATTTCGTAGCCCTTGTCGTCCAGCCACTTCTGAATGGCTCCGAACGACTCGTAAGGGGCATACACCGTAATGCCGTCCTCCTCGGGATAGAACTCGTCGACACCCAAATCGATCATTTCGAGCTCCAGCTCCTCGGGGTCGACGCCCTCGGCGGCCCGGAACTTGAAGACGCACTTGTGCTCGAACATAAAGCCCACCGAGCCGCTGTTGCCCAGCGTACCGCCGCACTTGTTGAAGTACATGCGCACGTTGGCCACCGTGCGGTTGGTGTTGTCCGTGGCGGTCTCGACGAGGAATGCGACGCCGTGGGGGCCGTATCCTTCGTAGATCACCTCCTTGTAGTCGGCGGCATCCTTGTCGGTGGCACGCTTGATGGCACGCTCGATATTCTCCTTGGGCATGTTCTCGGCCTTGGCGTTCTGAATCAGAATGCGCAGACGCGTATTGCCCGACGGATCGGAGCCGCCGGCCTTGACGGCGATCTCGATCTCCTTACCCAGTTTGGTGAAGACACGCGCCATGTGTCCCCAACGCTTCATTTTCCGCGCTTTGCGGTATTCGAATGCTCTTCCCATAGGTATCTTGTCTTTATTTGATTTTCATTCGTCGTGCAAAGGTAAAAAATTCATAATTAAAAATTAACAATTGAGAATTAAAATTTACGCTGTTTAACGCCCATTACGAATTGGGGGGGCCCCCCCCCCCCCGCCCCCCCCGGAAAAGAGAGCGGGGTCGGTGTAGAAAAAGACCCGGCCGGCGGAAGAGCGAAGGGTGTGAGGGGTGGGGGGGGGGGCGAGTATAAAAAAA
>CAMWWU010000038.1 GCA_947178025.1 uncultured Alistipes sp. | reverse complement strand
ACATAAAATGCTGATAATCAGTGTTGGATATTTCGTCTGAGCGGGGCGGTATTTTTTTGTCCGCCGACTGCAGTCCGGTCCGCACGCTTCGACATCCGCTGCCTCGGCTCGTTTTTTTGCAATTTCTTTAATTCGCATCTGTTTGATTTGCAATGAAAAACGATCTGCTGGATCTCTTTCTTAGAAACATGATGTCGTTAATTACAAAGAAGATGAAACGCGGATTGCGAGGCCTGCTCCTGATGTGGGGCGTGCTGTTTGCGGTGCGGAGTGCCGACGGGCAGGAGGTTGCCGTGAAAACGAATCTGCTTTACGATTTCGTCGCCTATACGATCAATGCCGGAGCCGAGGTCGGCCTGGCGCCCCGGTGGACCTTGGACGCTTCGTTCAACTACAACGGCTGGGATCTGTCGCACGATCGGAAGTGGAAGCATTGGCTGGTGCAGCCCGAGGCCCGTTACTGGTTCTGCGACCGTTTTTCGGGCCATTTCCTGGGGATGCACCTGCTCGGCGGACAGTACAACTTCGGCGGGCTGAAGAACAACCTTTCGTGGCTGGGATCGGATTTCTCCCGCCTCTCCGACTCCAGGTATCAGGGGTGGTTCGTCGGTGTCGGCGCGGCCTACGGCTATGCCTGGATTCTGGGGCGCCGCTGGAACCTCGAAGCCGAAATCGGAGTGGGGTATGTCTACACCCGTTACGATCGTTTCCGCTGCGCGGGCTGCGGCAAGAGGGTCGAGAGCGACCGTCCGCACCATTATGTCGGGCCGACCAAAGCGGCCGTCAATTTAGTCTATGTTTTCTAATCGGTCGCCCATGAAAAGCATCTATCTTATCGTGTCGGGTCTGCTGGGGTGTGTCGCGCCGCTGTCGGCGCAGCAGATCGTGCCGGGCGTTTCGGCCGACAGCGTGCGTCTGGCGCGCAGCGGCGAATATCTCTCCGTGGATATCGATCTGTGTCTGCGCGATCTCGACGTGGAGAGCAACCGGGCCGTGCTGCTTACCCCGCGCCTGGTGAACGGAGCCGATTCGCTGGAGCTCGCCTCCATCGGCATCTATGGCCGTCGCCGCTATTTTTATTACGTGCGCAACGGAGCGAGCATGCTCTCCGAGGGAGAGCAGAGCTACCGGAGCGCGGACAAACCCGACGGCACGAGCTGTCACGCCGTGGTGCCCTATGCCGAGTGGATGAACGGAGCCTCGCTGCTCCTGCGGCGCAGCGATTACGGCTGCTGCAACACGCTGCTGGCCGAGCACTCCGGCCGGCTGGGCGACTACGAAGAGATCGTCGTCGTGCCGCAGGAGCCCTATTTCCCGACGCTGGCCTACATCCGTCCGACGGCCGAAAGCGAGAAACACTACTCGCTCAGCGGTTCGGCATTCATCGACTTTCCCGTCGACCGGACGGAGATCTATCCCGACTACCGCCGCAATACGGTCGAGCTGGCGAAGATCCAGGCGACGATCGACTCGGTGCGCAACGACCGCGACGTGCGGATCACCTCCGTCTGGCTCAAGGGGTACGCCTCGCCCGAGAGTCCCTATGCCCACAATGCCGAGCTGGCGACGGGGCGTACCGCGGCGCTGGAGAGTCATATCCAGCAGCTCTACCGCTTCGAGCCGGGTGTCATCGTCACCGAGTTCGAACCGGAGGACTGGGAGGGGCTGCGCCGCTACGTCGAGCAGTCGAACCTCGCGCATCGCGAGCAGATCCTCGCCCTGATCGACAGCGACCTGGCGCCCGATGCCAAGGAGTGGCGGATCAAGAGCTCCTATCCGGCGGAGTATCGCTTCCTGTTGCAGAACTGTTACCCGGCCCTGCGCCACACCGACTACCGTATCGACTATGCGGTCCGCCGCTTCACCGACGTGGAGGAGATCAAGCGGGTGATGAAGAGCCAGCCGCAGAAGTTGAGCCTGAACGAGTTCTATCTGGCGGCCCAAAGCTGCGAAACGGGCTCGGACGAGTTCATCGAGGTGTTCGAGACCGCCGTGCGCATGTATCCCGACGATGCGGTCGCCAACCTCAATGCCGCCAATACGGCGATGCAGCGGGGCGATCTGAAGGCCGCCGGACGCTATCTCGTTCGATCGGGCGAATCGCCCGAAGCCGAGTATGCGCGGGGTGCGTATGCGATCCTCTCGGAGGATTACGAGGCTGCCGAGCGGCATCTGCTGCGTGCGAAATCGGCCGGCGCGGAGCTTGCCGACGAAGCCTTGTCCGAGATTCGGAAACGGAAGTCCGAACAGACCGATAATAAATAAATCCATTAAAATTTTTTATGAACGGAGAGATGAAAAACACTTTTTTAGCCGGATTCGCGGCCGTATTGGCCCTGACCGGATGCTCGTCTGAGAGCGATTATGGAACCGAGCCGGGCGGCGACGTCGCCGGCAACGGGACGGCCTACATGACTGTCCGTATTTCGAATGTAGCTACGCGCGCTGCCGAGGGCGGGTTCGACCAGAGCAAGGATCGCACGGAGCACGACATAATCAGCGCCGACTTCTATTTCTACGACGAAGCCCAGACCTTCGTGACCCGCGCGAATGTATGGAACGGCGGTGCGGAGAATGACGGCACCGGCGGCAACATCGAGTTCAACGGAAATACCGTCGTAGCCCTCAAGGGTCTTTCGGCCAAGGGCTTCCCGAAGTATGTGGTGACGGTGCTCAACTGCCCGCAGGGCTTCGAGCCGGGTCGGACGCTGACCGAGATGGGGCAGCTGCTCGCCGTCGCGAATGCTGCCGACGGAGGCTTCCTGGCCGGTGACAAGTTCATCATGAGCACCTCGTCCTATATTCACGACGGCGAAACGCCCGATTTCGTGACGGAGCTGACGGACGACAACTTCGTGAACGATCCCGGCCAGATCAGCACGCCCGTGACCATCTACGTGGAGCGTCTGGCGGCGAAAGTAACCATGACGATCGAGGCCGGGGCCGACGGTGCGACCAGCCCGCTGGTTCCGGTGGCCGGCAAGGAGGATACCTATGAGATGAAGCTGACGATCGCCGGCGGTTCGAATGCCGACACCGAGACGGACCCCGACAAGATCCACGTCGGTGCGGAGACGATGCAGATCCGCTTCCTCGGCTGGACGCTCAATGCCACGGCCAAGAAGTCGCTGATGATGAAGCATATCAAGGACTGGAGCAACGACGAGCTCGGCTTCGTATGGAACGTGCGCGACTTCTTCCGCAGCTATTGGGGCATGTCGTACAACTACGACGATGCCGCCTATACGTATCTCGATGCGCAGAACCCCGAGATCCGGGCTACCGATGCGCTGAACTACACGAGCTACTCGGCCGCTCTGGAGAACGGCGCGATGCGCAGCAAGCTGTCGGACGCCATCTACTGCGCCGAGAATACCAACACCGGTGCGATCGTAACGTCCAATCCCGCAGGTACCATTACCACTGCGCTGCTCTTCGCCGAGATCACCGACGCGGAGGGCCGGCCGCTCGACCTGGTGCGCTATAACGGCATGTTCTTCCAGGAGCCCCACTACATCGCCTATGTGCTGAACAACAAGAAGAACCTGGGCGGTCTCAATTACTACGTGAAGAGCGAGGAGGGTACGACCGTCCGGTTCGATCAGGTCGGCACCGATGATGTCGAGATCGTCGGCCGCAACGGCGGCTACGTGATCGTCAAGTCGAAGTTCGATAAGGACGCGGTGCTCTACGCGCATACCGGTGCCGGTCAGGCTGTGGAGGACTACACGCAGATCGCTGCCGACGAGGCGGGCAAAACGGCTGTCGAGCAGCTCGATGCCGAGCTGGCCGGCTTCAACGTCGAGGGCAGCGACGCCATCGCCTACAAGGGCGGTCTGATGTACTACGACATTCCGATCCAGCACCTGAACAATCCGGCGACGAGAGATCCGAAGCAGGTGCTGGAGGCCGAGTACGGCGTCGTGCGCAACCACGTCTACGTGCTCAACATCACGAGCCTGACCAATCCCGGCATGGGTATCTTCGATCCGGATGAGATCATCATACCCGACGATCCGTTCAAGGAGGATAAGCTCTATCAGGTGGGCGCCGACATCAAGGTGCTCTCGTGGAAGATCGTCGAGCAGAACGTCGAGTTGTAAATCATAAGCCGATGATTTCGGAGAGGGCGGATTTACGGCCCGCCCTCTCCGAAATTCTTTGAAAAAGCACTCCCGTTTCGGTGCGAAGAGAGAGACGGACCCCGGAGAGCGGCCGATCATTCGCCGCGCTTTCCCACCGAAAATGAAAAATCACTGCGGCTTGTCCGCAGCCTATAATATAACGGTCATGGAACGATTGTCATACCTGAAAACATCGGCCGCCGGGCTGACTCGGCTCGGAGCGCTGCTCCTTTGTCTGGCAGCGGTCGCATGCAGCGGACTGATCTACGACGGCGAGGGCGACTGTTCGATCACCTATCGGGTGAAGTTCCGCTACGATTGGAACATGAAGTTCGCCGACGCCTTCGCCCACGAGGTGGAGTCCGTCACGCTCTACCTGCTGGACGAGAACGGGCAGGTCGTCTGGCAGCGCACCGAGGCGGGCGAGGCCCTCGCCGCGGAGGACTATGCGATGATCGTCGATGCACAGCCCGGCACCTACGACCTGCTGGCGTGGTGCGGCTCGACCGACAAGGCCTCGTTCGCGATCCCCGACGCCTCGATGCGCGACGGGCTGACCTGCACGATGCGGCGCGAACACGATGCCGACGGCGCTTTCGTCCGCGACGATCTCGACCGCCTCTATCACGGCTATCTCGCCCGGCAGGTATTCGGCGATACGGAGGGGGTCTATACCTACACGATGCCGCTGATGAAAGACACCAACAACGTGCGCGTCGTGTTGCAGCACCTCTCGGGCGAGATGCTCGACAAGGAGCTGTTCGCCTTCACGATCACGGACGACAACGGCAAGATGGACTGGGACAACTCGCTGCTCGACGACGAGCGGATCGAATACCGGGCCTGGCATGTCGATGCGGGGCAGGCCGAGTTCGACTACGACCCCTCGTCGCGTGCCGCTTCGACGTTCACCGCCGTCGTCGCCGAACTCACGGTGCCCCGCCTGACGATCGAAAACCGGAGCACGGCGCGTCTGGCCGTCCGCAATACGGAGAGCGGCAAAACCGTGCTGTCGATCCGCCTGATCGACGCCCTGCTGCTGGTCAAGGGGTATTATAACCGGGAGATGTCCGACCAGGAGTATCTGGATCGGCAGGACGACTATTCGCTGATCTTCTTCATCGACGAGGGGTACCGCTGGTCGGATGCGAATATCTACATCAACTCCTGGAAAGTCGTATACAAGGATATCGAACTCTGATGTGCCGGACCGGATCCATACGCCGTGCGATATGCGCCCTTCTTCTCGGAGCGGCGGCGATGCTGTCGTCGTGCGCGGGCGATGCGGCGGCAGCACCCGACGTGCCGACGAGGCAGGGCGTGCGGGTCGGATTCCGCCTTTCGCTCGGCGAAACGGAGGGGTACGGCACGCGCAGCGGGGCCGTCGACGACGGAACGAGTGTCGATTACGAGAATTATATCGATCTGATCCGCAGCAATTACCGGATCCTCTTCTTCGATACGGACGACCGCTATCTGACGGCATTCCGTCCTGCGGAGTTCGTTCCCGTGGGCGGCGATCCGCTGCGGACGCCGTATTACGAGGTCTTCGGCGAGATCGACGCACTGGTGGCGGGCGCCGACTTCAAGGTCGTCGTCCTGGCCAACTGGCCGAATTATCCCGATGATGCCGTGGCGGGCGAGACCACGATCGAGGAGATCTGCACGTCCGTCGGCAGCCGTTACGACTACGAACCCCCGTTCGTGCCCTCGGCCGACGCTGCGATTCCGATGTACGGCGTCAGACGGTGCACGGGGATGGCCTTCTCGGCCGACCGGATGACCTGGCTCGGCACCGTTTATCTGCTGCGCGCCATGGCGAAGATCGAGGTGGTGTGCCCGACGGAGGGGTGGACGCTGGAGCGGGTCGCGCTGCACCGCTACAACCGGATGGGATTCTGCGCTCCCGACAAGGTGTACGACGAGGCGGACTACGTGTCGGACGGGGAGTACGAACACCCCCGGACGGCCGATATCCATCCCGTGGAGGGTGCGGCCGCGGAGGGGCCGCTCGATTTCGGACGGACGGACGACGGCCGCTTCGTGATCTGCGTTCCCGAGTACCGGAACACCCTCGGAGGCGTGCGGAGCGCCGATGCCGCCGAAATCCGCGTGAAATTCGAACAGCGCAAGGATAAGGAGTACGTCATCGACTTCAAGTATTATCAGCATCCCCCGGAGGGGAGTCGTGTCGGCGACTGGTTCGATATCCGCCGCAACTATTATTATAAGTTTTCGATCACCAAATCGACCGAATACGACGAGCCGCAGATCTCGATCGACCTCTATCCCTACGATGTGCGGGAGCTGGGCCCGATATTCGGACAGGACAAGTAACGAACGAACAGATGAACAACCGATTCGCATATCCTATCCTGCTGGCCGCCGGCGTGCTGCTGGCGCTCCTCGTATCGTGCGCGAAGGAGGACCTGCCGGCGGACCTTCGTCCGCTCGGCGAGGGCGAGAGCGAAGTGACGTTCGGCGTGACGTACCGTCCGCTGGCGGGGGCGGCCCTCGGGCAGACCCGCAGCGAACGGGGCGACCTGATCGGAGCCATCGACGACGTGTTCGTCGTCTGGTACAAACCGGACAGCACGCTGGCCGGCAGCTGCTACCTCCCGCACGACCGGTTGACGATCACCGATGTCGACGACCGTCGGCCGTCCGGTGAAACGACGACCCAGCATGCCGCTTTCAGCTGCACGATACCTTACGGCCGCTACCGCATCTATGCCGTCGCCAATCTGGGCGATCTGACGGACGAGAGCCGCATCCGGCACGAAACCGACTTCAAGGCGATTCCGCTGACGTGGGATCCGGAGCATATCGCTGCGAACTGCCAGATGTCGGGCTATTTCAGCCGGAGCGAATCCGAGGCCTACGCCAAGGGCGACGCGCAGCCGGTGGATATCGACCGGCCGAACCTGACGCTGCACTCGTGGGTCCGCCGCGCCGCCTCGAAGGTGACGGTGGCCTTCGATGCGAGCCGTCTCAACGAGAATATCTATATCTACCTCCGGTCGGCGCAGATCATGGATATCCCGGTCGGATGCCCGCTCGTCGACGCCAACCGTCCGTCGAGCGCGGAGGAGCTGCTGCACGAGGGTGATACGATCCTCTTCGGCAAGGGGGCCGATTATGCGGAGTGGAAGCGCCTTTCGTGCGGCCGCGGTGCGAACTCGTTCGGCAGCCACGCCAACGATGCGCCGTCGCTCTTCTTCTACGAGAACATGCAGGGGCAGCACCCCGACAAACACAAGTATCAGAATTTCGAGTCGAAGGACAACGTGCCCTGCGGAACCTACGTCGAGGTGAGGGGGTACTATGTCAACAACTCGGCGGACAACCCCTCCTACGGCAACATCGTCTATCGCTGCATGCTGGGGCGGGACATGACGAGCGACTTCGATGCCGAGCGCAATACGCACTACAAGCTGACGCTCGTCTTCAATGCGGATGCGAACGATCCCGACTGGCATATCGAGTACGACTACGTGCCCAAGCCGCCCGAGATCGTCGTACCGAATCCGATGTACATATCGTACCTGGCCAATCAGTCGCTCGACATCCCCGTAACGGTCTACTACGACAGGAATCTGGTGGTCATGAAGTCGATGACGGCCCGGATCATCCGCAACGACTGGGGCTACGAAGACCACAAGTACTACGGCGACCCGAACAGCACCGACCTGAAAAACGGCTTCCTCTCGCTCGCGCAGTCCGCTACGACCCAGGATAACTATGCGGCCACCAAGAGCGACTACGCGTGGAACGAGTGCGACGGCGAGACCTATCGTTACACCATTCCCGTTTACACCCGTCCGCTGGAGCTGGGTAGCGGATTCTCCGGCAACAACTATTATGTCGGCCGGCGACGCAATGCCCAGGTCGAGTTGACGGCCGTGTTCAGCAAGTTGCGAAGCGACGGCACGCCGGATCCGGACGACACCGTCACGATCCGGGATACGGTCGACGTCATTCAGGTGCGGCGTCTGGTCAATCCCAAGGGGATCTGGCGCAAGGGCGACTCGATGAAGCCGTTCCGCGTATCGTTGAAAAATACGAACTCGAACCCCACCGTCGCGAATCAGTTCGACGATGTGGTCTCCGAGGGGCCGTGGACGGCCCGGGTGCGCAAAGGGGGCGACTGGGTGCAGATCAAGGATGTCGAGGACGGCGAGGAAGCCTGGGGAACGACCCCGATCGTGGGCGGTACGGGCTCGAAGGTCGAGTTCGATTTCCGACCGGGGTCGACTTACGCTTCAGGATGCCGTTTCGGCCTGATCGAGATCACGTTCCACAACAACACCTGCCCGCACCTCATTCTGGTCAGTCAAGGCATCGGTCCGGTAAGTATCGGCGGCAGCAAATGGCACATGACGAATGTCCGGTATTGCGGCGTGGACGAGGCCAATCCGCTGCTGGAGGGGTCGATGTTCAAGTTCGGATGGTCCGGCGTGGCCTTCCGCTCCGTGAACAATATCCGGGAGGGCTACGGATTCCGCCAGGAGGCTTTTTACAAGTCATTCGACACGTTCGATATCGACGGCAGGGAGAGCACGGCGGTTTTCAAGGATGTGCAGGCCGATATCACCGGCTTTACCAATGCGAAAATGAACAAGGCCGACGCCTTCGGCACGTCGCACGTCGCGACGCGCGACGAATGGGCCGGGCTCACGCCTCTCGACCGTTTTTATGGCGTGCTTTACGGCGAGGAGTGCTCTCGGACGCTCGACCGGAACACGGAGACGAATACCTATACGGAGGAGGGGCAGGAGCGCGGCATGCGCGGATGCTTCGTCTACGACGGAGCCACGAATGCGCATCTCTTTTTCCCGATCGGAAACACCGGACACGGCCGTCGGCAGTATCGCGACGACTATGAGCGGAATGCCGCGACCGCAGTCGCGCTCGGGGCGCTCAAGTATGCCAACCGATCCTCCGAAATGCCGTATGATACGGCGAAAACGATGCCGTGCCTTTACGACCTGTGGGAAGAATCGGGGGCGATCTACTGGTATCAGAAGCAGGGGAGCGACGGCAACTTCGGATTCGACATCAACTATTACACGTTCGGATTCGCCTCCTATTCTACGAGGCGCGTCTGGGACAACAAGACGACGTTCTACTCCGATCCGAAGCAGGACGTGGCGCAGTCGGATATCTGTTTCATCCGGCGCGTGTACGACAAATAATTCCGGCGTAACGGTCGCCGCGGCTATGACGCCCGGCGTACAAGGTATGGACGACAGACGAAGAAGCAGCGAAATCGGCCGACGGCTGTTGCTGGCGGTGTTCGGATCCGCGTGGTGCGTGGCGCCGGCCGGGGCTTTCGCGGTCCGTGCAGCGCAAACTGCTGCGGATGGCGCCGGGGCATTGCCGGCTTCGGAACTTCGGGCAGCTCCGGCGACCGGCTCTCGCGAGCGGAAATTCGCCGAAGTCCGATCGGCGGAGCCGCCCGGCGACTTGCCGTTGCCGAGGGTGCCGTCGATGCTCCGCGAACCCCGCCTGCGGGCGGCTTATGTCGTCCGGCACTTCTGGGATGCGATGGATTTCCGCGACAGTGTGCGCGCCCGCGATCCTGATTTTCTGGAGCAGCACTTCGTCGATTTCGTATCGCTCTTTCCCCATGCCGACACGTCGGCGCTCGCTCCGGCGGTCGACACGCTGATGTGCCGTGCCGGGCAGGACGCCGCGGCTTTCCGGCTGGTCGCCGAAATCGCCGAGAAGTACCTCTATGAAGCGGCCTCGCCGCTGCGCGACGAAGCGTATTACGGTCTGTTTCTGGACGCACTGGTCGCCTCGCCCGCGCTCGGGACCTACGAAAAGCTGCGCTACGCCGCGCAGTCGGAGGCCGTGCGGAAGAACCGCCCGGGGATGCCGGCGGCGGATTTCGCTTTCGTGGATCGCCGCGGTGTTCGACAGACCCTCTACGACCTGTCGGGTGACCGTCTGCTGGTGATTTTCTACGACCCTGAGTGCGGCCACTGCCTCGAAACGATGGCTGCCTTGCGGCGGAGTCCCGCCATC
This sequence comes from uncultured Alistipes sp., assembly GCA_947178025.1. GTDB lineage: Bacteria > Bacteroidota > Bacteroidia > Bacteroidales > Rikenellaceae > Alistipes. The sequence goes on along the minus strand of CAMWWU010000038.1, from coordinate 8,226 downwards.
GCAAGGCAGGTGAGTACGGGCGCACTGGCCGTACTCGCACTCTTCGCCGACGGCGAGGAGGCCGTCTGGTTGCGGACTCCGCCCGCTTTGCCGCAGGAGTGGACGGACGGGCTGGATGCGACGGGCATTCAGGAACGCGGTCTGTACCTCTTGTCGGAGCTTCCGGCCCTCTACCTGCTCGATTGCCATCGGCGGGTCCTGCTCAAGGAGCCTGCGCCCGAGGCCCTGATGCGGGCGCTCGAATAACGGCGTCTTCACTCCGGGACGGCTTTCCGCCGCGGACCGTCCGTTTTTCCGAAATTATCGCTATATTTGTCGAACGAACCAATACCCGGCTGCCTATGGAGAGATAACCGATTCTGTTTTCCCGGCATCGCGCGATGCGCCCGATGCCTGACCCCATAAAAAGCGTTCGCTTTACTTCTTGCTTATCGAAACTTCGACACTTTCAGAGCAGACAAGAGGGAAGTGTAAACGCGCACGTTTCAACGTGGGCTTTACTCATCTATTTGTCTGCAAGGTAGTCGAAGACCTCGATAAGCAAATGATGGTTGGCCTGCGTTTTTTATGCCCTTTCCCGGAGACGGAGCTCCGGAACATCATTGAAACGAACTGAATGAAATCGAATACGATGTACAAGAAATTGCTTTTGCCGGGCCTGTTGCTCGGCATGGTCGTCCTGCCCGGTTGCAGCGACGACAAAGAGTCGGACGACGGATCGTTCGCGCCCGCCGCGTTCGAAACGGCGCTTCCCGGGACCTGGAAACATGCGGGCAGTTACGGCGTAGAGGAAGGCGAGGCGTGGAGCGCGGAGTTCTCCGATGCGAACGCCGTTTATTATACGTTCGAAGCCGGCGGTGCGGGACATTACGAGGAGAAGGGGTGGACGCTGTCCTATGCCTGGACGCTCGACGACCGGACGCTGACGCTGGATTACGATTCCGGAAGGCGCAGGTCGGTAAGCATCGACCGGATGACCGCTTCCGGGATGCGCTGGTATCTGACGGATGCGGACGGATACTGGTACGAAGAGCTGGTGCGCGTGGAGTAGCCGGGCGCCTGCATACGACGAGGCACCCTGCAAGGGGTGCCTCGTTCATTCTATCTTGCGGCCGGAGCCTGCCTGTTCGCGTCGCCGGGCGCCGCATGTGCCGATTCGGCCGGCAGGAGACCGCACCTAAGTCCGTCAGCGGATCTTGCGGATGATCTCGCCGCCGCGACGGATTGCCTCCTCGTTGGCGGGCAGCATCTTCCAGGCGCGCTCGGGGAGCGACTTCTTCAGACCGATCATGACGTTCTCCATCTCCACGACGGGGCACACCTTCAGGTAGCCGCCCAGGATCATCGTGTTGAAGAGCTTGGCCTGTCCCATGCGGGCGCACTCGGCCGTGGCGTCGATGGCGTAGACCGAGATATCCTCACGCACGGGGTGGCGCGTGATGCCGTTCGTGTCGTAGATCAGCACGCCGCCCGGCTTGACCATCGGCTCGAATTTCTCCATCGACTGCTGGTTGAGAATGACGGCCGTGTCGAACTCGTGGGCGATGGGCGACGAAATCTTGCGGTCGGAGAGGATCACCGTCACGTTCGCCGTACCGCCGCGCATCTCCGGGCCGTAGGAGGGCATCCAGGTCACCTCGAAGTCCTGCATGACCCCCGAGTAGGCCAGAATCTTACCCATCGAGAGGACGCCCTGTCCTCCGAATCCTGCTATAATCAACGTCTCTTTCATCTTCGCGCTATTTTACTTCCTTAATATCGCCCAGCGGGTAGAAGGGCAGCATGTTCTGTTCGAGCCACTCGTTCGATGCCACGGGCGAGAGTTTCCAGCCGCTGTTGCAGGTCGACACGACCTCCACGAGCGAGAATCCCTTGCCCTCCATCGAGCGCTGGAAGGCCTTCTTGATCGCCGCCTTGCATTTGCGCACGTTGGCGGGTTTGTGGACGCTCTGACGCGTGATGTAGGTGGCACCGTCGAGGTGGGCCATCATCTCGGCGATCTTGTAGGGATAGCCGTTCAGCCGCGGGTCGCGTCCGTAGGGGGTCGTCGCGGTCTTCATGCCCAGCAGGGTGGTGGGGGCCATCTGGCCGCCCGTCATGCCGTAGATGGCGTTGTTGATGTAGATCGCCACGACGTTCTCGCCGCGCGCTGCGGCGTGGATCGACTCGGCCGTACCGATGGCCGAGAGGTCGCCGTCGCCCTGGTAGGTGAAGACCAGCGTCTCCGGCTTCAGCCGCTTGACGGCCGTAGCTACGGCCAGCGCACGCCCGTGCGCCGCCTCCATCCAGTCGATGTCGATGTAGTTGTAGGCGAAGACCGAACAACCCACGGGCGAGACGCCCACGGTGCGTTCGGCGAGGCCCAGTTCGTCGATCACCTCGGCGATGAGTTTGTGCACCGTGCCGTGGCTGCAACCGGGGCAGTAGTGCATGACGTTATCGGTAATGAGACGCGGTTTTGCGTAAACCAGGTTCTCCTGTTTGATTTCAACCTCTGCCATAGTCTTACTTTTTGTCGATCAGTTTCTCCTTGAGCGCCGCGAGTACCTCGTCGGGCGCGAAGAGCATGCCGCCCTGACGGCCGTAGTGGGCGACGGGAGCCAGGCCGTTCACGGCCAGCCGCACGTCCTCGACCATCTGTCCGGCGTTGAGCTCGGCGGAGAGGAAGCCCTTGACGCCGCGCGCGGCCAGCTGGGCGATCTGCTTCGTCGGGAACGGGTAGAGCGTGATGGGGCGCAGCAGGCCGACCTTGAGTCCTTCGGCACGGGCCATTTCGACCGTCGCCGAGCAGATGCGGGCCGACGAACCGAACGCCACGATTACGTAGTCGGCGTCGTCGCAGTCGATCGCTTCGTAGCGCACTTCGTTCTCTTCCAGCGTTTTGTATTTGGCTTGCAGCCGCTGGTTGATGATCTCCATCTTCTCCGACTGCAATTCGAGCGACGTGATGACGTTGCGTTCGCGACCGGCGGGTTTGCCCGTAGCGGCCCAGGTGCGGCACTCCTCCGCGATCTCGGCATCGGTCTTGCGCGGACGCTGCGGTGCGAGCACGACTTTCTCCATCATCTGACCGATGGCGCCGTCGGCGAGGATCATCGCCGGGTTGCGGTATTTGAAAGCGAGATCGAACGCCTCGGCCACGTGGTCGTGCATCTCCTGCACGGAGTTGGGGGCCAGGACGATCAGATGGTAGTCGCCGTGGCCGCCGCCCTTGACGGCCTGGAAGTAGTCGCCCTGCGAGGGCTGGATCGTACCCAGACCCGGACCGCCGCGCTGGCAGTTGATAATCAGGCAGGGGAGTTCGGCTCCGGCCAGATAGCTGATGCCCTCGGCCATGAGCGAGATGCCGGGGCTCGACGAGGAGGTCATCACCCGCTTGCCGGCGCCGGCGCCGCCGTATACCATATTGATCGACGAGATTTCGGATTCGGCTTGCAGTACGACCATGCCGGTGGTCTCCCACGGCTTGAGCTCCATGAGCGTCTCCATCACTTCGGACTGGGGTGTGATCGGGTAGCCGAAATATCCGTCGCAACCGTAGCGGATCGCGGCATGGGCGATCACTTCGTTGCCTTTCATCAGTTTCACCTCTTTCTCTGCCATAGCCTATTCGAATTTTTGACGATAAACCGTGATGCAGCTGTCGGGACAGATCACCGCGCACGATGCGCAGCCCGTACATGCGTCGGGGACGGCCATCTGCGCTGCGGGATAGCCTTTGCCGTTGACCTCGGACGACAGCGAGAGTACGTCGCACGGACACGAAGCCACGCAGACCCCGCATCCTTTGCAGCGCTCCTTGTCGACGACGATCGTTCCTTTGATTTTAGCCATAACGCGATTGTGTTTGTAGAATGTTCTTGACAAATATAGCAAGAAAATGCGTAAAACGAGCGGGGCGGGGGAAATAAATCTTTCGGCCGGATGCAAATATCCGCAGTGCGGACGATCGTTGCGGTCCGCCCGCCGGTGGATAAGAGGCCGGAGCCGGGAGACGCATCCGGTGCGCGCAGCCGCGGTCCGAGTCCGGCGATGCGCGATTCATTCACCTCAGACTGAACTTGATTCGGAAGAGCACGGACGCGGGCCGAAGACGGTATGCGTAGAGGTAGTCTGCGATGTCGCTTTGTGTTGCCGAGCGGAAGACGCCCGTGTCGCAGAGGTTGCAAGTAAACTTCGCTTATTCGTAACTTCGGCTGCGCCTTAAATACTCCCGCTCGGCAATGAACAAATAAATTTGCCATTGCCCTCGCTTATTGTTATCTTTGTCCCATGATTCGTCTGCGGATGTTCGTGCTGTGGTGTGTTCTGGCGTTGTGCGCCGGATGTCTGCAGGTCCCCGAAGGATTGCACGGCTCCGAGGCTGAGGAACCGGCCGTCGCCGTGACGAAGCGAACCTCCGATGCCGTTTGGCTTCTGCCGGCAAATCCCCGGCTCGAACGCTCCTATTGCTTCACACCAAATCCAATCATACGTATGTCCGACAAAAAACAGTATGCACTCATCGAGACCGAAAAGGGTACGATGAAAGCCGAACTCTACACGCAGGAGACGCCCGGCACGGTCGCCAACTTCGTCGAACTCTCGGAGCATGGCTTCTACGACGGGTTGACTTTCCACCGCGTGATTCCCGATTTCGTCATCCAGGGCGGCTGCCCGCGCGGCGACGGCACGGGAGGCCCCGGCTATACGATCAAATGCGAAACCTCGGCACCCCGCCAGTACCACGACCGCGGCGTGCTCTCGATGGCGCATGCCGGTAAGGATACGGGCGGTTCGCAGTTCTTCATCTGCCACAACCGCACCAATACGCAGCATCTCGATGGCCGCCACACCTGCTTCGGCCAGGTGGTCGAGGGGCTGGACGTCATCGACGACATCCGCCGCGGCGACAAGATCATCTCCATCCGAATCGTAGAAGAGTAACCGTTATGACCGAAAAAATCATGTTGCTCGGCTCCGGCGAGCTGGGCAAGGAGTTCGTAATCGCCGCGCAGCGTCTGGGACGCACCGTCATCGCGTGCGACTCCTATGCGGGAGCTCCCGCCATGCAGGTGGCCGACGCCTGCGAAGTGTTCGACATGCTGGACGGCGAAGCGCTCGCCGCCGCTGTCGAGAAGCACCGTCCCGACGTCATCGTTCCCGAGATCGAGGCGATCCGCACCGAGCGGCTCTACGATTTCGAGGCGCAGGGCATCCGGGTGACGCCGAGCGCCCGGGCCGTGAACTTCACGATGAACCGCAAGGCGATTCGCGACCTGGCGGCGCAGGAGCTCGGGCTCAAGACTGCGAAGTATTTCTATGCCAAGAGCTTCGAGGAGTTGAAGGAGGCCGCGGAAAAGATCGGATTCCCCTGCGTGGTCAAGCCGCTCATGTCCTCGTCGGGCAAGGGGCAGTCGCTCGTCAAGGGCCCCGAGGAGCTGGAGCATGCCTGGCAGTACGGCTGCGAGGGTTCGCGCGGCGACATCCGCGAGCTGATCGTCGAAGAGTTCATCCGCTTCGACAGCGAGATCACCCTGCTGACCGTCACGCAGAAGAACGGTCCGACGCTTTTCTGCCCGCCGATCGGCCACGTGCAGAAGGGCGGCGACTACCGCGAGAGCTTCCAGTCGCCCGAGATTTCGCCCGAACATCTGCGCGAGGCGCAGCGCATGGCCGCAGCCGTGACCGAAGCGCTCACCGGTGCCGGTATCTGGGGCGTGGAGTTCTTCCTCAGCCACGACAACGGCGTCTACTTCTCCGAGCTCTCGCCCCGACCTCACGACACGGGTATGGTGACGCTGGCCGGCACGCAGAACCTCAATGAGTTCGAGCTGCACCTGCGCGCCGTGCTCGGACTGCCGATTCCGGAGATCACGTTCGAGCGCATGGGTGCCAGCGCCGTGATTCTCTCGCCGGCCGCGATCGCCGCGAACCCCCGCTACGAGGGCGTGGAGCAGGCGCTGGCCGCCGATCCGCGTCTCGATATCCGCATCTTCGGCAAACCCTCGGCCCGCGTCAACCGCCGCATGGGCGTCGTGGTGGGTTATGCGCCGCACGGCAGCGACCTCGACGAGCTGCGCGACCGCGTGAAGGCTGCCGCCGCCGAAGTCCGGGTCGTGGAGTAGGAGCATACCCCGAAACGACGAATCGCCCCGATCGGAAAACTCCGATCGGGGCGACTCTTTTTCGCAAAGGCTGCCGCTACTTCTCCATTCGGCGCAACCAGAGTTCGATCAGAAACTCCAGAAAGATGAAGAGGCCCATGCCGATGACGGTCATCGAGATGATCTTGAAGATGATGGCCGGAACGAGATTGCTGTGCATCGTCCGCTCCAGTTCGTGCGAGAAACACTGCAAGCCCGTGAGCAGTCCGCATCCGGCCCCGACGATGGCCATTCCCAGCCGCAGAAACCACAGGTTTCCAGCGCTGCGCCGCTTGCGGTCGGCTTCGATCTGGGCGTCTACGCGCCGGATTTCGGCCAGTTGTTCGGGCGTCATGCGCTCCAGCATCATCATGCTCTCCCGGCGGCGACCCCACTCCCGATAGATGAAGTATCCCATGATGCCGAAGGCGATTCCGGTCCAGGTCAGTTGTTGGACCACGCTACTAAATTCATAAGGACTCATAATGCAATCATTTTTTTGGTTTCGTATGCGTTGATTGAATGTTCCGGGCAGCGAAAGGTTACAGTTTGCGCCAAACTTCGGCACTTCGGTCGCTCCATGCCGTCAGGGCCATCCCTACGGCTCCGGCCGAGAGGAGCAGGGCGGCGGGCCACTCCGTGCGGAGGTCGATGGCCATTGCGCCGGTGCACAGCACGACGAGCAGCACGACCGACAGCCCCAGTCCGTAAACAGCCATCCTGGCTATGGCCTGCCGTTCGCGGCGGCGGCGTTCGCGCAGCCTCACCTGCGCCATGATGCGTACTTCGAGCCCCGGGGGCGTCGTGCGGCGGGGCGCAGCGGCGCGAATCGTTTCGCGAAGCCGGGCTTCGTCTCCGTATTGCTCTTTCATAATCACTCCTCCATATGTTGCCGGATGCGGCGGCGTATCCGGTGCAGTTTCACTTTTACGTTGTTTTCGGTCTGTCCCACGATCCGGGCGATCTCGGCCACGGGGCGCTCCTCCTCGTAGAAAAGCGTCACCAGCGCCCGCTCCTCGGGGGCGAGACGTTCGAGGGCCCGGCGCATGCGCATCACGGTCTCGTCGTCATAACGGGGTGCGTCCGCTTCGCCGGCAAGGCTCTTCGTCCGCTCGTCCAGCCGCATGCCGCGACGGCGGCGGCACTCGCCGAGCGCCCGGTTGCAGGCGATCCGATAGAGCCAGGTCGACAGCGAGCTGGCACCCCGGAAGCCGTCCAGATGTTCGTAGGCACGGACGAATGTCTCCTGCACGACGTCTTCGGCCAGCGCCGGATCGCGCACGATGCGCAGCGCCAGGTTGTAGAGCGGCTCCGAATAGCGCTCGACCACCAGGCCGAACGCCTCCGTGTCGCCCGCTGCGACACGCTGCACGAGTTCCATATCCGTCGGTGACTTCATCGTCGAATTAGATGCGGATGCTGCGGAAAGGTTACGGCATCGGGCAAAAAATATTCTCTCGCAGTGCGCTGCCAGGTGCCGTCGGCCGATTCCTAAGTAAAAACGGGCAGACGCCGCAGCATCCGCCCGTTATCCATGCGATCGTCCGGGGCTATTTCCGGAATTTGGCTACGATGTTGTCCGTCGCTTTCTTGAGCAGCTCCTCGGGGCAGCAGAGCGTGATGCGGATGTAGCGCGTGCCCTCCGAGCCGAAGATGCCGCCCGGGGTCAGGAACACGTCGCACTTATCCATCACCTCGTCCGAGAAGGCGAAGCTGTCGCCCTCGTAATCCTCGGGCAGCTCGGCCCAGACGAACAGACCGGCCTGATGGGGGCGATACTTGCAGCCGAGCGCGTCGAGCAGGGCATAGGCCTGCTTCTCGCGGCCGTAATAGATCGCGTTGAGCTCGTCGAACCACTCGCTGCCGAGCGCCAATGCCGTGTCGGCGGCAGCCTGGATCGGATAGAACATACCCGAGTCCATGTTCGACTTGAAGGTCAGAATCGAGTCGATCCACTCTTTCTTGCCCACGACGACGCCCACGCGCCAGCCGGCCATCGAGTGGCCTTTCGAGAGCGAGTTCATCTCCAGCGCCACCTCGCGGGCACCCTCGACCAGAATGATCGAGATCGTCGCCGCGGCGTTGCGGATGAAGCTCTACG
>CAMWWU010000037.1 GCA_947178025.1 uncultured Alistipes sp. | reverse complement strand
GTTCGAGCGCCATGCCCCACAAGGTCAACCCCATCGACTTCGAGAACGCCGAGGGTAATTTCGGCATCGCCGGAGCCGTCTACGGCCACCTGGCGGCCAAGCTGCCCGTGTCGCGCCTGCAACGCGACCTCACGGACTCGACCGTGCTGCGCAACGTCGGCGTGCCGATGGCCCACTCGCTGATCGCCATGCGTTCGCTGATGAAGGGTCTGAACAAGGTGATCCTCAACCGCGAAGCGCTCGACCGCGATCTGGAGAACAACTGGGCCGTGGTGGCCGAGGGCATCCAGACGATCCTGCGCCGCGAGGGATTCCCCAAGCCCTACGAAGCGCTCAAGGCCCTCACGCGCACGAACACCCACATCACGCACGAGTCGATCGCCGCGTTCATCGACACGCTCGACGTCGCCGAAAGCGTGAAGGAGGAGCTGCGGGCCCTCTCGCCGTCGACTTACACGGGAGTCTTCGCCAATTAACAAGAATCGCCGCAGGCTGCCGCCCGGCAAGGTAAAAACCACCGTCACCCATGACCGACCTGCTCCCCGCCGGCATCGGCATCGCCGTGTTCCTGCTGCTGGCCCTGCTCTTTTTCTCGGGGCGGGGTGCGTGGCTGATCGCCGGCTACAACACGCAGCCGAAAAAGGAGCGCGAGCGTTACGACCGGCAGGCCCTGTGCCGCTTCACGGGGTGGCTGATGCTCTACCTCGCAGCCTGCACGGCCCTGCTCGGCGCCGACGAACTGTGGCCCGGACGGGGGCTGGCGCTCGCAGGACGCATCTGGATGCCGGCCGGCATCGTCTGCGCCATGATCTATGCCAACACGGGAGGGCGCTTCCTGAAAAAATGAGGCCCGCTGTTCTCTATCGGCCCAAAGATGACACGAACGGAAAATCCCCGCAGCCTTCGGACTGCGGGGATCTCTTTTGGCACGGCCTTTGCAACATTTCGAGTCAGCTGCGGCGCAGCAACCGCAGTGAGGTTTCTTCATTTATTTAAGTTTGGGTTAGTAGTTTTGGAGGGCAACCTCCGGGGCAGCAGGCAATCGTGAGATTCCCTGCTGTTTTTTGTTTCAGTATTTTCACTATCTTTGCCTTTCGAACAACCCACCCGAACCGAATCATGCGCACGTCGTTTTTCTATAACAAACGAAACCTCTACCTGCTCGGTCTGCTGATCGCATTCGTCGTCTCGCTGCTCGAAGTCATGCGGGGACGCCACCTCAACTACCTCGCGTTCGCCGACTCGACGCTCGACTTCTGGCGCGGCATCTCGCCCTACACGCTCGAATGGATGCAGGCCCACCTGCGCTACTTCCTCTACGCTCCGCCCTTCTCGGTGCTCTTCACGCCGTTCGCCGTGCTCCCCGGATGGCTCGGGCCGTTCGTGTGGAACCTGTTCAACTACACGCTCTTCTTCACGGCCGTCTTCACGCTGCCCGACCGCTTCACCCACCGACAGAAGTGCCGGATCTTCCTCTTCACCCTCCCGGTGCTGGGGCAGAGCCTCCTCTCGTTCCAGTACAACGTGCCGGTGGCCTATCTCTTCGTCTTCGCCTGGTCGCTGCTCGAACGCGGACGGGGTTTCTGGGCCGTGCTGCTCATCATGATCTCGGGCTGCACGAAGATCTACGGCATCTTCGAACTGGCGCTGCTGGTCTGCTACCCGCGCTTCTGGCGGAATGCGGGCTATGCGCTGCTGCTCGGCGCCGGGCTGCTGGCCCTGCCGCTGCTGAAATTCGACCCGGCGGGACTGATCGACTACTACGGCAAGTGGATCGCTATCCTCCAGGTGCACCAGGCCGCCTCGCTCTTCGACTCGCTCTTCTACGCCGCACCCTTCTCGGAGTGGATGCTCGCCCACTTCCGGCCGTTGCAGATCGGATCGCTCGGCGTGCTGGCCGTGCTCTTCCTCGCCTCGTTCCGTAAGTGGTCGACGGCCGCTTTCCGCGTGCAGGCGCTCGGCATCCTGATGGCCTGGGTCATCCTCTTCAGCGACTCGGCCGAGAAAAACACCTACGTCGTCGCGCTGACCGGCTACGCGCTCTGGCTCCAGAGCCGTCGGGGGGGGGAATTTCGCCGTCTCGACAAAATCCTGCAATATAGCAATTTAATCCTCCTGGGGCTCGTCCCCATCGACGTCATTTGCCCCACGCCGGTGATGCAGTTCATCACCCGGACGCTCTGGCTCCACGTCTACGTCTTCTCGTTCACATGGTTCCGCATGGTGTGGCTCACGTTCCTGCGGCCGGTCGAGGAGTTTCCCGCCGCCGCCGAGGCGACACCCGAAGCTCCCCGCACCGTGCGTCCCGGCGACCGGCTCGACATCGTGTGCCCCTGCTACAACCCCGCACCGGGCTTCATCGCCCAACTGCACGGCTCGCTCGCGATGCTGCGCGCCCGCTATCCCGAACAGCGGCTGCACCTGATCGTCGCCAACGACGGTTCGCCCCGAGGCTTCGGCCCCGAGGAGCACGCCGAACTGCTCGACACGATCTCCGACGCCGAGATCGTCGATATTCCCCACGGCGGCAAAGGGGCTGCCATCCGCGCCGGCATCGCCCGCTCGACGGCACCCTACACGATCTACACCGACATCGACATGCCCTATGCAATCGGGTCGACCTGCGAGGTCATCGACCGGGTTTTCGCAGGGTGCGACGTGGTGATCGCCGTGCGCAACCGAAGCTACCACTCGCAGCTCTCGCTGCTGCGCAAACTGATGTCCTACGGTTCGAAATCCCTCAACCGGCTCTTCCTCGACATCCCCTACACCGACACGCAGGGCGGCCTGAAAGGGCTCTCGCCCCGAGCCCGCGAGGTGATGCTGCGCACGCGCATCGACGACTTCCTCTTCGACACGGAGTTCGTGGTGCTCTCGGCGCGCGACCGCCGGCGCTTCCGGATCGAGGAGATCGGAACCACGCTGCGCGACGGCGTCGTCATGTCCGCCATGTCGGGCGACGTGCTGCTGCGCGAATTGAAGAACTTTTTCCGCATAGCCTGCCACCTATGACCGTAACACTCGGATTCGACATCGAGGAGTTCGACTTCCCGCTCGAACGCGGCCGCTCGATCGACCTCGACACCCAGCTCGACGTATCGTCCGAAGGGCTGGAATTTCTGCTCGGCCTGCTCGACCGGCTGGAGCTCAAGGCCACGTTCTACACTACGGCCAACTTCGCCCGGCACCGCCCGGAGCTGTTGCGCCGGATCGTCGGCGCAGGACACGAAGTCGCCTCACACGACTTCTTCCACGCCCCGGGCGCCGGATCGGACCCGGCGGCCGCCAAACGCACGCTCGAAGCGCTCACGGGCCGCACCGTCGTCGGCTTCCGCGCGCCGCGCCTGGCCGCAGCCTCCTGCGGAGAGCTCGCGGCCGCAGGCTATCGCTACGACTCCTCGATCAACCCCACCTGGATCCCCGGGCGCTACAACCACCTCTCCGCACCGCGCGGCATCACGCAGCAAGAGGGGCTCGCGGTCTATCCCGCCTCCGTGGCGTGGCCCCTGCGCATTCCCCTCTTCTGGATCGCGCTGCATGTGCTGCCGCTGCCGGTTTACGAACTGCTCGCCCGCACGGCCCTGCACCGCGACGGGCATCTGAACCTCTATTTCCACCCGTGGGAGTTCTCCGACCGGCTGAGCGAACCGGCTTTCGGCGTCCCCGCCTACCTGGTCCGCTGCTCGGGCCTCCGGCTGCAACGAAAAATCGAGCGGCTGCTCCGGAATCTCAAAGCCTCCGGCTGCCGCTTCGAAACGACCCGCAACTACCTGGGATTCGATGAATAGACCGATGGATATCCTCCGCAGGCTCTACGAACATCCGTTCCTGCGCTTCGCCGCCGTGGGGGCCGTCGCCACGGGCATCAACTATGCGACCTACACGCTGCTGGTCCTGCAATTCGAAGAGCTGATCCCCGAGGCGGCCTACGTCGGGGCATTCTGCGTCAGCATCGTCTGCAACTTCCTCCTGTCGAGCTACTTCACCTTCGGCGTGCGTCCCACGTGGACCCGCGCCGGGAAGTTTCTCGCAGCCCACCTGATCAATCTGGTCAACGAACTGATTCTGCTCCGTCTCTGGCTCTGGCTCGGCGTGCCGAAGCTCTTCGCCCCGCCATGCGTCTTCCTCGTCGCCTTCCCGGTCAACTACTTCCTGGTCCGCTTCGCCCTGCGCGGACGCCGCACGATGCCGGAATAGACGCCGTGCGGCAAAGAAAAATCCGGTCGGAATGCTCCGACCGGATTTTCGAACACGGCGACGCACCTTCGCCGCGGACCTATTTGCTCAGCAGCGACGGGCTGTACAGGTAGCGCTTGATGCTGCGCTTGGGGGTCTTCTCGAACTCGGTCGGATAGACCACGATTTCGGCGATCCGCTCGTAGGCGGCCAGCTGGGCATTGAGCTCCTGCATGTTTCGCTGCATGATCTCCGGCAGATCGTTCTTGTCGACGCTTTCGCGCTCGGCCTCTTCGTAATCGGGCACCACGAGCGCCTTCAGGCGGCCGCCGCCGGCGTCGATCACGAGCGATTCGAGGACCATATACATGTTGTTGAGTTTGTCTTCGATCTCCTCGGGGTAGATGTTCTGTCCGCTGCCCGAGAGGATCATCGTCTTCGAACGGCCGCGGATGTAGAGCGTGCCGTCGGGATCCATCGTACCCATATCGCCCGTGTGGAGCCACCCGTCGGCGTCGAGCACCTGTGCCGTGGCCTGCTCGTTCTTGTAGTAGCCGAGCATGACGTGCTCGCCCCGCACGAGGATCTCGCCCGCCGTATGCTCCGGATCCGGAGAGTCGATCTTCACGTCGAGCATCTCCTTCAGGTAGCGGCCGCACGAGCCCGGTTTGAACTCGTTGTCGGGGGCGAAGCTGATGAGCGGGGCGCACTCGGTCATGCCGTAGCCGATCGTGATCGGGAAACGGATCTTCATCAGGAACGATTCGGTCTCCTGGTTCATCGGGGCGCCGCCCACGATGAAGATCGAGACGTTGCCGCCGAAGGCGTCCATCAGCTTCTTGCGGATGACCGAATAGATGGCCGAATTGAGCAGCGGGATCTTCACGGCGATCGACATCGGTCCCTTTTCGAGCATCGGGAGCACCTGCTTGCGGTAGACCTTTTCGAGGATCATCGGCACGCAGCAGATGATCGTGGGCCGGACGACGGCCATCGCTTCGAGCAGGATCTTCGGCGAGGGAATGCGCCCCAGCAGCGTGATGTGCCCGCCCACGGCCAGCGGAGCCAGGAAATCGAACGCACAGCCGTAGGCGTGGGCCAGCGGCAGGAACGAAAGGGTGCGGCCGCCCCGCTGGAAATACTGCGTGCCGGTCTGGGTATTGACGGCCTCCTTGGCGAAGAGGACGTTGCCCGTGAGGTTGTTCACGGTGAGCATCACGCCTTTCGAGTAGCCCGTGGTGCCCGACGTGTAGTTGAGCAGGATGATGCGGTCGTTCGGGATGTCGGGATAGCGGATGTCGTTGACGCTGAAGCCGCGCGGATACTTCGTGCGGTAATTGGTCAGGATGTCGCGCTGGAACTTGGTGAGCGACTTGCCGTCGCGCTCGTAGATCACGTGGAAGTCGGTCAGCGAGAAGACGGCCTCGACCTGCTTGATCTGGTCCTCCTCGATCACGTCCCAGAAGTTGTCGCCCAGGAAGAGCAGGCGGCTCTCCGAGTGGTTGACGATGTGGATCACGTCCGCCGGCGTGAAGTCCTGGAGAATGGGGACGATCACGGCGCCGTAGGTGATCGTGCCGATGTAGGTGATGCACCAGCGGGGATTGTTGCGGCCGATCAGCGCGATCTTGTCGCCCTGGCGGATGCCGGCCTTCTTATAGATCATGTGGAGCTTGGCGATCTCCTTCGCCATCTCGTAGTACGAGAAAGTCTCGTTCTTGAAGTAGTCGGTCAGAGCCGGAAGTTCGCGGTTGTCGCGGAAACTCTTTTCGTAGAGTTTGATCAGATTCTCCTGTAGCATGGGCAGGGGGCGCCGCCTCGGCGCGGATGTGGGGTTATGGCCGCCGAGCTATCGTTTCGGAGCTCGGTCGCTGTTTTCGGGCGGGTTCGCGACACGCCGCGGCCGCCAGATGTAGATTTTCGATTCGCAGCCCTCCCACAGCCGTTTGATGTTCTTGCGATGGGTGACGATCAGCAGCACGGCGATCACCACCGAGAAGGTACAGAACGTCCACGAACCGTTGACCTTGGGCGAAATGAAGGTGAAGACCGGGAAGCAGCAGCCGGCGATCATCGACGAGAGCGACACGTAGTGCGAGATGATCAGCACCACGAGCCACACGCCGAAGCAGAGCAGAGCCGCCGGGGGATAGATGCCCGTGACGGCGCCGACGAGCGTCGCCACGCCCTTGCCGCCGCGGAATCCGGCGAATACGGGGAAGATATGCCCCAGCACGGCGGCGAAGACGGCGCCGATCTTGAGGTTGATGATGTCGTTGTGGCCGATCAGATCGTCGTACTGCATCAGTTCGATGACCGTCACGGCGACGAATCCCTTCAGGAAGTCGAGGGCGAAGACGGGCAGGGCGGCGCGGCGTCCCAGCACGCGGAGCATGTTGGTGGTTCCGGCATTTTTCGAGCCGTGCTCGCGGATGTCGATGCCGTAATACTTGCGGCCGATCCACACGGCGCTCGGAATCGAGCCCAGCAGATAGGCCAGAACGATCATGGTCGTAGCGGTATAAATGGTCAGAATCATCTTTTTTTCGTTGTTTTCATATGCAAATATAGACAAAAAATCCGGATCGGAAAGTCCCGGCGTCAAAATCGCTGCGATCCGAACCCGGTTTTTCGGAGAAATATCGTATCTTTGCACGGATGAACTCCGGCCGGCATGCGGAACGCCGCAGACATTCCGCCGACCGGGAAAACGACTCGATATCTATGACAGCGAAAAAGTTGCTCGAACCGATGGGCACGTGGGCCTGGTGGCGCTCGTGGTTTCTGATTTTCCTGGGGTGTTCGATCATGGGCTCCGGCTTCGTGTTCTTCATCAACCCCTACAAATTCGTGCCGGGAGGCGTCTACGGCATGGGCATCGTACTCCACAACATCTTCCCCTCGGTGCAGGTGGGTACGTTCGGCTACATGTTCGACATTCCGCTGATGATCGTCGCACTGCTCATCTTCGGCCGGCAGTTCGGCGTGCGCACCGTGCTCGCGGCGCTCTACACGCCCGGCTTCATGAACCTCCTGACCCGGGCCATCTATCCCGACGCACAGGCCGTCGAATCGCTCGATCCGGCCCTGCTGCTGGGCGGCCGGCTCGACCTGTCGGACGACCTGCTGCTCGCCTGCATCGCCGGTTCGGTGCTCATCGGCGTGGGTCTGGGCATCGTCGTGCGCCAGCAGGCCACGACGGGCGGTACGGACATCGTGGGCATGCTGCTCCAGAAGTTCGCGGGGATCAAGTTCTCGACGGGCATCTTCCTGGCCGACGGATTCGTCGTGCTCTCCGGCCTGGTGGTCATCGGCTTCGGACTGGGACTCGACGAGGCGGCTTCGAACGGCTGGATGCTGACGCTCTACTCGCTCATCACGATCTACATCTCTTCGCGCGTGGTGGCCTACATGCTCGACGGCGCCTCCTACGACAAGCTGCTCTTCATCATCAGCGACCACCACGCCGATCTGAAACGCTTCATCATCGAGGACCTCGACCGCAGCGCGACCTACATCAAGGCGCGGGGCATGTACACCGACGCCCAGCGCGAGATGATCTTCCTGGTCGTGAGCCGCAAGGAGGTGCACCTCGTGCAACACAAGATCAAGGATATCGACCCCAAGGCGTTCGTCGTGGTGACCGACGCCTACGACACCTACGGCGAGGGTTTCAAGCCCTTCCCCGACAAGGATGCCCTGCAAGCCGAATAACCGGCCGACCGAATTATGAAGAAACTGGAAATCAACGCAAATACGCTGCACCCGCTCCAGGGCGCCGGACGAAAACTCTTCGTCGAGACCTACGGCTGCCAGATGAATGTCGGCGACACGGAGATCGTCGTGTCGGTGATGCAGCGCGAAGGCTACGTCTACACCGACCGGATCGAAGAGGCCGACGTCATTCTCATCAACACCTGCTCGATCCGCGACAACGCCGAGCAGCGCATCTGGGGGCGGCTGGCCGAGATGAAGCGCTACCGCAAGGCGCGGCCGTCGCTCGTCGTGGGCATCATCGGCTGCATGGCCGAGCGGCTCAAGGAGCAGCTCGTCGAAGGGCCCCGCGGGGTGGACATCGTGGCGGGTCCCGACACCTACCGCGACCTGCCGCGTCTGGTCCGCGAGGCCGAGGCGGGCGGCAAGGGGATCAACGTCCTGCTCTCGACCGAGGAGACCTACGCCGAGATCGCGCCCGTGCGCCTCGACCGCAACGGCGTGAGCGCCTTCGTCTCGATCATGCGCGGCTGCAACAACTTCTGCTCCTACTGCGTGGTACCCTACACCCGGGGCCGCGAGCGGAGCCGCGACGCAGAGACCATCGTCGCCGAAGCCCGCTCGCTCTTCGAGAACGGCTACCGCGAAGTGACGCTGCTCGGGCAGAACGTCAACTCCTACCGCTTCGGCGAAGTCGACTTCCCGGAGCTGATGCGCCGCGTCGCGTCGATCTCGCCGCTGCTGCGGGTCCGCTTCGCGACGTCGCACCCCAAGGACATGAGCGACCGCCTGCTGGAGACGATGGCCTCGATGCCCAACATCTGCCGGGCGATCCACCTGCCGGCGCAGTCCGGCGCATCGTCGATGCTCGAACGCATGAACCGCAAATACACGCGCGAATGGTACCTCGACCGGGTCGCCGCCATCCGCCGCTATCTGCCCGACTGCGCCGTGACGACCGACCTGATCGCCGGCTTCTCGGGCGAGACGGAGGAGGAGCACCGCCAGACCCTCTCGCTCATGCGCGAGGTGGGCTACGAGTTCGCCTACATGTTCAAGTATTCGGAGCGCCCCGGCACCTTCGCGCACAAGCACCTGCCGGACGACGTGCCCGACGAGGTGAAGTCGCGCCGCCTGCAGGAGATCATCGCCTTGCAGAACGAACTGGGTCACGCGAGCAACCTGCGCGACGTGGGGCGGGAGTTCGAGGTGCTGGTCGAGGGCGAATCACGGCGCGACGCCCGTCAGCTTTCGGGCCGCACGTCGCAGAACAAAGTCGTGGTCTTCGACCGCGGGGACCATCGCGTGGGCGACTACGTGCGGGTCCGCATCACGGGTTGTACGCCGGCAACACTCCTCGGCGAAGAAATCAACAATTAAAAAACAGGAAATTTTCCATGCGATTCGACGAACTGGATTTGGAAGAGGAGATTCTCGACGGTCTCTACGATATGAATTTTCACGAGATGACCCCCGTACAGGAGCACACGATTCCGGTGATCCTCTCCGGGCGCGACATCATCGGATGCGCCCAGACGGGCACGGGCAAGACGGCGGCCTACACGCTGCCGCTGCTCAACCGGCTGCTCATCGAGGGTAACGAAGACAACGTGGTCAAGTCGGTCATCATCGTGCCGACGCGCGAGCTGGCGCAGCAGATCGACCAGCAGTTCCAGGGCTTCTCGTACTACCTGCCCGTATCGACGACGGTCGTCTACGGCGGCGGCGACGGCAAGGGCTGGGACGTGCAGAAGAAAGGCATGCTCATGGGCTCCGACGTGGTGATCGCCACCCCGGGCCGCATGATCTCCCACCTGCAAAACAGCGGCGTCGACCTCTCGCACGTCGAGTGCCTGATCCTCGACGAGGCCGACCGCATGCTCGACATGGGTTTCTCGGAAGACATCATGAAGATCGTCTCCTACATGCCCAAGGAGCGGCAGACGATCATGTTCTCGGCGACGCTGCCGCCCAAGATCCGCGAGCTGGCCAAGACCATCCTGCGCGATCCGGCCGAGGTCAACATCGCCATCTCGAAACCCAACGAGGCGATCGACCAGTCGGCCTACGTCTGCTACGAGAGCCAGAAGCTGGGGATCATCCGCGAGATGTTCGCCGAGCCGACCGACTCGAAGACGATCATCTTCTCCTCGTCGAAAATGAAGGTCAAGGAGCTGGCCCACACGCTCAAGCGCATGAAACTCGACGTCGCGCCGATGCACTCCGACCTGGAGCAGGCGCAGCGCGAGGAGGTGATGCTCGCCTTCAAGAACAACAAGATCAACATCCTGGTGGCTACGGATATCGTGGCCCGCGGCATCGACATCGAGGATATCGGACTGGTCATCAACTACGACGTGCCGCACGATCCCGAGGATTACATCCACCGCATCGGCCGCACGGCCCGTGCTGCGGCGACGGGTGCCGCCGTGACGTTCGTCAACGAGGAGGAGCAGGGCAAATTCCACCGCATCGAGAAGTTCATCGAGCGGGAGATCCGCAAGGCCGAGCTGCCCGAATCGGTAGGCGAAGGACCGAAATACGCTCCCGACGAGAACCGGGGACGCGGAGGCCGTGGAGGCCGTGGAGGCGGACGCACTTCGGGTGGCCGAGGTCGCGGCGACGGACGCAAGGGCGGCCGTTCGGAAGCCCGCGGCAAGCGCAGCGAAACAGCGGCTCCGGCCGAAGCTCCGCAGACGGCACCGCAGCAGGCTGCCTCTCAGGCTGCCGGACTGCCGGACAACGACCACGCCTCGGGACGCGGCGAGGGCAACCGCGGATCGCGCGACCGCAAGCGCCGTCATCGCGGCGGACGCCGCCACCGCCGCAGCAACGGAGGGAACAGCGGCAATAGCGGCGAAAATACGCCTCAGAATTAAGGGTGGAGCGCTGAATCTACCCGCCAGACCTTATCGAGAGGGCCGTACCTGACCGGGTGCGGCCCTCTCGATAAGGAGCCATCCCCTATTGGCTCTTGCCGCCGGCCAAGTTCCTCTCGGGCAACAGCCTGCGAAGGCTTCCGCAAGCAGCGCGAGGCAAACCTCCGCCCCGGGAGGCTGCGGTCCGCACGGCTAAAAAGACGATCGCAACCAATAGATAGATGGCTCGAAGAGCCGCCGAGCATCCCGACTCGATTCCGAGGCGTCGAACGCAGGGCGGACTAAAAGCGCGAGCGAAGGGGCCGGTTTGCTTGCAAACCCGCGAATAGGCGCCCGGAGCCAGCGTTAGGACGCCCGAAGTAGCCGGAGGAATCCGTCGGGAGAGTTTTCGGTACTTTTTGCGGCCAAAAAGTACGAAGAGAAAAACGAAGTTTCGGGCAACAGCCTGCGAAGGCTTCCGCAAGCAGCGCGAGGCAAACCTCCGCACCGGGAGGCTGCGACCCGCACGGCCCGAGGAGCCGGAATATGCCGAAAAGGGAGGGCTGCCCGCGGAGGATTCGCACAAGCTGCGGTCCGCAGTTCTTACTTTCGATCGTTCTTCGGCTTCGAATTTACTTTCTCTTTTTTCTCGGCGACACAGCGAATACAATGTCCGACGGGACATCGGTCGCAGCGCTTCAGGATGCAGAAATTCTTGGTCAGTTGCAACAGGGCCTGCGATTCGAACGCGTTGGCCGGAGCGAATCCGAGCGCCTCCCAACGCTTCATGAAGTGATTGCGTTCGGGTTCGAGCGATTCGAGCAGCTCCAGTGCATTGCCCCGCAGCTCCTCCTTGCCCATGTAGCAGCCATAGGCGTACTGAAGCACGGCGACCAGATTGATGCCTATGATATTGGCTTTGTCCCTCCCGATGCGCTTGGGGCGCTCGTCGCTCTCGACGCCCGGCAGATAGTGCGTGCGCCAATATTCGGGCGCCTCGATGCAGAAGAGTTCGCGGACATCCCTCTCGGTGCGGCATTGCAGCGTGCGGTTCAGCACGAACTCGTCCTGCGAGAAGAACTCCGCAGCCTCCGCCAGCCGCAGCACGGGATGATTGACCGGCCGCATCTTGCCGAACTTCCAGTCGCCGAGCTGCATCGCCCGAAAGCCGTACTTCTGGGCGCAGTTGTCGAACTCGCGCCGCAACATGCGCGTATAGTCGTCCTGGGGATAGAGCGACAACAGCCCCGCAGCCCCGAGCAGCATCGCCTCGACGACATGGGGTTTCTGCCGCTCCCACAGCAACTGACCGTAACGGACCGTCTCGGCCAGCGTGAGGAAAGCCGCCTGGTTCTGACTGTCGCCCAGCGTGCGGAAATAGAGCAGATAGAACGTCTGGTTCCAGTTGTCGTTCGCCTGCTTGCGGAGCCGGTCGACGATGCCCATCTTGTGTTCGAGCCGGTCGAAGAACAGCCTGTTGAGCAGATCCACACGAAGCACGGGGTCGAGCTCCGCCAGCAGCGGAGCGCAACAACAGTTGCCCACTGCCTCCTGCATACGCTGCAAAACCGCTGGTTCCTCCACGATCATCCCATTACAACAGATTGAGTTCCAACAGCGCCTCTTCGGACATCATGCTCTTGTCCCACACGGGGTCGAACGTCAGAATGACGTTCACCGACGTCACGCCCCGGACCTTCGCCACCTGCTGGTTCACATCCTCGACCAACATGTCGGCCATCGGGCAGTTGGGAGCCGTGAGCGTCATGCGGATCGTCGCCACGCCATCGGGCGTGAAGTCGATTTCATAGATCAGCCCCAGATCGTAGATGTTGACCGGAATCTCGGGGTCGTAAATATTTTTCAGCGTCAGGACGATCTCCTTCTCGACCTGCAATATCTCTTCGGGTGTCATGATCGTTTCGTTTTTAAGCCTTGCTCGCGAACGCCAGCGCATAGAGCCGCATCTGCTTGACCATCGCCGCCAGTCCGTTGGAACGGGTCGGCGAGAGGTTGGCGCTCAGTCCGATGGCGTCGATGAAGTAGAGTTCCGTATCGAGCACCTCGCGCGGCGTGCGGCCGTCGAGCACACGGATCAGCAATGCGATGATTCCCTTGGTGATGATGGCGTCGCTGTCGGCCGTGAAGCGGATCCGGCCCTCCTCCATGCGGGCGTCGATCCAGACGCGCGACTGGCAGCCCTGGATGAGGTACTGCTCAGTGCGGTGCTCCGGAGCGATCGCGGGCAGCGTCTCGGCCAACCCGATCAGGTAGTCGTATTTGTCGAGCCAGTCGTCGAATACCGAGAACTCCTCGATGATCTCTTCTTGTATCTTGTCCATATATGTGTGTTGCGTTTACGGTCTGTCATAAATCCACGATCTCCTCCAGCACCTCGCCCTCCGAAGCCGCCGGTTCGGCGATGCCGGCCGCATGGGCGAGCGTCGGAGCGACGGCGGTCATCTCCACGCGCCGGCCGACGCGCCGGGGACCTACGCCCGTGCCGTAGAAGATCAGCGGCACCTGCGTGTCGTAGCCGTACATCGAGCCCGACGTCGAGACGCAGCGTTCGCGCTCCTCGATCCAGCCGGGCATCAGGTTGAGCACGACGTCGCCCGAGCGCCGCGGGTAGAAGCTGTTCTGCATCTTGCGGGCGTAGCCGCTGCCGAAGTAGCTCATGCGCATCGCCGTAGCAGCCAGCGCGTGCGACACGCCGCCGAACTGCATGGCGAAGATCGCCACTTCGTTCTGCACGTCGGCCAGATCGAGCCCCCGTTCGTAGATCAGATTGTGATTGAGCCAAAGGCACTTGTCCTCATAAGCGACGACCCACTGCCCGGTACCGTAGCGCACGTTGAGAAAGCTGTTGACGATCACCTCGAACTGCCGGGCGTTGAAGCGCTCGGCCGGCTGCTCGCCGCAGTCGTAGGAGGGGCTCGTGCCGTGATCGGAGGTCAGGACCACCAGCACCTCGCCGTTGCGGACCTGGGCGAAGAGGAACGTGAGAAAATCGGCCAGGTCGCGATCGAGACGGTAGTACATGTCTTCGACCTCGACCGATTCGGGCCCGTAGGCCTCGACGATGCAGCGCGAAGCATCCAGGCAGATATTCAGCAGGTCGGGCGTCGTGTCGGCCCCCAGCCCGAACTGGGCGATCGCCTGCTTGGCGAATCCCAGCACAGCCGTATTGCCGGCCGGCGTGTAGCGCATCCGCTCGTAGTCGGTGGCGGGCCGGATGCGTCCGGTACCCGGCTCGTCCGCCTCCCGCTTCGTCTTGCCCGTCAGGGTGATGTCCCAGTGGCGCGTATTGCGGTAGCGGCTGCGGTCGAAGAGCGTGCGCCACTCCTCGGCCACATAGGAGAGGTTGTAGCGCTCGCGGTTGCTGCGCGAGATCCACTCGGGGAGCAGCGTGGTATACGAGAGCGACGTAGCCCAGGCGCAATGCTCGTCGAGCCAGTAGCAGTCGCCGCCGCGGCCGCTCGTGACGACGGCCGACTCGGCGTCGGCAGCCACGGTCACGGCCCGGCTTCCGGGCGCCTGCCGGAGCAGCGTTTCCGAGAGCGTCGGGGCGATCAGCTGGTCGGGGCCCGGGCCGTAGCGCCCCTCGGTCAGCACGACGGGGGCATTCGACGTATAGTCGATCCAGCGGCTTCCGATCACGCCGTGGGTCGAGGGCAGGGCCCCCGTGGAGAGCGTGGCGAGCGACACGGGCGTCGTGGTCTGCAAGCAGTCGTAACGGCTGTCGGTATAGCGGGTGCCTCCCTCCGTCAGACGCCGGAATCCGCCCTCGCCGAAGTTCTCGGCGTAACGGTCCAGGTCCTCGGCACGCATCGAGCCGACGACGAGGTTGACGATCAGGCGGGGTTTCGCCGCCTGGATTTCGAAGGCCGTCAGAACGGCTATTGCGAGCAGAACGATCTTGTGCTTCATGTACGCGAACGGATAGATCGCAAATTTACGAATTTATTTCGATACATCGTCGGAAATATGCCGATTCGACCGAGAAATCGACTTCGGGCAGCGCAGCGATGCGCTCCAGCATACGGCGGCACAGGCTCCGATGCGCCTCGCTGCGGGGATCGCGCGGCCGGTGCGCAGCGGCCGCGACGACGGCTTCGACCTCGGGCAGCACTTGCCGGGCACCGGCGGAGAGCGCCGCCTCGAAGAACTTTTCGCGGATGTAGGCGACGGCCTGCGGCGCGGGATGCACCAGGTCGTCGGCATAGAACCGGTAGTCGCGCAGATCGTCCGTCAGGATCTCGAAGGCCGGGAAGTACTCCACCTCCCCGCAACGCGCGGCAAGCTCCTCGGCCGCCAGACGCAGCACGGCTTTCGAGAGGGCATTGCCAGCCAGACCGTCTCCCAGGTGCCGCACGGGGCTGACGGTAAGGATGATCCGCTTGCCGGCGAGCGCCCCTTCGACCGCCCCGGCTACCGCCTCGACGATCTCCCCGACCGTGAGTCGGCGCCGCACGAACTCCGCGGCGGGACGGCGATGGCAGTTGGCGACGACCTCGCCCTGCCGCTCGTAGACCCATGCCGTGCCGAACGTGACGATCACGCGATCGGCCGCAGCGAGCGCCGCGGCACCCGCCTCCCGGGCCTCGTTCATGCGGCGCAGCGCCGCAGCGGGATCGCGGTCCGAGAAATCGCCGTGGAATCCGTAGTGAAACCATCGCTCGCCGTCGGTGTGCAGCTCCTCGCGCCGGACGGGCGCCGCGTAGCCGCGCAACGCCGCGACGACCGAGAGCGGGTTGAACAGAATCCCCGTAGGGTTGCTCACGACGCGGAACTTCGCCGCCGCGAGCTGTCCGGCGATATGCTCCGCGAAGCAGGAGCCGAGAGTCAGGATGCGGTTTTCATAGCCGATCGTCGCCGCGAGGCGCATCGGCTCGATCTCGGTACGGAACTTCATGACCGATCGTTCAATACCCGTCCGATCCGCTCCAGCCCCTCTTCGAGCCGGGCGCGCGGGCAGGCGATATTCAGACGCAGGAACTCCTCGCCGCCGGGGCCGTACATCGCGCCGGGATTGACCCGCACCCGCCCTTCGGCGAGCAGCCGGTCGGCCAGCTCCGCGGAGCCGACGCCCGCGGCCCGGCAGTCGACCCACACGAGGTAGGTCCCTTCGAGCGGCAGCACGGGGTATTGCGGCAGCCGCTCGGCGAAGAAAGCCCGCACGCAGCGGTAGTTCTCCAGCAGGTAGCCGCGCAGGGCGTCGAGCCACCCGGCCCCTTCGCCGTAGGCGGCCATGAGCCCCTCCACGCCGAACGGATTGACGTCGCAGACCTCGTTGTCGTTGATGGCCCGGTCGATCCGCCGCCGCACGTCGTCGTCCGGAGCGATGATGTTGGCGATCTGCAAACCCGCGATATTGAAGGCCTTCGAGGGCGACACGCAGACCGCCGAACGCCGGGCGTACTCGCCGCCGAGCGTGGCGTAGGGCGTATAGCGGAAGCCGGGCATCGTCAGCTCGCAGTGAATCTCGTCGGCGACGACGAAGAGGTCGTGCCGCAGGCAGATGTCGCCGATGCGCTGCAACTCGTCGCGCGTCCAGACGCGCCCCACGGGGTTGTGCGGATTGCACAGCAGCAGCAGCTTCGTCCGCGGATCGGCAGCCGCCGCTTCGAGCGCCTCGAAGTCGATGCGGTAGCCCGCCGGATCGTACACGAGCGGCGCCGCAAGCAGCTCGCAGCCGTTGTTGCGGATCGAGGAGAAGAAACAGTTGTAAGCCGGGGTCTGCACCAGCACCCGGTCGCCGGGACGGGTCATCGCCTTCACGATGGCCGAGAGCGCCGGCACGACACCCGTCGTGCAGATGATCGTCTGCGGGTCGATCGCCCAGCCGTGGCGCCGCGAGAACCACTCCGCGACAGCCGCCCAATAGGCCGCCGGGATCTGCGTATAGCCGAATACGCCGTGCTCCACGCGGCGGCGCAGGGCCTCGACGACGCAGGGGGCCGTCCGGAAATCCATGTCGGCGACCCACATCGGGACGATATCCTCCCCATCGGAGGCATCCCACTTCATGCAGTTCGTTCCGCGTCGCGGAACGAGTTCATCGAAATCGTATGTCATATCATTTCGGTAATTTGATCCATGTCTCCCGCCGCAGCCGCACGAGGAAGATCGCCCCCCGGAAGCAGAGTTCGACGCACATGGCCACCCATACGCCCTGCAACCCCATCGTCGGGGCCAGCAGCGCAGCGAGGGTCAGCCGCACGGCCCAGATGCTGCCGAGGTTCATCGCGCAGGGCACGAGCGTATCGCCCGCCCCGACGAAGACGCCGTAAGCCACGATCGAGGCAGCGAACATCGGCTCGGCGAAGGCCTCGATGCGCAGCGCCGCGACACCCAGTTCGCGGATCGCCGCGTCGGGCGTGATGATTCCCATCATCGCGGGGGCCAGGCCGTACATCACGGCTCCCATGACGGTCATCACGACCACGCCCGTGCCGACCGTGATGCGGGCGAAACGCCGCGTCAGCTCCCGCCGGCCGGCCCCGAGGCACTGGCCGACGAGCGTCGTGGCGGCATCGGCGATGCCGTGTCCCGGCATGTAGCAGAGGCTCTCGACCGTCACGGCGAAAGCGTGCGCGGCGATCGCCGCGGCGCCGAGCGGCGCCACGATCACCGTCGTCAGGATCTGCGCACCGCACAGCACGGCGTGTTCGGCCCCCATCGGCAGCCCGATGCGCAGCGCACGCCGCAGGGTGTCGCGGCGCAGCCGGAAGCTCCCCCGCGTCCCAGCCAGACGAAGTTCCGACGAGCGGTACCAGAGATACCACAGCATCGCCCCGGCCGTGACGGCAGCCGCAAGCCCCGTGCCCAACGCCGCCCCGGCAACGCCCATGTCGGCACCCGGGATCGGCAGGCAGCAGCCGGCGATGCACACCCTCCGCGCAGGAAAGATCAGCAGGGCGTTGAACACGACGTCCAGGAGGCACATCCCCACGTTGAGCAGCCCCGGGACGAGCATGTTTCCGCTGCACCGCAGCATACTGCCGGCCAGGTAGTTGAGCTGAAGCGCCGGAAGCGACAGCGCGAAGATGCGGAAGTAGACCGTCGCATCGCGGACGATCGCCGGCCCTCCGCCCAGCCACACGGGCAGCCGCCCGGCGACGGCCGTTCCGATAGCGAGCAGCGCGACGCCGAAGAGCGTCACGGCGACGAGCGACTGCCGCAGCACCGACCGCGCCCCGTCCCGGTCGCTGGCGCCGATGCGGTGGGCTACCTGCACCGAGAAGCCGATGGCCGACGCCGTGCAGAGCCCCCAGAAGAGCCACGTCGAGGAGGCGACCAGCCCGATCGACGCCGCGGCATCGGCCCCCAGGGAGCCGACCATCGCCGCGTCGATATACTCCATGACGACGGACGAGAGCTGTGCCAGCACGGCCGGAAAACTCAGCAGCAGCGTCAGACGCAGCTGCTGCCGGAGCGTCAGCGGCGCGCCGTCGCGGATCCGTGCCAGCAGCTCCTCCTTATGCGCTACTCGCCCCACCGCTTCAGCACGCAGTCGGCCGGGGCCTTGATATGCTCATCGAGAATGATCTGGCCGAAATCACCGGCCGTGATCGACCCGCTGCGGGGATTCTTCACGCTGCGGATCGGTCCGTTCACGGTAGCCCGCACCGTGGCGTTCTCGAACGCCAGGTCGCAATCGTCGGCCATCGTGCAGTTTTCGAGCACGAGGTCCGCGGCATAGCAGAGCGGCTGCGTGCCGGATATCCGGCAATTCACGAGCCGCAGCCGCTTCGAGTGCCAGCCGAGGTATTCGCCCGTCAGCTCCGAGTCGTAGACCGTCACGTCCTCCGTGCCCCAGAAAGCGTCTTTCGAGTCGATCACGGCGTTGCGGATCTCGACGTTGCGGCAATACTGGAACGAGTAGTTGCCCTGCTGGCGATAGTTCTCGATCCGGATATCGGCGCTGTGCATGAAGAGATAGTCGGCGTGCGCCACCTCGACCTCCCGCAGCTCCACGCCGCGGCAGTGCCACAGCGTCTCCTGCGCATCGGGGATGCGGACCCGTTCCAGACGCAGATTCTCCATCTCGCGGAACATCTTCGGCGCCTCGACCAGCGTGTCGGTCATCACCAAATTGCGCGAATACCAGAGCGCAGCGCGTGCTCCCTCGCGGAAAACGCAGTTGCGCACCGTGAAGCCGTCGACATGCCAGAAGGGGTACTTGCCCCTGAACTCGCACTCCTCGGCTTCGATCCGGCTGCACTCCTTGAGCGCCGACTCCCCGGGCTCGATCACGACCCGCTCCAACCGCAGATCGTGCGAGGCGAAGAGCGGACGTTCGCCTCCATAGACTGCTCCAATTATCGTTTTCATCATTCGTTCGGATTTGTGCGATGCAAAAATACGATTTTTCGGCGGAACGCCCCATAACCGGATCCCCGAAAAAACTACCCCGATTCCGGATCTTGCACCGGCAGGCGCTTTTTCGAGGCCCTGCGCTCTGCCATCCCGGCCCGATCGGGCGAATACTCGGCTTCTGCGCCCGACTTTACGCAATCTCGGGCTGCGGTCTTAGATACTCCCGCTCGGCAAATTGCAAGCAGGTTTGCTTTTGCCCCCGCTTATTCGTCTCTTTGGCTGCGCCGAAGATACTGCGCCTCGGAAAAAATGCAAGCGAGCTTGCTTT